>DASSQZ010000169.1:0-24335 GCA_035702105.1 Myxococcales bacterium | reverse complement strand
GTGAAGATCCCGCGCTTCAACTTCGAGAAGTTCCCCCACGCGGACCAGACGCTGACCACCTCGATGAAGTCGGTGGGCGAGGTCATGTCCATCGGGCGCACCTTCGCCATCGCCCTGCAGAAGGCCCTGCGGTCGATGGAGAACGGCACCGACGGGCTGGATTCGCCGCTCAAGCGCGACGGGCCCGGGCCGGAATACACGCCTGCCGAGCTGGAGCGCATCCGCCAGGAGGTGAAGGTGGCGAGGCCGCGCCGGCTCTTCTGGCTGGCCGAGGCCTGCCGCGCCGGCATCTCCACGCAGGAACTGTTCGGCCTCTGCGCGATCGATCCCTGGTTCATCCGCGAGATCCGCGCCCTGGTGGACGCGGAGCGGGAGATCGCCGAATCCTCCCGCCGCGCCGGCGAGGGCGCACCGGTGCCCGAGCTGGTCCGCTGGAAGCGCCTCGGCTTCTCGGACCGGCGCATCGCGCGGCTCACCGGCCGCACCGAGGCGGACGTCGCCATGCAGCGCGAGGCCATGGGCCTGCACCCCGTGTTCAAGCGCGTCGACACCTGCGCCGCGGAGTTCGAGGCGAACACCCCGTACCTCTACTCTTCCTACGAGGAGGAGGACGAGGTCCGCCCCGACGACCGCAAGAAGGTGCTCATCCTCGGATCGGGTCCCAACCGCATCGGGCAGGGCGTGGAGTTCGACTATTGCTGCGTGCAGGCCTCCTTCGCTCTCAGGGCAGCCGGCTACGAAACCCTGATGGTGAACTGCAACCCCGAGACGGTGTCCACCGACTACGACACCAGCGACCGACTCTACTTCGAGCCCCTGACATTGGAGGACGTGCTCGCCATCGCACGGCGGGAGAAGCCCATCGGCGCCATCGTCCAGTTCGGGGGACAGACTCCCCTGAAACTGGCGCGCGGCCTGGAACGGGCGGGCATCCACATCCTCGGCACCAGCGTGGACGCCATCGACGCCGCCGAGGACCGCGAGCTCTGGTCCAGGGTGGTGGAAGATCTGAAATTGAAGCAGCCCGAGAACGGGATGGCCCGCAGCTTCGAGGAGGCGCTGTCCACCGCGCGGCGCATCGGCTACCCGGTGATGGTGCGGCCGAGCTTCGTGCTCGGCGGCCGCGCCATGGAGGTCGTCTACGACGACGAAGGCCTCGAGCACTACTCGCGTGAGGCGGTGCAGGCCTCCGAGGAGCGGCCCATCCTCATCGACCGCTTCCTCAAGGACGCAACCGAGGTGGACGTGGACTGCGTGGGCGACGGCAAGGAGTACGTCGTCGCCGGGGTGATGGAGCACATCGAGGAGGCAGGAATCCACTCCGGCGACTCGGCCTGCGCCCTGCCGCCCTTCTCGCTGCCGAAGGACGTGGTGGCGGAGATCTCGCGCCAGGCGCTGGCGCTCGCGCGCCGGCTTTCGGTGGTGGGCTGCATGAACGTGCAGTTCGCGGTGCAGGGCAGGAGCATCTACGTGCTGGAGGCGAACCCGCGCGCATCGCGGACCGTGCCGTTCGTGGGCAAGGCCACCGGCATCCCCTGGGCGCGCATCGCCGCGCTCTGCACGGTGGGCAAGTCGCTGGCCGAGCAGGGCATCCGCGGGACGGTTGTGCCGCGCCACCTGAGCGTCAAGGAAGCGGTCTTTCCCTTCCACCGCTTCTCCAAGGCCGACACCATCCTCGGCCCGGAGATGCGCTCCACCGGCGAGGTGATGGGCGTCGACGACTCGTTCCCGCGCGCTTTCGCCAAGGCGCAGATCGGCGCCGGCAACGCGCTGCCCTTGCGGGGGCGCGTGTTCATCTCCGTGCGCGACGACGACAAGCCCGGCGCTGCCGAGCTGGGAGCGCGCCTCGTCAAGCTGGGCTTCGAGATCGTGGCCACGCGCGGCACGGCGGAGTTCTTCCAGGCGCGCGGAGTTCCCTGCACGCTGGTGTACAAGGTGACCGAAGGCCGGCCGCACGTGGTGGACAAGCTCATCGACCGCGAGATCGACCTGGTCTTCAACACCACCAGCGGCAAGAAGGCCATCGACGACAGCTACAGCATCCGCCGGCAGACGCTGATGCACGGGATTCCCTACTTCACCGCGCTCACCAGCTGCCGCGCCGCGGTGGCCGCCATCGAGGCGCTCCGCGAGGGTCCGCTCACGGTGAAGAGCCTGCAGGAGTACCAGCAAGCCTCGTCTTGAAGGGCATCCTGGCCGTCGGGCAGAAGGGCGAGCGGGCGGCCACCGGGGCGGCGTGAAGGAGAAGGCGGCCTGACGCGGCTGAACCGAGCTGGTTCACCGGATGAACCATCTGTCAGCTCCTGAACATCAAGCGAGGCGTGAGCCGGATTCCCCCGGCCAGCGGCCATGACAGTGGGGGCCCATGCACATCCGGCGAGCGGTGGAAGGGGATCTGCCTGGCGTCCTGCGGCTGCTCTTCCAGGACCGCGCCACCACCTCCGACGAGCTGCCGCCGGATGCGCCCTGCTACGCAGAGGCGCTGCGCGAGATGCAGGCCTCGGCGTGGAACGGCACCTGGGTCGCGGAGGTGGAGGGCCGCCTCGCCGGCACCTTCATGCTGACCTTCATCCGCCACCTGCTCCGCCGCGGCGGCCTCGTCGCGCAGCTCGAAGCCGTCCGCATCGACGCCCCCTTGCGCGGCCGCGGCCACGGCGCAGCGATGATGCGCTGGATCGTCGAGGAGTGCCGCCGCCGCGGCTGCGCCCGCATCCAGCTCACCAGCAACAAGTCGCGCAAGGCTGCCCATCGCTTCTACCAGCGCCTCGGCTTCGTCGCCTCGCACGAGGGGATGAAGCTCGACCTCTAGGAAAACTCCCGGGGTCGCCGCCAACTACCGCAGGATCAGCTTCTCCAGCAGCGCCTTCTGCAGGTGCAGCCGGTTCTCCGCCTCGTCGAGGACCGCGGACTGCGGCCCGTCGAGCACGCGGGCCGAGATCTCCTCGCCGCGGTGGGCGGGCAGGCAGTGCAGCACGACGGCGTGCTTGTGCGCGCGGGCGAGCAGCGCCTCGTCGACGATGAAGCCGGAGAACGCCTGCTTGCGGGCCGCGGCTTCCTTCTCCTGGCCCATGCTGACAAAGACGTCGGTGATCACCACGCGGGCGCCGTGCACCGCCTCGCGCGGGTCGGACATGACCTGCGCGCCGCGCAAGGCCTCGGCCGGAGGCCGGTATCCTTCCGGCGCCGCCAGCCGCAGGTGGAAGCCGAAGATCGGCGCCGCCTCGCAGAACGACAGCGCCATGTTCGAGGCGCAGTCGCCGACGAAGGCGAGCGTCTTTCCCTGCACGCTGCCGAGCCGCTCCTCGATGGTGAAGAGGTCGGCGAGGACCTGCACGGGATGGCCGCCGTCGGAGAGGCCGTTGATCACCGGCACGGTGGCGGCGTTGGCGAAGGCGCGCAGCCGGTCGTCGCCGTGGGTCCGGAACATGATCGCGTCCACGTAGCGCGACGCGACCCGGGCCGTGTCCTCCAGCGTCTCGCCGCGCGCGATCTGGCTCTCCGCGGTGGGCAGCGCGATGGCGTTCCCGCCGAGCTGGCCGATGGCCGCCTCGAAGGAGATGCGGGTGCGGGTGGAGGCCTTCTCGAAGAGCAGGAGGAGCGACCGGCCGGCGAGGGTCGTCACCGCTTCCCCGGCGCGCCTGCGGGCCTTGAGATCGGCCGCGCGATGGAAGAGCGCGCGGTGCTCCTCGAGGGAGAAGTCGGTCAGCGTCAGGAAATCGCGCTTCACAGGGGCGCCTCCTTCAACTCCGCGAAGAGCAGATCCAGCCGCGGGATCCGCTCGGCGCGACGGCGGGCTTCGGCCGCTGCAGCGTGGAGTACGGCAATCTGCGCGTCGATGGAAGCCCTGCCGGGGCCGCCGGCATTCTTCTTCCGCGCCACGGCGGCGGCCGCGTCGGCCGCCCCGAGGATCTCCGCCGTGAAGCGCGGGTCCACCGCCCGGGCGAGCTGGAGCGGCGCGCGGGAGAGCGGCACGCCCGCGTCCGTGCACCTGCGCACCAGCGCGCCGGTGAGCTTGTACGCGGTGCGGAAGGGAACGCCGGTCTGGGCCAGCGCCTCCGCAACGTCGGTGGCCGCGGTGGCCCCGTCCTCGAGAGCGGCCCGGGCGCGCTCCCTGTCGAAGCGCACGCGCGGAAGGCCCAGCCGCAGCATCCGCAGCACCGAGAGCAGGAGCGGGCCCGTCTCCAGCAGCGGCTGCCGGTCCTCCTGCAGGTCGCGGTTGTACCCGCCGGGCAGGCCCTTCACCGTGACCAGCAGGGAGGCGAGGTTCCCCACGGCGCGGCCGCACTTGCCGCGGATCAGCTCGAAGAGATCCGGGTTGCGCTTCTGCGGCATCATCGACGAGCCCATGGCGATCTCGTCGTCCAGGCGCACGTACCCGAACTCGGCGGTGGAGAAGTCGATCACGTCGGCGGCGATGCGGCTGGCGTGGAGGAGGGACTTCGCCGCCGCGTAGGAGAAGTCGAGCGCGAAGTCGCGGTCGCCCACCGTGTCGAGGCCGTTGAGCGTCACCTGGCCGAAGCGCAGGAGCCTGCGCACCTGTTCCCGGTCGATGGGAAGCGACGTGCCTCCCAGCGCGCCGACCCCCAGCGCCAGGTCGTCCGGAGGCTGCAGCGCGGCGAGATCGCGTGCGAACATGGCGCCCCAGGCGCAGAGGTAGTAGGCGGCGCTGACGGGCTGCGCGCGCTGCCGGTGCGTGTAACCGGGCAGCAGCGTGTCCCGCTCTGCCTCGGCGCGGGCAGCCAGCTCGTCGATCAATCCGGCCAGCTCGCCGAGCGCCAGCGCGCACTGCTCGCGGACGTGCAGGCGCAGGTCCAGCGCCACCTGGTCGTTGCGCGAGCGCGCGGTGTGCAGCATGCCGGCGGTCTCGCCCAGCTCGCGCGCGAGCAGCGTCTCCACCGCCATGTGCACGTCCTCCTCGTCGGGAAGCTCCGGCGTGCCTTCCAGCACTCGCGCCAGCGCGGCGCGGATCTTTTCCGCCGACTCACGCGGCACGATTCCGGTGCGCGAGAGCATGATCAGGTGCGCCATCGACCCGATCACGTCCTCGCGCAGGAGCTGCCGGTCCAGCGGCAGCGAGCTGGAAAAGGCCAGCACCTCGGGCAGGAGCTGCGCTCCGCCCGAGGCCGCGCCGGAGCCGACGATGCTCACTTCCCGATTCCGCCGTGCTGCCGGGCGAACTCCTGGAGCTGCAGCCCGAGCAGGTGGATGAAGCCCTCGGCGGCGCGGTGGTCGAACCGGTCCTCCACCCCGTAGGTGCTGAGGGCGTGGTTGTAGAGGCCGTGAGCAGAGGTGCGGCCCACCGCCCGCATCGATCCCTTGAAGAGCTTCAGCGTCACCTCGCCGTCGACCGTCCGGGCGAGCTGGTCGTTGAAGGCCTGCAGCGCCAGGCGCAGCGGGCTGAACCAGAAGCCCTCGTAGGTGAGCTGCGCGAAGCGCTGGTCGAGCTGCGCCTTGACCCGCAGCGCATCGCCCATGACGGTGAACCGCTCCAGCTCCTGGTGGGCGGCGATCAGCGCCACCGACGCCGGGCACTCGTAGGTCTCGCGGCTCTTGATGCCCACCACGCGGTCTTCCATCAGGTCGATGCGGCCCACGCCGTGGAGGCCCGCGATCTCGCCCACCTTGGCGATGAGCGCGGCGGGCTTGAGCTTCTCGCCGTTGACGGTGACGGGCAGGCCCTTCTCGAAGCCGATCTTGACGTATCCGGGCGTGTTCGGCGCGTCCTCGATGCTCCGGGTCCAGGCGAACGCGGCTTCCGGCGGCTCCTGCGCCGGGTCTTCCAGCGCGCCGCCCTCGATGCTGCGGCCCCAGAGGTTCTCGTCGATGGAGAAGATGCTCTTCTTCGTGGTGGGCACCTCGATGCCGTGCTTCGCCGCGTACTCCATGGCCGCGTCGCGGGTGATGTTGCGCTCGCGCTGCGGGGCCAGGATCTTGAGGTCGGGCGCCATTCCCTTCACCGCCAGGTCGAAGCGCACCTGGTCGTTGCCCTTGCCGGTGGCGCCGTGGGCCACCGCGGTGGCGCCATGCTTGCGCGCCGCCGCCACCAGGTGCCGGGCGATCAGCGGCCGCGAGAGCGCGGCGGAGAGCGGGTACACGCCCTGGTAGAGCGCGTTGGCCTGCAGCGCCGGGAAGCAGAAGTCCGTGGCGAACTCCTCCTTGGCGTCGACGATCTCCGCCGCCACCGCGCCGGCCTCGCGCGCCCTCTTCTTCAGCTTCTCGTGGTCCTTGGACTCGCCCACGTCCGCGTGACAGGCGATGACGTCGTAGCCGTACTCGTCGGTGAGGATGCGCACGAGCACGCTGGTGTCGAGACCGCCGGAATATGCGAGGACGACCTTCTGCCGCGTTGCCATCTACAGCTCCCTTCCGAAAAGGATCCGGATCTGTTGCGAGAGACGCCGCGTCGCGACGCCGCGCGCGGGTGTTGCAAAGAGGGTATCGTCGCCTGCGAGCGTGCCCAGGCACTCCGGCAGGCGGGCGTTGTCGATGGCCAGCGCCACCGCCGACGCCATTCCCGGCCGGGTGCGCAGCACCACCAGCGCCTCGTTGTCGTGGAGCGAGAGCACGTTCTCGCCCAGCTCCTCGAGCTGCGGCGAGGCCTGTGCCGCAGGCGGCTCCAGCTCGTAGACGGCGCCTTCCGGCCGCGAGACGCGCAGGACCCCGAGCTCCGCCAGGTCGCGCGAGAGGGTGGCCTGGGTAGCCTCGATGCCGTCCTGCGCGAGCGTCTCCACCAGTTCCTGCTGGGTGGCGATGCGCTTCATCCGCAGGGCCCGCCGGATGGCGTCCTGCCGGCGCTCCTTGGTGGGCTTGACGTGCCGCACCCCGCCGCCGCGGATGTGGTCCAGTGGCCTCATGCCGCGCGCACCCAGCTCCCCACGCCGTGGTCGGTGAAGAGCTCGCCGATGATGGAGTGCGGGACCCGGCCGTCGAGGAGGTGCACGTTGGGCACGCCTCCCGCCAGCACCTTGAGGATGCTCCTGGCCTTGGCGACCATGCCGCCCGAGATGGTGCCGTCGGCGATCAGCGCCTGCAGGCTGGCGGCGGTGAGTTGGCCCACCAGCTCGCCGGCGCGGAGGATTCCCGGCACGTCGGAGAGATAGATGAGCTTCTGGGCGCCGATGGAGACGGCGATCTCCGCCGCGACGGTGTCGGCGTTGATGTTGTAGCTCTGCCCGTCCTCGCCGAGCCCCACCGGGGAGATGATGGGCACGTACCCCTGCTGCAGCAGCATCTCGAGGAAACCGCGGTTGATGCGCGTGACCTCGCCCACCTGACCGAGATCGCGCCCCTCCTGCACCAGCTTGCGCGCGCGGATGAGGCCGCCGTCCTTTCCCGAGACGCCCACCGCGAGCGCGCTGCCTTCCTGGTTGAGCAGGGTCACGAGCTCGGTGTTGATGGATCCGGTGAGCACCATCTCCACCACCTTGAGGTCGGAGGCGTTGGTGACCCGCTGCCCGTCCACGAACTCCGCCTTGCTGCCCAGCTTCTCCAGCGTGCGGGTGATCTCCGGGCCGCCTCCGTGGACGACGATGGGCAAGAGCCCGGCCGAGCGCAGCAGGCCGATGTCCTCGCAGAACGACTTCTTCAACGACTCCTTCACCATGGCCGCGCCGCCGTACTTGATCACGCAGCGCGTGCCGGAGAACTTCTTGATGTACCCGAGCGCATCGACGAGGAGCTGCACCTTGAAGGTGGGGCTGTAGTTGGTGAGCCGGTCGTCCTTGGCCACGCCGCCGTCGGGGCGGGTGACGATGAGCGAGGTGTAGTCGGCGTTGATCTTCACGTAGTCGTAGGAGAGATCGCACCCCCAGGCCTGCCCCGCGCCCGGGCCCCGGCGCAGGTCGACCGCGACCTTCACCTCCGGCTCGCGCATCCGCGCCTTGAGCACGCTCGCGTCGTAGGCCAGGGGCGCGCGGTCGTAGACCGGCATCTCCTGCACGCTGACGCGGGCCTCCGCCGGATCGATGGCATGGCCCGCCGTTCCCGCGCGCGCGCCCATCGAGGCGAGCACCCGGCCCCAGTTGGGGTCGGCGCCGAAGATGGCCGCCTTGACCAGGCTGGAGCCGGCGCAGGCCTTGGCCAGATCGACGGCGACGTCGTCGGAGGGGGCGCCCTGGACGGAGACGTCGAGCAGCTTGGTGGCGCCTTCGCCGTCGGCGGCGATCTCCTTCGCCATCTGCCTGCAGAGGTCGTCGAGCGCGGCCGAGAAGGTGGAGAGGCCCGGGCCGGGGTCGGCGATGGGCGCGTTGCCTGCGGCCCCGTTGGCGAGCGCGAAGACGCAGTCGTTGGTGGACATGTCGCCGTCCACGGTGAGCGCGTTGAAGCTGCGCCGCATCGCTTTCGAGAGCGCGCCCGCCAGCATCGGCGGGGTGATCGCGCAGTCGGTGGCCACCACCGCGATCATGGTGGCGAGCGAAGGCGCGATCATGCCCGAGCCCTTGCAGATGCAGGTGAGCGTCACCTCCTTGCCGCCGATCTGCACCGTGCGCGCGCCCAGCTTGATGCGCGTGTCGGTGGTCATGATCGCCTCGGCGGCGAGCACCGCGTCGGGCCTCAGCGATGCAGCCAGCGCCGGCGCCGCCTCGACGATCTTGTGCGCGGGCAGCCGCACCCCGATCACTCCGGTGGACGCGCTGACCACGCCTGCGGCGGGAATCTTCAGCGCCCGCGCCACCGCCTCGCAGACGGTCTTCACGTCTTCCAGCCCCTCCGGACCGGTGAGCGCGTTGGCGTTGCCGCTGTTGATCACCACCGCGCGCACGCTCTCGGAGGGCAGGCGCTTCTCCGCGTCGAGCACCGGGGCCGCCTTGGCCAGGTTCTGGGTGAAGCAGGCGGCCGCGGCGCAGGGCGACTCGCTGTAGACCAGCGCCAGGTCCTTGCGGTTCGGCTTGATGCCGGCCTGCATGCCGGCCCAGAGGAAGCCCTTGGGAACCTTCACGGATGCGACCTCCGCAGCGTGTCCAGGCCGGCCGTCTCCGGCCAGCCCATGACCAGATTCAGGTTCTGCACCGCCTGGCCGGCGGCGCCCTTGACCAGATTGTCGATGGCCGCCACCGCCACCACCACGTCGCCGTCCGCCGCCACCGCCACCTGGCAGTCGTTGGTGCCGGCCACGCCCTTGAGGGAGACCTGATCGGGCCCGTCGAGCACCTCGACGAACGCCGCCCCTGCATACTTATGCAACAAGGCGCTGCGCAATTCGCCTGCCGGCTTGCCCGGCGCGAGCCTTCCGTAGCAGGTGGCGAGGATGCCGCGCTTCACCGGCAGCAGGTGAGGGGTGAAGGTGACCGGCCGCCCGAGGGTCTGGGCGATCTCGGGCTGGTGCTGGTGCCGCAGCACCCGGTAGGCGCGGAAGTCGCCGTCGACCTCGGCGAAGGAGAAGTCCTCCGAGGCCTTGCGTCCGGCGCCGGTGACGCCGGAGGCGGCGTCGACGATCAGCCGCTCGGGGACCAGCAGTCCCGCCTCGACCAGCGGCGCGAGCGCCAGGGCCGCGGCGGTGGGATAGCAACCGGGGTTTGCGACGAGGCGGGTTCCGCGGGGCGCGCGGGCCAACTCGGGCAGGCCGTAGAACGCCTCTTCGAGGAGGGCGGGGCGGGGATGCGCGAAGCCGTAGAACTTCTGGTAGAGCGCCGCGTCGCGCAGGCGGAATGCTCCGGACAGGTCGATGACCTTCACCCCCGCCTCGATCAGTCCCGGCGCCAGCTCCAGCGACGCCTCCGCGGGAGTGGCGAGCAGCACCGCGGCGCAGTCGCGCGCCAGGGCGGCGCACCGGTCCCAGGGCGCGTAGGTGAGCTTTCCCGCGGCGCCCCGCAGGCCCGCGCGGCGGCCCGCCGCCTCGCCCGTCCACTTGTCGCTGCCCAGGAGCCTCAGCTCGACGTGCGGATGGAGCGCGAGGATGCGGCTGGCCTCGAGGCCGCTGTACCCGGACGCGCCGATGATCCCGACCGGAACGGTCTGCATGGCCATGCATACTTATGCATCCCGGCGCGGAGCGCAAGACAAATCGTCCGCGGCTCCCGCGCGCAGGGGGGGCGCACGATCGCCTGCCGTCCGGCGCGCCGAACCTTTCCGTTGATTTTGCCGCGCACATCCACAATGATGTGCCCGCGCGCGGCCGGACCCTCCTCGGGGGACGGCCGCATTTCGTTTCACTGACGGAGCGAGCGGGAAGGCATCGCGATGGCAGGCGAACACATCCCCAGGACCCGGGCAGGCGCAGAGTCGCTCAAGCGCGAGCTGAAGCGGCTCAAGTCGGTGGAGCGCCCGCGCAACGTGCAGGACATCTCCACCGCGCGCGACCACGGCGACCTGCGCGAGAACGCCGAGTACCACGCAGCCAAGGAGAAGCAGTCGCACATCGCCGGCCGCATCCAGATGCTGGAGGACCGCCTGGCGCGCGCCGAGATCATCGACGTCAGCAAGCTCTCGGGCGACCGGGTGGTCTTCGGGGCCACCGTCAAGCTGGAGGATACCGACTCCGGCCAGAAGGCCCAGTACGCCATCGTCGGAGAGACCGAGGCCGACCTGAAGAAAGGCCGCATCAGCATCACCAGCCCCATCGCCCGCGGGCTCATCGGCCGCGAGGTGGGCGACACGGTGACGATCCGCACGCCGGGGGGCGAGCGCGAATACGAGATTCTCGAGGTGCTCTTCGTGGAGTACACCGCGGACGAAGAGGAGTAGCCCGCTTGGGCGACCCCGCGCTCTCGCTGGCGCTGTCGCCCCTGCTGCAGCCGCTGCGCTTCGCGAGCCGCGCCGGCGTGGCGCGGCTGAACGGGCTCGAGGCGCTGGTCGCGAAGGTGGTGGAACAGGCGCGAGCCTACGCCGGCGAGGCGTCCGGGCCGAAGCTGGATCGGCTTGCCCAGAGCGTGCGCGGGTTCGACTCGGCGAACGAGGCGGAGCGGCAGCGATCGATCGCCGCGCTGGTGCGAGAGCTCGGCGCCCTCCTCCCCATCCCGCTCGACGTGTCGTCGCTGGCGCGGCCGATGTCGGAGGGGCCCGGCAAGCTTCCCGCCATGGCGGCGAGCGCACCGGCGGCGAAGGTTGCGGCCGATCCCCTCGCCACGCCGGTGATCCACCTCCGCGGCGTCGGCCCGGCCCTCGCCGGGAAGCTGGACGCAAAGGGCCTGCGCACCGTGGGCGATCTGCTGCTCAACCTCCCCCGCGCCTACGAGGATCGCCGCACGCCGCGCACGGTTGCGCAGGCGCCGGTGGGGGAGCGGTCGGTCATCGCCGGCATCGTGGTCAAGGCGCAGGAGGCGCACGGCAGGCGGCGCAGGCTGGAGGTGCTGGTCCAGGACGACGCGGGGAGCACGCTCGTCTGCATCTGGTTCCACTACCGGCAGAGCTTCCTGCAGCGCTTTCCGCTGCGCGCCCCGGTTCTCGTCTCGGGCGAGGTGCGCCAGGGCTACCGGGGGGGCGGCAAGGTCATGCACCACCCCGACGTGGAGCTCCTGGCCGCATCGGGCGAGGTCGCCGCCGGCAAGGAGGACGACTCGTTCGGGCGGGTGGTGCCCGTGTACACGGAGGTGGAGGGCGTCCCTCCGCGGACGTTCCGGCGGATCGAGAAGCGGGCACTGGACGAATACGTCCGCTTCGTCGACGATCTCCTGCCGGAACCGATCCGCAGGCGGCGCAAGCTGCTCCCCCTCCGGGAGGCGCTGCGCGAGGCGCACTTTCCCGAGCGCTTCGCCGCCGAGCTGGCGCGCGGCGTCCCCGGCGGCGAGCCGAGACGAAGGCTGGCGTTCGAGGAGCTGTTCCTCGTCCAGCTCGGGCTCGCCCTGCGCAGGCGCGGCGTCAAGGTGGAGCCGGGCATCGCCTTTCGCGCGGAGCCCCAGGCGCTCGCCGGCATCGTCTCCGCGCTGCCCTGGCCGCTCACGCGGGCGCAGGCGCGAGCGGTGGCGGAGATCGCGTCCGACATGCGCAGGGCCGAGCCGATGAACCGGCTGCTGCAGGGCGACGTGGGCAGCGGGAAGACGGCGGTGGCGCTCTGCGCCGCGCGGCTCGCAGTCGCCGACGGGTACCAGGCCGCGCTGATGGCGCCCACGGAGATCCTGGCGGAGCAGCACGCCCGCTCGCTGCGCTCGCTGCTGCGCGGCGCCGCCGTCCACGTGGAGCTCGTCAGCGGCGGGCTCTCCCAGCGCGAGCGCGACCATGCGGCCCGGCTGCTCCGCTCCGGTACCGCGCAGATCGTCGTCGGCACCCATGCGCTTGCGGAGGACGCCACCTTCTTCCACAAGCTCGGCCTCGTCATCATCGACGAGCAGCACCGGTTCGGCGTGATGACGCGCGCCAACCTCATGTCCAAGGGGCACCGGCCCGACGTCCTGGTGATGACCGCCACGCCCATCCCCCGCACGCTGGCGCTGACGCTCTACGGCGATCTGGACGTCTCGGTCCTCGACGAGCTGCCGCCGGGCCGCACCCCCATCGCCACCAGGGTCTTCAAGGACGCGGCGCGGGAGAAGGCCTACGAGGTCATCCGCCGCGAGTTGCACGCGGGCCGCCAGGCCTACGTGGTGCTGCCGCTGGTGGAGGAGAGCGAGAAGCTGGCCGATCTGAAGGCCGCCACCAGGGAGCGCGACCGCCTGGCGCTGGAGGTGTTTCCCGGGGTCCCCATCGGGCTGGTCCACGGCAGGCAGCCCGCCGCGGAGCGCAACGAGGAGATGGAGCGCTTCCGCCGCGGCGAGACCCGGCTGCTCGTCGCCACCACCGTCATCGAGGTGGGCCTGGACGTGCCCAATGCCACGGTGATGCTCATCGAGCACGCCGAGCGGTTCGGCCTCTCCCAGCTCCACCAGCTTCGCGGACGCGTGGGCCGGGGCGCTGCCCGATCCCATTGCCTGCTCATCACCGGCACCTCCGGCGCCGAGTGGGGACCGGCCGCGCGCAAGCGCCTCGAGGTCATGGAGAAGACCACCGACGGGTTTCGCATCGCGGAGGAGGACCTGGAGCTGCGCGGCCCGGGCGAGTTCCTCGGCACGCGGCAGAGCGGCCTTCCCGACTTCGCGGTGGCCGAGCTGGCGCGGGACCAGAACATCCTCAAGGAGGCGCGCGAGGAGGCGTTCGCGCTGGTCGACGAGGACCCGGAGCTGTCGAGCCCCGAGAACGCCGCGCTCAAACACCAGCTCCTGGACCGCTTCCGCGGCCGCCTCAGCCTCGCGCGGGTGGGGTGATGCGCGCCGCGGCGGCGAGCGCCGCCCGCCGGCTCAGATCTCCACGATCCAGTCGAACATCAGCTTGAAGTCCTCGTAGCAGGTCTCGCAGATCCAGCGGCGGTCCTGCGTCACGTACCCTTCGCTGGCCGCGCCGGGCTGGGGGTTCGAGCGGAACGGCGTCCAGCAGAACTCGCAGTGGTCGTGCTCGGAGCCCGCCTTCACCGGCCTGTAGGCCTGGAAGCGCAGGAGCTCCTCGCGCAGCCAATCCTGCCCCTGCAGGCGCCAGTCTCGCTCTTCGTGGGCGGTTGCGTTGCGCTGCTGGGCCATGTTGCGCTCCTTCATGGGACGGGAATTCCTGCTGCGGCGGGTTCACTGAGGGGCGGGCAGGCAGAGGCCAGCCCGGACGCCAGCTCCGGGTCGCCGTCCGCTGCACGGAGGACCCCGGCGCGGTCCCCGGGCGCCATGGCGGCCTGCGCCACGGGGGTGCGGGCAGGGACGCAGCCGGGGAGCACGGCCGTCAGGAGGGCGGACTTGCGCAGCACGATGCTTCCAACGCGGGACGTCGCCGTTTTCTGCCCGTACCTGCCCGGTTCACAGCCGGGCGGGCCCGGGCGCATGTGTTAGCCTGTTCGAGGAATGGCGAAGCTCGGCGAGATCCTCATCGCGGAAGGGCACCTGACGCGGGAGGGCCTGGAGGAGGCGCTGGACTGGCAGGTCCTGTACGGCGGCCGCATCGGCACCAACCTCCTCGAGCTCCGCCTGGTGGAAGAGGAGCACCTCGCGCAGGCCCTGGGGAGGCAGCTCGGAGCGGAGGTGGCCTTCGGGAGCCTGGAGGTCGATCCCGCGCTCGTGCCGGTGATCCCGCCCCACGTCGCCGACCGGCAGGAGATCGTGCCCTGGAAGCTGGAGAAGCGACGGCTCAAGCTGCTCTGCTGCGAGATCAAGGTCAGCGAGCTGGACCAGCTCTCCTACCGCATCGGCCGCACCTGCGTGCCGGTGATCGCCCCCGAATACCGCGTGTTCCAGCTCCTCCGCGCCCATTACGGCGCCTCGCGGCAGTTGCGCGCGCTCGACTTCGGCGTGGTCCCGGAGGAGGGCCGCGAAGAGCGGCGGCGCAAGAAAGGGGCGGGCGGAGCCAGGTCGACGGAGCCCGGACCGGAGCTGATCGACGAGCGCGCCTTCAACGACATCTACAACCAGGTCCAGGGCAGGCCCGCCGACGACCTGCCGGAGGCCGAGTGGCCGTCGTCGGTTCCGCCGCTTCCGGAGGGACCCGCCGCCGCTCGCGTGCCCCGGCGGACGCCGCCGCCGCCGCCGCACGATCCCGCGCCGACCTGGCACACGCAAGGCGCTCATGGCTGGGCGCCTCCCGCCGTCGCTCCGGTGCAGCCGTCCGGGCCTGCGGCGGCCGAGGAGGAGCCGCTCCCGTCCCTGCCCGAGGACGCCATCCTCGAGGAGCTTCCCGCCGACGCCATCATCGGCGAGCCGGTGCAGCAGCTCGCCGCGGCGCGCGCTCCCGCCGGCACGGACGAGCCGCTTCCGGTCGTCTCGTGGGACGACGTCACGGCCCCGCCTCCCGCGCCGCAACGCGACGAAAGCCCGCTCGACTTCCGCCAGGCGATCCAGGCGCTCGAAGGCGTGTCGGACCGCGACTCCATCGCGCACATCGTCCTGCGCGCCTCGCGCAGCAAGGCGGCGCGCGCCCTCCTCCTCCAGGTCCAGGGCGGGGTCGCGCTGGGCTGGGACGGCCTCGGCGAAGGGCTCGATGGCGGCGCCGCCCGCCAGGTGGCCATGCCTCTGTCGGCCGACTCGGCGTTCTCGCTGGTGGTGCGCACCCGCAGCCACTACCTCGGGCCGCTGCAGAAGACGCCCGGCAACATCCGCTTCCTCGCCACGCTGGGAAAAAGGGTGCCGCTCAGCGCGCTCATCTTCCCCATCCTCCACCGCGGCCGCGTCTCGCACATGCTCTACCTCGACAACGGCCACCGCAAGCAGGCGCCCACCGACGTGGGCGAGATGCTCATCCTCAGCCAGCGCATCAGCCAGACCATGGGCGCGCTGGTCGAGCGCAAGCGCAAGGCGGCGCTGGGCTGAAGCGCCACGCGAGCTGCGCCGCTTTGTGATACTTCGCGGCGCAGTGAACGTCCCCAACTCGCTCACCGCGCTCCGGCTCCTGGCGCTGCCGGTCTTCCTCTGGCTCTTCCTCTCCGGCCGGCTGGTCGCGGCGCTCGGCGTCTTCGTCGGCGCCATGGTGACCGACTGGCTCGACGGCATCGCCGCGCGCGCGCTCAAGCAGTTCACCAAGATCGGCGCGATGATGGATCCCGTCGCCGACAAGCTCCTCGGCCTCTCCGGACTCGGCGTGCTCACCTGGACGCACCGGCTGCCGGCCTGGCTCCTCTGGCTGATGGTCTTCCGCGAGGTCTGCATCTTCAGCGCGATCGGAATCCTCACCCGCACCGGCCGTCGCTACGACATCCGCCCCACGCGCTTCGGCAAGTACTCCACCGCCTTCCTCACCGTCACCATCATCTTCGGGCTGGTCCAGGGCGCCCGCGAGGCCCCGCTCGGCGCTCCCCTGATCGCGCTCGCGCTGCTCTCGGCGCAATGCATCGTGGTTTCGTGGGCGCAATACCTGGCGATCTTCATCGAGCTGATGCGCCGGCCACCGCAGGCGGCGTGAGGGGTGAACGCAAAAGGGGGACGCAAAAGGGGGACACCCTACTTAATTCGCCGCCCGCAGGACCCGTTCGGGGACTTAAGTAGGGTGTCCCCCTTTTGCAGGTGTCCCCTTGACCGCGCTTTTTGGCGCTGCTACACGCCACAGCCCGGCTTGCGTCCTTAGTTCAGCGGTAGAACACCACCTTGACACGGTGGGGGTCGCTGGTTCGATTCCAGCAGGACGCACCAACGCTTTCGCGAGGGCCCGGCCGGATTGCCGGGCCTTCGCTTTTCTGAGGTGGCCATGCCCGAGATGCTGCAGATCACGCTCCCCGACGGCTCGAGCAAGCAGGTGCCCGCCGGCACCCCGGTGGGCGAGTTCGTGAAGACGCAGATCGGGGCGGGACTGGCCCGGGCCGCCCTCTACGCGAAGCTCGACGACGAGGAGCTGGACCTCTCCCGCCCGCTGCAGCGCGGCGGCAAGCTCACCGTCTTCACCCAGAAGCAGCGCGAGGGCCTGGACCTCATCCGCCACGACGCCGCGCACGTGGTGGCGAGCGTGGTGCAGCGGCTCTTCCCCGGCACGCAGGTCACCATCGGCCCGCACACCGAGGAGGGGTTCTATTACGACTTCTTCCGCAAGGAGCCCTTCACGCCGGAGGATCTGGAAAAGATCGAGAAGGCCGCCAACGAGGAGGTGAAGAAGGACCTGCCCTTCGTGCGCAAGGAGGTGTCGAAGGAGGAGGCGCTGCAGCTCTTCGAGAAGCTGGGCGAGAAGTTCAAGATCGAGATCGTCGAGGACATCTTCAACAAGGGCGCGAGGACGCTGACGCTCTACTCGCACGGGGACTGGGTGGACTTCTGCCTCGGTCCGCACGCGCCGTCCACCGGGAAGATCGGCGTGATCAAGCTGCTCAACGTGGCCGGCGCGTACTGGCGCGGCGATCACACGAAGCCCCAGCTCCAGCGCATCTACGGCACCGCCTTCTTCGACAAAAAGGACCTCGACGCCTGGCTCAAGCAGCAGGAGGAAGCGCGCAAGCGCGACCACCGCAAGCTCGGCCGCGAGTTGGATCTCTTCGCCTTCCATCCCGCCGCTCCCGGCGCGGTGTTCTGGATGCACCGCGGAACGCTGCTCTTCCACGCGCTCTCCGCGGCCATGCGCAGCCTCTGCCTGCGCAACGGCTACCAGGAGGTGAAGACGCCGCTCATGTACAACAAGCTCCTCTGGGAGCGGAGTGGCCACTGGGGCAAGTACCGCGAGAACATGTTCCTGGTGCTCGATCCGGAGAGCAAGGAGGAGAAGCCCGAGGACCGCGCCGCCTTCTCGCTCAAGCCGATGAACTGCCCCTCGCACCACCTCATGTACGAGATGAAGAAGCGCAGCTACCGCGAGCTGCCGCTGCGCTATCACACCCAGGACGTGCTCCACCGCAACGAGGCCACCGGCGTGCTCAGCGGCCTCACCCGCGTGCGCCAGTTCCAGCAGGACGACGCGCACATCTATCTCATGGAGTCGCAGATCGCCGACGAGGTGGGGCGGCTCTCGGCGATGATCCGCAAGGTCTACGACGCGTTCGGCCTCACCTTCACGGCCAAGTTCGCCACCCGGCCGCCGCAGCGCATCGGCACCGACGAGCTCTGGGACCGCGCCGAGACGGCGCTGCGATCCGCTCTGGAGAAGACGGGCATGGCCTACGAGCTCAAGCCCGGCGACGGCGCCTTCTACGGCCCCAAGATCGACTTCGACGTGAGCGACTCCATCGGCCGCAAGTGGCAGCTCGGCACCATCCAGCTCGACTACGCGGTGCCGGAGAGGTTCGAGCTCGGCTACATCGGCGAGGACAACAAGGAGCACCGGCCGGTGCTCATCCACCGCGCCATCTACGGCAGCTTCGAGCGCTTCATCGCCATCCTCATCGAGCACTACGCCGGCAACTTCCCGGTGTGGCTGGCCCCGGTGCAGGCGCGGATCATCACCGTGGCCGACCGGCACCTGGACTGGGCGCGCGAGGTGCATGCGCAGATGCAGGCGCGCGGCCTTCGGGCGGAGCTGGACGAGACCTCGGAGAAGCTGGGCGCCAAGATCCGCGACGCGCAGCTCATGAAGGTGCCCTACACGCTGGTCGTCGGCGACAAGGAGGTCGAAGGGAAGGGCGTGTCGCCGCGCAAGCACGGAGAGGGCAAGGAGGCGGACCTGGGTTTCCAGGCGCTCGACGCCTTCCTCGGCAAGCTGTCGGCCGAGGCCGCGGCGCCGTTTTGACGCCTGCTTTTGCAGCCTTTGCCGCGCCGCGCTACCGCCGGCGCGGCGGTCTTGACACGTCGCAACCAGCGGCTACCATGCTCTGGTTCTGCGGGGATCTTCTCGAAACAAGAGCACAGGTTCAAGCCGGCGGAGCCCCTTGAATCCACAGGGTCCCGCCGGAATCGTTTTCTTCAACGTAAACCAAGGAGTCTGCCATCCGCGACGCACGTACGAACCGCCGAATCCGCGCCCGTGAGCTTCGCGTCATCGGCCCAGAGGGAGAGCAGCTCGGAGTCCTGCCCCTCGAGGTGGCCCTCGCCAAAGCAGCAGAGTTCGGCCTCGACCTGGTCGAGGTCTCGCCCATGGCGAAGCCGCCGGTCTGCAAGATCATGGACTACGGCAAGTTCAAGTACGAGACCAAGAAAAAGGCCAACGAGGCCAAGAAGAAGCAGACGGTCGTCAAGCTCAAGGAAGTGAAGTTCCGTCCCAAGACGGAGGAGCATGACTACGGCTTCAAGACCAAGGCCATCCGCGAGTTCCTCGAGGAGGGCAACAAGGCCCGCTGCACGGTGATGTTCCGCGGCCGCGAGATCACCCACCGCGAGATCGGCCAGGCCATCCTCACCCGCATCGCCCAGGACCTCAAGGACATCGCGGTGGTGGAGCAGTCGCCGCGCCTGGAAGGACGCATCCTCTTCATGATCCTCGCTCCGAACCCGCGCTGGCTGCAGTCGCAGCGCGCCAAGGCCGAAGCCAAGCCCGCCGCGCCGCGGCCGCCCGCTGCGCGCCCGTCCGAGCAGCCAGGCGCCGGCTCGCCCGCGGTGGCCCAGCCGCCTCTCGCGCCCGCCCCCGCGCGCGCCGAGGCGCCGAAGGCTTGACCTGCGGGAGCGGCTTGTGTACAACGCGCCGCTCTTCGTGAGACCGGAAGGATCTGCAAGATGCCGAAGTTGAAGACGAAGCGGAGCGCGGTGAAGCGGTTCCGCAGCACCGGGACGGGCAAGATCAAGGCGGGCAAGGCGGGCCGCCGACACAACCTGTCGCTGGGCAAGAACCGCAAGCGCAAGAACCGCCTCAACGACACGCTGGTCCTCCAGCGCCGCGACGAGAAGCACCTCAAGAGGGCCCTGCCGTACGGGCTGCCGAAGTAGGCAACAGCCACACGCGCCGCATCGACCAGCGCCCGCGGCGGGCCTCCGGGAACTCCCCGGTGGTGGTCAAGGAGAAGGGCAATGCGCGTCAAGCGAGGGTTCAAGGCACGTCGCCGTAGAAACAGGGTCCTGAAGCTCGCCAAGGGCTACCGCGGGCGCAGGAACCGCTGCTACAAGCGGGCCAACGACGCCGTGGAGCGGGCCATGATGCAGTCGGCCCGCGGCCGCCGCGTGCGCCGCCGCGACTTCCGCTCGCTCTGGATCGCCCGCATCAACGCGGCCGCGCGCCTGAGCGGCGTCTCCTACTCGCGCCTGATCAACGGGCTGAAGAAGGCGAACGTGCTGCTCGACCGCAAGGTGCTGGCGGACATCGCCGTCGCCGATCCGCTGGCGTTTGCCGCCATCGCCAAGCGCGCCGCGGCGTAGATTCGTTTCAGCAGCAACGAACGAAGCCGCGCGGGGAACCCCGGCGCGGCTTTCGTCGTTTTCGAGGGAGCGTTCTTGAAGGGAGCGTCCACGTGATCGAGCAGATCGACGCCATGCTCGCCCAGGCGCGCGCCGAGCTGTCGGCGGCGCAGAGCGAGGCGCAGGTGGAGGCGGCGCGGGTGCGGTACCTGGGCAAGAGCGGCTCGCTCTCCGGGCTGCGCAAGTCGCTGGGAAAGGTGGCTGCGGAGGACCGGCCGCGCGTGGGCAAGCTGGTGACCGACGCCATCGCGCAGTTCGAAGGCCTGCTCGAAGAGGCGCGCAGGGACCTGGCCCGCAAGGCGCTGGAAGCCGACCTGAACCGCGAGAAGCTGGACGTGACCCTGCCCGGACGGAGGCGCCGCCGAGGCCATCGCCATCCCGTCTCGCAGGCGCTCGACGACATCGTGGAGATCTTCGCGCGCCTCGGCTTCCACGTGGCCGACGGCCCGGAGATCGAGTGGGACCTCTACAACTTCGAGAAGCTGGGCTTCCCGCCCGACCACCCCGCGCGCGACATGCAGGACACCTTCTTCCTCGACGCGGCATCCCAGCCGCCGCCGCCGCCCGGCTCGCCGCCCACCAGGGGAGCCATGCAGCAGCTCCTCCTGCGCACGCACACCAGCCCGGTGCAGGTGCGGGCCATGCTCGGGCAGAAGCCGCCGGTGCGCATCATCGCGCCCGGCAAGGTGTACCGCTCCGACTCCGACCCGACGCACACGCCCATGTTCCACCAGGTGGAGTGCCTGCACGTGGAAGAGGGCATCTCCATGGCGCACATGCGCGGCACGCTGGACGCGTTCGTGAAGGCGTTCTTCGGCCCCACCATCCAGACCCGGCTGCGGCCCAGCTACTTTCCCTTCACCGAGCCTTCCGCCGAGGTGGACATCTCGCATCCGCTCTGCGGAGGGAAGGGCTGCAAGCTCTGCAAGGGCACCGGCTGGCTGGAGGTGCTGGGCGCCGGCATGGTCAACCCCGACGTGCTCGCGGGCGTGGGCTACGACCCGGAGCAGATCACCGGCTATGCCTTCGGGGTGGGCATCGACCGGCTGGCCATGCTGCGGCACGGCCTCGACGACCTGCGCACCCTGTTCGAGAACGACGTGCGCTTCCTGGAGCAGCTATGAAGATCTCGCTCAGGTGGCTGCGCGAGCTGTGCCCGGTCCCGCTCTCGGACGAGGAGATCGCGGCGAAGCTCACCGGCATCGGCCTGGAGGTGGAAGGCCGCGAGCGCCGCTCCATCGGCGAGGGCGTGGTGGCTGCGCGCGTGGTCACGCGCACTGCCGTGGAGGGCAGCGATCACCTGAGCCTTTGCCAGGTGGACGACGGCCAGGGCACGCATCCGGTGGTGTGCGGCGCCCAGAACTATGCCGCGGGAGACCTGGTGCCCATGGCGCGTCCCGGCGCCACGCTGCCCAATGGCATGGTGATCAAGCGCGCGAAGCTGCGCGGGGTGCAGAGCGACGGCATGCTCTGCTCGCAGCGGGAGCTGGGCCTCTCGGACGATCACAGCGGCCTGATGATCCTGCCCCCCGGCACCCGGGTGGGCGCCGCGCTGGACGAGCTGCTCGGCCTGCCCGACACCGTGCTGGAGATCAACGTCACGCCGAACCGGCCCGACGCGCTCAGCCACCTCGGTATCGCGCGCGAGCTCTCCGCGGTGACCGGCATGCCGGTGCGGATGCCTCCGGCGCAGCCGGCGGGAAAGGGCGAGCTGCCGGCGCGGGTGGAGGTGAACGACCCGCAGCGCTGCCCGCGCTACGTCGCTCGCGTCATCGAGGGGGTGCGGGTGGCTCCCTCGCCCCTGCACGTCCAGGAGCGGCTGCGGTCGTGCGGTGTGCGGCCCATCAGCAACGTGGTGGACGCGACCAATCTCGCGCTGCTGGAGCTCGGCCATCCGCTGCACGGCTTCGACCTCGACAAGCTGGCCGGGCGCCGCATCGTGGTGCGGCACGCGCGCGAGGGCGAGGTGATGACCACGCTCGACGGCAAGGAGCGCAAGCTCGCCGCGGACGACCTGGTCATCGCCGACGCTACGAGGCCGGTGGCGCTGGCGGGCGTGATGGGCGGCCAGACCAGCGAGGTAGGCGATTCCACCACGCGCGTGCTGCTCGAGAGCGCCATGTTCGACCCCGCGGGGGTGCGGCGGACGGCGCGGCGGCACACGCTGCACACCGAGGCGTCGCACCGGTTCGAGCGCGGTATGGACGAGCGCACCGCGCAGCTTGCCGCCGATCGCTGCGCCGAGCTGATCGTCCAGCTTTCGGGCGGGAAGCTGCTCCCCGGAGCCATCGACGTGTATCCATCGCCCCGCGAGGAGGCCAAGGTGATGGTGCGCCCGGGCCGCGTCTCGGCGGTGCTGGGCGTCGCGGTGGGCCACGACGAGGTGGACCGCTGGCTGCGCGCGCTGCAGCTCACGCCGGTGGGCGACGGCCGCTGGAGCGTGCCGTCGTGGCGCCGCGACCTGTCTCGCGAGATCGACTGCATCGAGGAGATCGCGCGGCTGCGCGGCTACGACACCATTCCCATCACCCTGCACCGCGCGGGGCTGGGCGAGACGGCGGCCATGGCGCCGCAGCGCCGGGTGACGGCGCAGGCCCGCGCCGCGCTCTCCGCCCACGGCTTCGACGAGGCGGTGAACTACAGCTTCCTCGCCGAGAAGGACCTGCTCCTGCTCTCGGCGGCGAAGCCGCTGCGGGTGGCGAATCCCCTCACCAGCGAGCAGGGAGCGATGCGCACCACGCTGCTCGCAGGGCTCCTGCGCAACCTCGGCCACAACCGCGCGCGCGGCGTACACGACGTCAAGCTGTACGAGCTCGGGCGCGTGTACCTGCCGGAGGTGGACGCGCGGAATTCTTCGGGCGCGCTCGCCTGGCCCACGCACGAGCCGCGCAGGCTGGGACTGGTGCTGTCGGGAGCGCGGCGCGCCAAGGGCTGGAGCGGAGGCGGCGAGGCGTCGGACTTCTTCGATCTCAAGGGAGCGGTGGAGGACGTGCTCGAGGCGCTCGGCATCGCCGAGGCCCGGTTCGCTCCGGCGGCCGATCCGGCGCTGCATCCGGCGAGCGCGAGCGCGCTTCTCGTCGCGGGAGCGGCGGCAGGGCGTCTGGGGCAGGTGCATCCCGCGGCCGCCGCCCATTTCGAGATCCCCGCGGAGACCTTCGTCGCGGAGCTGGACTGGGAGGCGCTGCTCGGGCATGCGCTCGCCCTGAAACAGCTCCGCGGCGTCCCCAGGTTCCCGGCGGTGGCCCGCGACCTGGCCTTCGTGGTGGATGCGGCAGTGCCGGCGGAGAAGCTTCTCGAGGAGATCCGCGCCGCCGACACCGCGAGGCTGCTCGAGCACGTGGCGCTCTTCGACGTGTACCGCGGCGCACCGGTGCCGGAAGGTCGCAAGAGCATGGCCTTCGGGCTCTCGCTGCGCGCGCCGGACCGCACCCTGACCGACGCGGAGGCCGACGCGCTCTGCGGCGCGATCCGCGATCGCCTGCGCCAGCGGGTGGGAGCCGAGATCCGCGCCTAGCCCGACGCGGTGCGCGGACTGCCGCGGCACCGCCGGGACAGCGCGCGCGACCACGCGCGCAGCTAGTCAGCGGGGCGGCGTGCGCCGCGCCCACTCGATGGCGTCGTCGAGGCGGTCCTGGCCGAAGAAGAGCTCGGTGCCCACGGTGAAGTCGGGCGCTCCGAAGATGCCGAGTTGCCGCGCCTCCTCGGTGTTGGCACGGAGCTGCGCCTTGATCTCCGGCTGCTGGGCCCGCTGTAGCGCCTCTGCGCCGCCTTCCCCGAAGACGTCGCAGAGGACTTCCGGGCTGGCGATGTCGCGGTCCTCTGCGAAGTTGGCCTCGAAGACGGCCCGGACGAAGGCGGGCTGCTTTTCGGCGGCGCAGAGAGCCATGCGCGCCGCCAGGATGCCGTTGCGTGGGAAGACGGAGGGGCGCCGCCATGCGAGGCCGTACTTCTCGGTCAGCCGTTCGAGGTCGCGCCACATGTACCGGCCGCGGACCGGCTGGACGTTGAAGGGGGAGTCCTTGATGCCGAGCAGCTCGGTGAAGATGGGGCCGAGCAGGAAAGGGCGGTACCGCAGCGCGACCCCGGCCCGCGCGCAGGCGGTCTCCACGCGCAGCGCGGCCACGTAGCTGTAGGTGGAGGCGAAATCGAACCAGAACTCCATGTCGGGGAAGGTAGCAGAGGCCGCCATGATGCGCTGCGGACGGGTCTGCTGCGGCGGCGCGGCGCAGGTAGTGAAAGATGCGACGCTGCGCGGCAGCCGCAGATTTCCTTGGGGTTTGACCCGCTTGGCTGCGTGCGTGTAGTCTTTTTTCCACTATGACCAAGGCCGACGTCATCGAGAGCGTGTGCAACAAGGTTGGGTTCTCCAAGAAGGAATCCGCCGAGATCGTCGAGATGGTCTTCGACACGCTCAAGGACACGCTCGAGCGCGGCGAGAAGATCAAGCTCTCGGGTTTCGGCAACTTCGTCGTGCGCGAGAAGAAGTCCCGCGTGGGCCGCAACCCGCAGACCGGCCAGGAGATCGAGATCTCGGCCCGCCGCGTGCTCACCTTCCGCCCCTCGCAGGTCCTGAAGAACGTCCTCAACAAGGCGTAGTCAGGCCCGGTTCCCGGGATTGACGGGCGCGGGGGCGGATGTTACGACGCTCCCCCCTGTTGG
>DASSQZ010000168.1:0-11531 GCA_035702105.1 Myxococcales bacterium | reverse complement strand
AGCTCGCTGCGCTCGCGCGTACTTTGGATCGTCGTCCGTTCGTCATCGTCGGCCTCCCCGCTGTCGCTTCCTGTGGAGGAGGCCGACGATGACGAACGGGACGACTTTGCCGCACGAGAGGTTGATTGCGTATCAGGCGGCACGCGAGCTGCTGGTGCTGGTTCGGGCGGCGGGGATTTCCAGTCCGCGGCTGCGGGATCAGGCGCTGGATGCCGCGGGCAGCGTTTGTCTCAACATCGCGGAGGCGACTGGAAGGTCCGGCAACGCCGACCAGAAGCGCGTGTATGCGATTGCGCGCGGTGAAGTCTGCGAGGTGGGAGCGGCCATGGACGTTGCTGCAACAATCGGCGCTTGCGAGGCGCAGGCAGCGGACGCCGCGCTCACGGCTGCGCGCAGGGTCCATTCGCTGCTCTGCGGGCTGATCCGGAAGTGAGCGCGGCGCCCGGGTGAACGTGAACGTGAATGCGAACGTCAACGCGAACGCGAACGCGAACGTGAACGTCAACGCGAACGTGAACGTCAACGTGAACGTGAACGTCAACGTGAACGCGAACGCGAACGCGAACGTCAACGCGAACGCGACCGAAAACGCGGGACGACGTCGTTTGGCGGGCGGAGATGGTGGGCTCCGTGTAACGGTTCGTGGGGCGCGGCGTACCTGTGCGGGAACCCCTTCCGAAAGGACGCCCCCCGATGACCCGAATCGTCTTCCTGTTTGCCCTGCTTGCCGGTGCTGTTGCTGCGCGTGCGGATGGAGGCGGAACCCTCTTCGTCCAGAGCGCCGTCGAGCACGCCGACGGCACCGTCACCCTTCCCCTCTACCGCGGGACCAGCGGCGGCGGCACCGTCTGGTACATCCTTCTTGATTCCTCCAGCGGCAGCGATGCGGATGCCAGGGGCATCAACCGCTCGCAGAAGCTCGCCAACGCCCGCGGCAGCACCGCCGTGCAGAAGGTCTCCATCGTGAACGGCGTGGTCGACTTCCCCGCCACCGTCAACTTCGCCTTCGGGCAGCGCGTGGTGACGGCGGGACCGGGCGGATTTCCGCCTGCGGACGCGAGCCCCTCCGCCAAGGGCAACGACGGGTACAGCCCGCTCATCCAGCTTCCCGACGGCACCATCGAGAACGCCCCGCAGGTAGCCAACTCCACCGGTCGCGCGCCCAAGGTCACCGCCATCGACTTCGCCAACCTGACCGTCACGCTCGAGGAGACGCCGGGGTTCCAGGGAGGCAACCCGGTGCGCTACCTCTCCACCGACTCGTCGAATCCGGTGGCGGCCGCGCTGGAGAACGTGACCTGGGCGCCGGCTCTCGACGGCGCGCCTTCCCTCGACAACGACGGCACCGATTCCTCGCGCACCAGCCTCGCGGCGTTCGTCAACGGCCAGACCGGCGCGGCCAACCCGCAGCGGCAGGGGCTCAACTCCGCCATCCTCGACGGCCTCTCTCCCCTCAACGTGCTGCGCTGGAACCCCAGCCAGGGACGCTACAGCCCGCTCTGGGACGTGCACCTCGCCCGCTGGAGCGACGCCTCGGTGGCCGCGGGACGCAACCTTCGCCAGCGCGACTACGGCGACGTCATCGGGCTGGCGAGCCACGGCCTGGTCACCGCGCCCGACGGCACTCCCTTCGCGGCCAGCGGCTTCATCGTCAACTGCCCGATCATCAGCCAGCAGTAGCGCCGGTCACCGCGCGCCGGCCGAGGCGCTGGCGCCGAGCGCGCGCAACATCCTTCTGCGAATCAGGAACGCAGCCGCGGCGAGCAACGACGCCGCGGCTGCCGCATATCCCCAGGCAATGCCCATCTGCTGCGCGCCCTGGGGCAGGTACCCGGCGCGACGATGCGCGGCCTGCGCGTGATAGGCCACCAGCGTCGGCACCGGGTCGTGCGGCGGCCCGGGAAAGCGCCGCTCCCAGGCGCGCACAGCGGTCACCGCCCGCCGGATTCCCCGCAGCTCGATGGCGTTGAACTCGGCGATGGCCGCTCGCGCGTCGCGGGTGTGGGAGACGAAGGCGTCGGGATCGTCGCCGTTCGCGCCGTCGTATTCGTGGCCGGAGACGCCGTCCCGCAGGGTCTTCGCGCTGAAGCGCCAGGCGAGCCGGTACACCTCCGGCGCCTCGCGGCTCGACTTCTCGATGATGGCGCGGGGCAGGTCCGCAGCCCCGGCGATGGCGGCGTCGGGCTCTTCGATCTCGCCGGTGTGGAGCGTCTCCAGGTGCTTGGCGAAGTAGTCTTCCGAGAGCAGGTGGTGGTTGGCGATCAGCCGCACGCCGATCTGGCGGAGCGAGCGCCTCTGGCCGAGAAGGCCCCCGAGCGTCTCCAGGTCGCGCAGCTTCGACTGCAGGAACGCCTCGCGGAAGAACTGGTACGTTCCCACCTGCACGGTGTGGATCTGGTTGCAGAGGTCCTCCAGGTGGTGGAACGCGGCGCCCGCGAACACCGCCTCCAGCCATGCGGCCGAGGGCAGCTCGCTGGTGGTGGCCAGCGCGGCGAGATCGGTGTAGATGCCCACGAACTCGGGGCCGTAGGCGTGCGCGGTGGGGGGAACCGCGAATCGCCACGGCTCGCTCTTCAGCACCGCGGGGTCGTCGCTGAGCGGCCCTTCCACGAGCCCGTAGTGCGCGTGCGCCTGGCTGGTGGTGCCGGTCAGGCCGCCGAAGTCGAGGGTGGCAGGATCGTAGGGCATCGGCGACCCGTCCTTCGCCTTGATCACCTCGTGCGTGCGGCCGTCGCGGAGGAAGCGGTCGCGGTTTCGCCCGTCCTCGTCGGGCCAGCGGCTCGCGAGCGCGAGCAGCCGGCCGCGCCGCATCGGCGCCGCGTCCTCGGGAGTGAGATCGAACCCGTGTACCCGCGCCTCGGGGTTGAGCATGAGGAACTGCTTGAACTCCCAGGCGCTGAACGAGTCCACGCTCGGGTAGTGGTGGGCGAATTCCGGGTGCTCGATGGCGTGCTGCCAGAAGAGGATGCGGAAGCCGTCGAGGTCGTCCTGCGTGGGCGGCGTGAGCACGCGCGAGTCGTGGACGGCGTGTTCCGTGATGAAGGCGTGGACCGCCTCGTTGTAGGCGAGCGCGCGCGTCGACAGAAGCGCCGCGGCCAGGACCAGCCTCTTCATCGCAGCGAGTCCACCAGCGCCTGCAGCCGCGCGATGCCGTCCACGCTCTGCGCGCCGTACCAGGAGAAGTCGCGCCCGCCGCAACGGATGATCCGCCGGGCGATCCCGGGCAGCGCCTCCCGGAACACCTGCGCGTCCGCCTCGCTGAAGGGATGCGGCTCGTCGGGCAGGAGCACGATCTGCGGCGCCCGCTCGCGCACCTCGTCCATGGTGACGCGGGGGTAGCGGGTGTCGCGGGTGCCCGCCGGGCGCGGCACCGCCTGGCCCTGGTCCGCCGCCAGGGGATACATGCGCTGGCGGTCGGCGAAGACGTTGTCCGCCCCGGCGAGCCGCAGGGCATCGCTGAGGAAGGTCTGGCCATTGGCCGTCATCAGCGGGTCCATCCAGATGGGCACGAAGGCCCGCAGGGGCTTGCGCTCGCGCCGCGCCTCTTCGGCTGCAGCGACCGCGGCGTACCCGCGCCGGAGCAGGTCGCGCGCGTCGGCCTGCAACACCTTGGCGAGGCGGGCCAGGTGGTTCAGCCCCTGTGCCACCGTCCTGGGAAACGACACCAGCACCGGCAGCCCCAGCCGGGCGAGCTCCTCCAGGTGCTGCCGCGAGTTCTCCTCCTGGTTGGCGAGGATCAGGTCGGGCGAGAGCCGCGCCACCGCGTCCACGTCCACGTCCTTGGTGCCTCCCACCACCGCCGCCTCGCCGGACGGATCGCAGTAGCGGGTGCGCCCCACCAGGCGCGCTTCAGCCCCCAACGCCACGACATTGAGTGTATCGCTGGGAACCAAAGAGACGATCCGCTGCGGCGGCCGCAGGAAGATCAGCTCGCGCTGTCGGTCGTCGTAGATCCGGAGGGCGGCCATGGCGCCGCAGGCTTACCACGCTGCGGGCGGGCGCAAATACAGCGCCTTCACGCGGCCGGCGAGCCTGCTTCGCGCAAACCTTGCGCGCCCCGGGCCATGGGGAGCGCGCAAATCTTTCGGCACGGCCCTTGCTCCTGAATCGTTTGTCCTCAAACGAATGGAGCCGCAAATGTTCATCGCCGCCCTCTTGCTCGCCGCCGCGCTGCCTTCCGAATGGACGCTTGCCGGCCAGGAGGCCACGTGCGGCCGCGCCGCGCGCGCACGCACCTTCGATCTGAAAGCCGAGGAGCAGGTCCTCGACGTCGGCAACGGCGTCCGCGCCGCGGTGATGACGCTGGGCGGCCGCCTCGCTCCGGTGCTCGAGGCCTGCGAGGGCGACAGGGTCACGCTGCGCGTCCGCAACGCCGGCGAGATGGCCCACGGCATCGACTCGCACGCCTTCCGCATCGACCCGGAGAAGTTCGGCCCCGTCGACTCGGGCGGGACGGTGGAATACTCCGGCGTCCTCGGCACTCCAGGCGCCTTCATGTTCCACTGCGCCTCGGGACCGGTCACCGACGTGCACATCAAGTCGGGCATGTGGGGCGCGATGATCGTCTACCCCCGCAAGCGCCTGCCCAAGGCGCGCGAGGTCGCCATCCTCCAGGGCGCGCTCTTCGGGCAGCCGGACGAGCAGAACGTCATCCACGGAGACACCGCGATGATGGCGCGCAACGAGCCCTACACGCTCACCTTCAACGGACGCATGGAGCACGAGGCGGTGCAGGGAAGGCCGGGCGAGCGCATCCGCGTCTGGTTCGTGAACGCCGGCCCCGGCATCTCCTCGCCGCACGTGATGGGCACGATGTTCGACCGCGTGGCGGCGAGCGGCAACCCGCGCAATGCCGAGCTGGACGTGCAGACCGCGCTCGTCCCGGCGGGCGGCGGCGCGATGCTGGAGTTCCGCCTGCCGGAGAAGGGCATGTACATGCTGGTCGATCACGACAACCTGCGCTACCTCAACTACGGGTTCGCCATCGCCTTCGTCGCGGGACCGGAGCAGCAGGCCATGCGCAGCCCCCGCGAGCACGGGATGCATCACTGAGCCTGCAGGGGAGGCGACCTGGCCGCCGGGTTGTGGGATGGTCGGCCCATGCGCGCCATCGCCGTCCCGCAGCCCGGCGGTCCCGAGGTCATGCAGGTGGCAGAGGTCCCCGACCCGCAGCCGCGGGAAGGGGACCTGGTCGTTCGCGTCCGCGCCGCGGGCGTGAACCGCGCCGACCTGCTGCAGCGCATGGGCCGCTATCCGCCGCCGCCCGGAGAGCCCGAGACCATCGGGCTCGAGATCGCGGGCGAAGTGGAGCACCCCGCTGGCCCCTGGAAGCGCGGCGATCGGGTCATGGCCCTGCTCGCGGGCGGCGGGTACGCGGAGAAGGCGCGCGTCCCGGCCGCGCAGGCCATGGCGGTGCCGCCGCGGCTCTCGTTCGAGGAGGCGGCGGCGATTCCCGAGGCCTTCCTCACCGCCTGGCTCAACCTCGCGACGCTGGGCGCGCTCGCACCCGGGCACGTGGTGGTGGTTCACGCCGCCGCGAGCGGAGTGGGAAGCGCCGCGCTCCAGCTCTGCCGCGGAATCGCGCGCGTCGTCCTCGCCACCGCCTCTCCCGCGAAGCACGACGCTTGCCGCGCGCTCGGCGCGACGCACGTGCTCGCCCGCGAGGAGGTGCCGGCGAAGCTGGCGCAGGCGGTGAAGGACGCCTCGGGAGGACGCGGCGCCGACCTCATCTTCGATCTGGTGGGCGGCGCGTATCTGGAAGCGAACATCGCGGCGCTTGGCCTGCAGGGCCGGCTCTGCTGCATCTCCACCATGGGCGGCGGAAAGGCCACCCTCGACATGAACGCGCTTCTCGCCCGGCGGCTCACCGTGCTCGGGTCCACCCTGCGCAGCCGCAGCGCCGAGCAAAAAGCGAGGCTGGTCGCCGATTTCGCCGGAAGGGTGCTGCCGCGCTTCGAGCGGGGCGAGGTGCGGCCGGTGCTCGCGAAGACCTACCCCCTGGCGCAGGCCGCCCGCGCGCACGAGGACCTCCAGGCGGGAGCGGTTGTAGGGAAAATAGTCCTGATTCCCTAGATCTGCGTCAAACCATTAGTTTGTGAACTGCGGCATCTGCGGCAAAATGCAGTCCGCTCCTGCCCGCCGAGGTTCACGTTGCCGCGCACCGTCCTGATCGTCGACGACAGCCCCACCATCCGGGGTTTCGCCAGGCTGTTCCTGAAGGCGCTGCCCGTGGAAGTGGCCGAGGCGGAAGAGGGAAGGCAGGCGCTCGAGATCGTCCGCAGGAGCGTGCCGCTGGTCGCCATCGTCGACGTGAACATGCCCGGCATGGACGGGCTCTCCTTCACCCGCGAGCTGCGCGCCGATGCGCGGCCGGAGGTTGCCAACCTTCCCGTGGTGCTCCTCACCGGCGAGGCCGGCGCGGAGATCGAGCAGCAGGGGCGCGCCGCGGGCGCCAGCGGCTTTCTCGGCAAGCCGCTGAAGGGGCCGGACCTGCAGGCGCTGGTGAAGCGGTACCTGGGGGTCGGAGCTTGAGCCTCCCGCACCTCTTGCTGGTGGACGACTCCGAGGCGGTGCTCGCGTTCGAGCGCGCCGCGCTCTCGGGCCACTACGCCATCAGCACGGCCACCACCGGGCGCGAGGCGCTGGCCAAGGTCCCGCAGATCGATCCCGCCGGCATCCTGCTCGACCTCTCCATGCCGGAGATGGACGGCGACGAGGTGCTCGCGCACCTGCAAGACGACCCGGGCATGCGCCGCATCCCGGTGATCATCGTCTCCAGCGAGAAGCTGCGCGCAGAGGCGTGCCTGCGGAACGGCGCCAAGGCCTACCTTCCCAAGCCCATCCGCGCGCAGGAGTTGCTGCCGCTGGTGGAGCGCGTGCTCGACGAAGCCCGCGCCGCCGCCCGGGCGGGCAACGTGGCGGCGCTCTTCGTCACCGCCGGCAAGCTGGAGCTGGGGCTTCCGCTGGAGAGCGTCCGCAACGTGCTGCACCAGATCGCCACCCGGCCCTTGCCGCTCGGCCCCGCGTACCTCTCGCAGATGGTGGTCATCCACGGCCAGCCGGTGCCGGTGCTCGACCTGCCCCGCCGCCTCGGCGTGGAGCACTCGCAGCCGGTGCTGGAGCGCAAGCTGGTGGTGGTGGAGCACGGCGGCGCGCTGCTCGCCCTCTGCGTCGACGAGGTGCGCGATCCGGAGGAGCTCCCGCAGGACGAGGTCACCCTCCGCGAGCGGCTGGGCGGCGCCGAGCACGGCGCCCTCCAGCAGGCGCTGCTCGGGGTCGCGCGGACGCCGCGGGGATCGCTGCCGCTCGTCGATCCGCGCGCGCTCGTCTCGCGCGAGCTGCTCCGCAACCTCGCCGCGGGCCTGCGCGCGGAGGCCCGGTGAAGCTCTACGACGACGAGACCGTCGATCGGCTGATCGGCTGCGCCTCGGCGTGGACCGGCTTCTCCCGGGACGCCATCCTGCCCGACTCGGTGCGCCGCGCCGCCGCGCAGCTCGGCGCGCCGGAGGACGTGCTCGCGCGGGCCGTGCGCGACGACAGCGCGGTCGTCCATGCCCTCTGCCAGGCGGTCTCGGTGGGTGAGACGTACTTCTTCCGCCACCCCGAGCACTTCCGCTTCATCGCCTCCGGGTTCCTCCCCGGCTTCCTCTCCGTGCCCCGCGTCTCCCTGCGCGCCTGGAGCGCCGGCTGCGCCACCGGAGAGGAGGCGTATTCGATCGCGGCCTGCCTGCTCGATCTCGTCCCCTCGCCGCGCACGGTGAGCGTGGAGGTGCTGGGCACCGACCTGCTCGAGCGCAACCTCCACGCCGCCCGTGCCGCCCACTATGGCGCCTGGTCGCGGCGCCCCTCGGGGCCTCTTCTGCATCCCATCTTCGAGGATCCCTCGCGCGAGCGCGTGCGCATCGACCCGCGGGTGCGCGAGGTGACCCGCTTCGCGGAGCACAACCTGCTCCAGGACGCGCCCGGCCAGTTCGACCTCATCTTCTGCCGCAACGTGCTGGTCTACTTCTCGCCGGAGGCGGTCCGCTCGGTCCTGCGGCGCCTCGCCGGCGCGCTGGCTCCCGGAGGCGCGCTGCTCTTCGGCTCGATGGACATCCCGGAGCCGCCGCCGGGCCTCTCGCGCTCGGGGCCCGCGGAGCTGCAGATCTATCGCCGGCCGGACCGCACTCCCGCCCGCAAGCCCGTGCCCGCGGCGGCGGCGCCGCCGCCGGCCCTGCCGCCGCCGCCGGTCCTGCCGCAGAGCCGGCCCGCGGAGCCGGTGGCGCTGCACCTGCGCGCGCTGGTGCACATCGAGCGCGGCGACGAGAAGGTGGCGGCGCGGGAGCTGAACGACCTGGCGCGAGCGGCGCCGGATTACGTGCCCGGCATCCTCGAGCGCGCCCTCTTGCACGTGCGCAGGGGCGAGCGGGGCGCGGCCAACTCGCTGATGCGCGAGGTGCTGCGGCGCACCGACGGGCTCTCCGAAGGCGAGCTTCTCGCCGGACCTGAGCCCTTGCCGGTGAGCTTCTACCGCGACTCCGCCCAGACCTTCCTGCGCTCCTCGCTGGGGAGGCTCGGGTGAGAGTGCAGCCGCGCGAAGACGGCTTCGCCGCCGACCTCAACGACCTGCTCACGCGCCGGGCGCAGCGGGTTCAGGAACGCCCCGCCCAGGCCGACGACGAGAACGTCCTCTGGGTGGCCGAGTTCCCGGTGGGCGAGGAGACCTGCGCCATCGCGCTCGACACGCTGCGCGCCGCGGTGCCGCTGCGGATGGTGACGCCGGTGCCGCTCTCTCCGCCCCACGTCATCGGCATCCTCCGCTTCCAGGGGCAGATCGTCACCGCGCTCTCGCTCGCGTCGCTCCTGGGCGGGCGCGGCTGGCGCGAGGATCCCGCGGTGCTCCTGGTGGTCGATCCCGGGTTCGGCCGCCTGGTGGCGCTCGACTGCGAGCGCATCCCCAAGCCCGTCGGCGTTCCCCACGCCCTGGTGGACGAGGCCCGCGCCCGCAGCGCAGGCGCGGTCTGCGAGATCACCCTGCCCGGCCTGCGCCAGATGAACCTGCTCGACCTGCGCCGGCTGATGGACCGCCGGAACGTGGAGAAGCGATGAGCATGGACCCGCTTCTCGAGCAGCTCCTCGCCGGTTTCGTGGACGAGTCGCAGGAGATCTACGACAGGGTCACGCGGAATCTCATGGAGCTGGAGAAGGAGCCGGCGCAGGGGCCGCAGTTCGACGAGCTGGCGCGCGGGCTGCACACGCTCAAGGGCAGCGCCGCCACGCTCGGTCTCGAGGAGCTGGCCGACTTCGCCCACCGCATGGAGGACGTGGTGCTGCCGCTGCGCGGCTCGGCGCAGCCGCTGCCCGGGCCGGTGGTCGACGCGGTGCTCAAGTCGCTCGACGCCTGGATGGTGCGGCTGCGCGCCACGGCGCTCAAGGTCGAGTTGCCCGACCTGTCGCCGAGCTACACGCTGCTCGCGCAGGTCATGCCCGCTGCCGCGGACGGCAAGCCGCCCGGCAGCGGCAACGCCGCCGGCGGCGGCAAGGCTCCTTCCACCAACGGCGCGAGCGGCGAGCAGAAGCACGCCTCCGCCGAGGCGCTGGCAGCGATCCCGGCGCGGGCCGCCGACGAGGCGGAGGCCGCCGCCGCCTCGGACGACGCCTCCGGCGACAGCTGGCGCGTCAGCACCCGCCAGGTGATCGCGCTGCTCCACGAGGTGGAGCGCCTGCGCGAGGTCCGCCTGCGCATCGACGAGAGGCGGCGCGAGCTGGACAAGGCGCTGCAGCAGCTCGACCGGCTGGGCATCCAGGCGCAGACCGCGGAGACGCGCGCCCTCCTTCTCGGCATGCGCCGCGCGCTCGGCTCCGACGGCGAGGAGGCGGCGGACATCGTCGTCTCCATGGAGGACCGGCTCAAGGCCATCTCCACCATGCCGGTGCGCACCGTCCTCGAGCCGCTGCGCCGCGCGGTGCGCGACATCTGCAAGGCCAGCGGCAAGCTGGCCAGGCTGAGCGTGGTGGGCGCGGAGGTCTCCCTCGACCGGCGCGTCCTGGAACAGCTGCGCGGCCCGCTCGTGCACCTGGTCCGCAACGCCGTGGACCACGGCCTCGAGCTCCCGGAAGTGCGCGAGGCGCGCGGCAAGCACCGCGAAGGCGCGCTCACCATCCGCGTCGAGCAGCAGGGCAACATGCTCTTCATCGAGGTGGCCGACGACGGCGCCGGCCTCGATCTCGAGGGCATCCGCGAGGCCGCGCTGCGGCGCGCGCTGGTGCCCGCCGAGGAGCTGGGCAACATGACCGCCCAGCAGCTCCAGCAGGTCATCTTCCGCCCCGGCTTCTCCACCAAGGCCGAGGCCACCGAGTTCTCCGGCCGCGGCGTGGGCCTGGACGTGGTCCGCAACCAGATCCAGTCGCTGCAGGGGCACGTGGAAGTGCAGAGCGTGTCCGGCCAGGGGGCGCGGTTCGTGCTCACCTTGCCCGCGGAGCTGGGCTCTTCTCCCGTGCTGGTGGTGCGCTCTGGAGAGCACCAGTTCGGGCTGCCGATGGTGGCGGTGGAGTCTTCGCGCGGGTCGAAGGCGGCGGATCTGCGCATCGGCCGCTCGCGCGTGCAGCTTGCCCACCGCGAGCAGCTCATCGCGCTCCAGGACCTGGGCGCGCTGCTCGGCCTGCGCCAGCCCGAGGTGCCCGGGGACGGGACGCCGCTCCTCATCCTCCAGTCGCAGGGCAAGCGCCTCGCGCTCAGCGTCGACGAGGTGCTGGGCGACAAGGAGCTGGTGATCCGCCCGCTCCCCCTGGAGGTGCGCGAGCTCGCTCCCTACCAGGGCGCCGCCACGCTGGCCCGGGGCGAGCTGGTGCTGATCCTGCGCCCCGACTGGCTGGTGAACCTCGAGCGCCGGGCCGAGTCGGGCCTCTCGGGAACGCGGCGCGCCCTGGTGGTGGACGATTCCCTCACCGCGCGCGCGCTGCACCGCACCGCGCTCGAGGCCGGCGGTTACCTCGTGCACACCGCCTCCAACGCGCGGCAGGCGCTCGAGCAACTGCGGCACAGCGCCTACGACGCGATGATCTGCGACATCGGCATGGACGAGATGGACGGCTACCAGCTCACCGCCGCCGTGCGGCAGCGCGCTGAGACCGATTCGATGCCGATCCTGCTCGTCTCCGCCCGCGACTCCGACACCGATCGCCAGCGCGGCACGGCGGTGGGCGCGGACGGCTTCCTCACCAAGAAGGACTGCGTCTCGGGGCGGCTGCTCGTAGAGGTGAGCGCGGTGATCGCGCGGCGGAAGGGGGCCGCGCCGTGAAGCCGGTCCGGGTCCTGGTGGCAGACGACTCGACGACCCTGCGCACGGCCCTGGTCGCGCTGCTCGGCGAGGACCGGCGCCTCTCCATCGTGGGCCAGGCGGCCGACGGCGTCGAGGCGGTGGAAAAGGCGCGCACGCTGCGGCCCGACGTGATCACCATGGACGTGAACATGCCGCGCCTCGACGGCCTGGGCGCCACCGCCGCCATCATGGCCGAGGCGCCGTCGCGGGTGCTGGTGATCAGCTCGGTGC
>DASSQZ010000167.1:0-8486 GCA_035702105.1 Myxococcales bacterium | reverse complement strand
GGGGATGGCAATCCCGAGCCGCATCGCCTTCTATTGCTCGACGCTTTCAGCCCCACGACCGGGGCCGTGAGGGCACCATGCCGGATCCGGTGGTCGACGTCCTCGAGAAGCAGGATTGGCGCAACTGGCACGGCACGCGCGGGGTGGGTGGCCAGGTGGCCCGCTTGTACACGCCGCACAACGCATGGGACGACGGCAGCGTCACGCCGGGGAAGGAATTCGCGCCCGGCCTCGCGGCCCTTCAGCAGATCGTCCGGCGCGCCGAGGACGATCGGCGGCGGGTCCGCGCCGCAGGGGCGGGCTGGTCGCTCTCCGCCGCTCCCTTCGTCAGCGACTACCTGGTCAACACCCTGCGGCTCTCGAGCTCGTTCGTGGGCTTTGCGACCCCGGCCTTGGTCGAGGAGGCCATGCGGGCGAGCAGCTCCAGGCTGGTGTTCGCCCAATGCGGAGTCCAGATCAAGTCGCTGAATACGTTCCTCGAGGCCAGGGGCCTGGCGCTGCCCACCTCCGGCGCGAGCAACGGGCAGACCATCGTCGGCGCCATGTCCACGGGCACGCACGGGTCCGCGCACGACGTCGGCGCCATCCAGGACTTCATCCTCGGCCTTCACGTCGTCGCGGAGGGCGGGAAGCACTACTGGATCGAGCGGCCCGGCCGGCCCACCATGACCCGCGACTTTGCCGACTTCCTCGGGGCAGAGCTGCGGCGGGACGAGGAGCTCTTCCTCGCCGCGGTGGTGGGGTTCGGCAGCTTCGGGCTCGTGCACGCCGTGATGTTCGAGGCGGAGCCGCTCTACCTGCTCGAGCTGTGGATCAAGCAGTGCGACTACGACGACGTCCTCGAGGTGGCCTGCACCCGGGACTTCTCCAGATTTGCGCTCAAGTTTCCCTCGCAGACGCCCTACCACTTCGAGGTGGTGATCAATCCCTATCGCCGGCGTCGGGGCGAGCAGGGCGCCTTCCTGAGGGTGATGTACAAGCGGCCGCTCTCGGGTCCGGTCCCGTCGCCTCCGCCCACCGATGGGTCGAGCATCCTCAGCCGCGACCTGGTGAGCATCGCCGGCCTCTTCTCCGACGCATTCGCCGGCGCGGTGCCGGGCATCCTGCAGAACCAGCTCCTCCAGTCGGTGCCGCCGACCGACCCCCAAACCGTGATCGCCACGCCCGGAATCCACTTCGGCGACTCGCAGCCCACCAACGGCGGCACCAGCCTCGAGCTCGGCATCCCCCTCGACCGGACCCTCGACGCGCTCTCGGCCATCTTCTCGGTGACCGACCAGCACACCTTCGGGGCGCCGGTGGCGCTCCGCTACGTCAAGGGTTCGGATGCGACGCTGGCCTTCACCTGCCATGCTCCGACCACCTGCACCATCGAGATGCCGGGCATCGATTCCGCGTCGGCGCGGGCGGCCCATCCCCTCCTCTTCGAGGCCGTCGCCGGGCGCGGCATCCCCGTGACGTACCATTGGGGCCAGCAGGGAAGGTACGACAATGCCTCCATCGTCGCCGGCTACGGCGCCGCGCGCGTCGGGCGCTGGCTGGATGCGAGGCGGGCCTTCCTCAGCCCGGAGGGGCGGCGGATGTTCTCGAACGACCTCCTCGATTCATGTGGTCTCTCCGCTTGAGGGGGATGGGCGCCTGGCTCGTGGTCGCCGGCGTGCTCGCGCCCGCGCTCGCGGCGGCCGCCGCTCCGGCCGCCGAGGAGCCGTCCACCCTGAGCATCCTCACCTGGAACGTCTTCATGATGCCGGGGTGGACGCGCGAGAGCCCGGCGAACGAGGAGAGGGCCAGGGCCATCGCCTCCGAGCTGTCGAAGCTCGACTACGACGTCATCGTGCTGGAGAAGGTGTTCGACGCCGGCGCCCGCCGGGAGCTCGACCGCACCCTCGGCGAGCGATACCCGTACCGATTCGGGCCGGTCAACGGCACCGGCTGCTCGCTGAAGATCAACGGAGGCGTATACGTCCTGAGCCGGGTGCCGCTGGGCGGTTACCGCGAGATCCAGTTCGACGACAGCGCGGACGTCGAGGTGTTCTCCCGCAAGGGGGCGATGCTCCTTTCCGGCGAGCGCGGCGGCCGCCGCTTCCAGCTCGCCGCCACCCACCTGCAGGGCGACGAGGGAACCGATCCGAAGTTCCAGCGCGTGCGCAATCGCCAGCTCGATCAGATCGAGGCTGAGCTCCTGGCCCCCCACGCGGATCCGGAGGTCCCGCTCTTCATCGCCGGCGATTTCGTGACCCCGAAATGGGTGACCCTGGACGATCCGGGCGAGACTGACGCGTATCGGCGGCTGCTGAAGGTCCTGATGGTGGAAGACGGTCCGGGACGCCGCGTGACCCTCGACGACGACCGGACGCACAACCAGCTCGCCTCGGACGACACCGGACGGCTCGCAGAGCTGGACTACGTCCTGGTCCGGCGGAACGGGCATGAGGTCAAGGGGACCTGGGAGAGGCTGATCCTCCAGCACCCCTGGGGCGACAACACGCGCAAGGACCTGTCGTACCGATATGCGGTCGCGGCAAAGCTGACCTGGCGCTGAGCGGAAGAGGCGGATTCCGCGGCAGGTTGCCTCAGCGCAATTCCATGCGGCGGGCGCTCCAGGAGCTTATCGGCAATCGAAAAGGTGACCGGCAGAAAGGGGGCGAACATGGCAATTCAGGAGCTCACGCTCTGGCTGCTCAATCGCGTGGTCGGCTGGGGGCCGGAGTACTTCATCGCGCACCTGAACGCGAAGTTCCGCGCCCGGGTGGGCCGGCGCGTCCGGACCGGCGGCGCCGCCAGGCCCAACCCGGATGCGATTGAAATCCCCGTCAACGAGGGCGAAGACGGCGCGGACGGCGAGCTGATGCATGAGGGGCGTTCCCTCCCTGCGGGAACGAGGACGGCCTACGACGAGTACTTCATGCCCATCCCGCTGAAGTGCGTCGGGGAACTGGGGACGCAATTTTGGAAGAGCGTCGCGTCGAACGAGGGCCTGGACCGTCTTGCCGAGCTCGGCGACCACCTCGCGCGGAGGTTCCCGGCGGCGAAACCGTTCGACCGTGCCCGCGCCCGGGCGACCATCGGCCCGCTCTTCGGCGACGTGCGGATGAACTTCACCGACAAGTCGCTCGGCTATTACCAGCTCCTGCAGCGGGCGACGGAGAAGACCGGCAGGCAGAACGTCCTCATCGGCTACAGCCAGGGTGGGACCGTCGCCCGCTACCTGGCCTTCCTCGACGAGCACGTCGCCAGGCCGGAACGGCGCTGCATCCACTCGGTGATCACCGTCCAGTCCCCCAACCGCGGCTCCCCGGTGGCGGCGAAGGCGAAGGAGGGCGACGTCGGCCGCGCGCTGGTCGGCATCCTGCTCGCGCTTCCCGGGTGGCTCCCGCCCGGGGACTTTCGCAGCACCGCCATCTGGTCGTTCATCGCGGGGCACGAGAAGAGCAGCTCGCTGATCGCGTTCGTGAACGGGCTCCTCGATGCAGAGCTGCAGACCTGGCCGGACGAGGAGAAGACCCGCCCGCTGCGCGAGAGGTGGATCTCCGCCCGGAAGTGGGCGTCCGGGCTGGCCGGCATCGAGGACCTGGCCTTCTGGGACCTCGATCCGGCGAGGATGTCCGAGGTCGGCTCGGTCCTCCACGCGATTGCCAGCTGGCCGCTCGAGTCCATCCAGCACGGAGCCGTGATCGGGACCGACAACCGCATGGACGACCTCCTCGATTCGGCCACCTATGATGCAAACTGGTTCGTCAAGATTGGCGTGGGCGCGGTGGGGGACAAGATCGCGCGGTTCGTTCCCCAGGCGGAAGACATCTACAAGCGGGACGCAATCTCGTTTCCTCCAGGGACGCCGGGGACCGTGGCGGACGAGTACGACAACGGGATCAAGGCGGGCGTGCACAAGCTCGACGACGAGCTGCCGAAGGGCGCGCATGACTTCGTCATCCCCTCCGCCTCGCAGCTCCTCGTTCCCGCGAGCTCGCCGTGCCACCGCGGCAACCTGGTCAACAGGAATGCGAGCCACCTGAGCGGCGCAAGGCTTTCGAGCATCGAGGACGTCGTCAACGACGCGGTCCTCGTCGGCAAGCTGATCGATCGGCTGCTCCCCGGGCCCGGCTTCACCATCGAGGAGCCGCGTGCGGACATGGGATAGACTGGCCGCGGGACGCAGGTTGGAGGGGCCGGTCATGGCTGACGCGCTGACGGGAAGCGATCTCGCGGAGATGCTGGAGCAGCTTCCCCACGAGACCGAGAACGCGCAGGACATCGCCCGGCGCGTCCGCTTCGACACCAGTCAGGGCCGCACGGTGTTCGCGTTCGCCCGCGCCGGCGGCGGGCCGCTCTCGTTCACCGGCCTGGAATTCCACCCCGGGATGACCGGAGAAGAGGACTGGGACTACTTCGTCCTCGGCGCCGAGAAGGCCGGCGATCCGCTCCAGGTCATCAACCGCAAGGGGCTCCTCGGCGTGGTGACCGCGGCAGAGCTGGAGAGCCGCGGGAAGTAGGGGGCGGCGGCCGGTTCGCGGCGCCGCGCGGCCGGGTCGCTGCGGATCGCCGCCCATGCCGGCTGGTCCCGGCTATCTCGCCGGGCGCGCGGGCTGATCCGCGCCCTGGAAGGAGATTGCCGATGTTTCGCGTAGCCCTGATCCTCGCGCTGGTTGCCGGCTGCGGCAACGGCGCGTCCACCCTCACCGCCTCGCCAGCCGCGCTCACCGACGAGCGCGCCGCCCACCTCGACGCGCTCTTCGCCGCCGACGCCGCGCACGCGGCGGACGTCGCGCAGCTCGGGCCCGTGGACGGCGTCATCCGGGCCATGCGCGGCAACGTCGTCTACCTCGCGGCCGGCGTCGACGTCATCACCGGCAGGCGCGAGGTCAAGGCCGCGGTCGAGGCTGCGAACCCGGACCCGGCGAACACCTCGCTCTCCCTGACCACCGCCGGCGGCGACGTCTCCGCCGACGGCAACTTCGGCTTCACCTTCGGATGGCTGGAGCGCGCGGCCGCCGAGGGCGTGACTTACGGCACCTACCTCGCCATCTGGGAGCGCGAGCGGGAGGACGACTTCCGCATCACCGCGTACTACACGCGGAGCGCCCCGTTCCCGCACATCCCGCCGCGCGCCGGGTTCCCGCTCTTCCTCGGCGGCGCCGGCGCAGGCGGCGTGCCGCACCCCGGCAGCGTGGAAGGGCAGCGCCGGTCGTTGAGCGCCGCGGACGAGGCCTTTTCCGCGCAGTCCGTCGCGGAGGGAACGGGGATCGCGTTCCCCGCCTGGGCGAACCCGGATTTCATGATGGCCTTCGGCCGCAACTTCGTCGGCCTGGTGGGCGAGGCAGAGATCGCCGGCGCCTACGGAGTGTCCGTTCCCGGCGAGGTGCTGCAATGGGCTCCGGTCTGGGCGTCGGCGAGCGGGAGCGGCGACCTGGGCGTCACCGTCGGCAAGGCCATCGACACCCTCACGCTCGCCGACGGAAGCGTGACGCGCACCTGCAGCAAGTACCTCACCCTCTGGGTGCGCAGGGCCGACGGCTCCTGGCGCTTCATCGCCGACGGAGGCTCGCCGTCTCCGGCGCCCTGAGTCACGTCGTCGCAGTCCGCCCCGCCCGCGTCCCGCGAGGATGCGGGCGGGTAGAATCGCGAACGGAGCCAGAGAGATGACGGGACGCCGGATCCGGCGGCAGCTCGCGATCGCGTTCGGCGCCTGGACGCTGGTCGCCCTGCTCTCGTACGTGCGCATCCCGCTGCAGGCGCTGGCGGCGGGGCGCTCGGTGCCGCCGCTCGGCAACGCGCTCCATCCGCTGGTGGCGTGCTGGATCTGGGCGCTGCTGACCCCGCCCATCCTCGTGCTCGCGGAGAAGTTCCCGGTCGAGCGGGGCCGGCGCGGGCGCAACGTGGCGATCCACGCGGCGGCGGCCCTGGCCAGCGTGGTGTTGAGCGAGCCGCCCACCTGGCTGATCCTGACCGTGCTGCACGCGCCGCGGCTGGCGCCGAACCTGTGGGCGATGGCGGTGGCGGAGTCGTTCATCGACGTCTTCTCCTACGCGGCGATCGTCGCGCTCGGCCACGCTCTCGTCTACCACCGGGTCTCGACCGAGGAGCGCCTGCGCCGCAGCGAGCTGGAGGCGCGGCTGCTCTCGGCGCGCATGGAGGCGCTGGAGGCGCGCATCCACCCGCACTTCCTTTTCAACGCGCTGAACACGATCTCCTCGCTGATCCGCACGGGCGATACCCGGCTCGCGGTGCGCGCGGTGGCGCGGCTGGGCGATCTGATGCGCAACCTGCTCCTCGAGGAGAGCCAGGAGGTGCCGCTCGCGCAGGAGCTGGACTTCGTCTCCCGCTACCTGGAGCTGGAGCAGGCGCGCTTCGGCGAGCGCCTCTCCTCGCGCATCGACGCGGACGCCGCGGTGATGGGTGCGCTGGTGCCGCGCCTCTTGCTGCAGCCGCTGGTGGAGAACGCCCTGCGCCACGGCATCGAGCCCTCGCGCGAGCCCGGCCGGGTGGAGGTGCGCGCATCGAGGGCTGGAGAGATGCTCGAGCTGGAAGTGCGCGACAGCGGCCGCGGCGAAGGGAGCGCGGCGCCGTCGACGCGCCTGGGGCTCGCCAACACCCGCGCCAGGCTGGCGCAGCTCTACGGCGATCGCCAGGAGCTCGCGCTCAGCTCGGGAAGCGAAGGGACCGTCGCGCGGGTGGTGATTCCCTTCAGGCCTCCGGCGCCGCGATGAACGAGCCCATCCGCGTGCTGGTGGTGGACGACGAGGCGCCGGCGCGCGCGGCGCTGCGGCAGATGCTCTCGGAGGATCCCGAGATCGACGTGGTCGGCTGCTGCGCCGACGGCAGGGAAGCGCTCTCGGAGCTGAAGGCCCGGGCCCCCGAGGTGGTCTTCCTCGACGTGCGCATGCCCGGGCTCGACGGCTTCCAGTTGCTCCAGGCGGCGGGGCCGCAGCCGATGCGGGTGGTGTTCGTCACCGCCTACGCGGGCCACGCCATCGAGGCGTTCGACGCCGAGGCGGTGGATTACGTGCTCAAGCCGTTCGACGACGACCGGTTTGCGCGCGCCCTCTGCCGCGCCAAGGCCGCGGTGGCCGCCGACCGCACGCTGGCGCTGGCGCGACGCTCCCCGGACGCGGAAGGCGAGACCGCGCCGCGATATCTGGAACGGATCGCCGTTCCCGATCGCGAGGGCGTGCGCGTCATCCCGGTCGGCGAGATCGACTGGATCGAGGCGCAGGACTACTACGTCGAGGTGCACTGCGGCGCGCGCGGGTATCTGCTGCGCCGCCCGCTCAAGGAGCTGGAGGAGCGGCTGGACCCGGCGCGCTTCGCCCGCGTGCACCGGTCCGCCATCGTCAATCGCGGGCGGATCGCGTCGCTCCGCCTCGCGGCGCACGGCGAGCGCGACCTGGTGCTTCGCGACGGGACGCAGCTCAAGCTGTCGCGGATGTTCAGGGACCGCCTCGCCGAACTGCTCTAGATCGGCAGCGCCCCGGCGGTCACTCCGCGCGCAGCGAGATCGCCGGGTCCAGGCGGGTGGCCCTCCGCGCCGGTAGCCAGCTCGCCAGGGCCGCCGAGGCGACCAGGACCGCCGCGGTGGCGGCGAGCGTCAGCGGATCGGTGGTGCTGACCCCGTACACCAGCGACGCGAGCAAGCGCGCCGCGAGGAGCGCCAGCGCGCTCCCGAGCGCCACTCCCGCGAGCGAGAGCCTGAGCGCCGCTCCCACCACCATGCGCCGCACCGCCGACGCATCGGCGCCGAGCGCCATGCGGATGCCGATCTCGCGCGACCGCTGCGTCACCGTGTACGCCATCACCCCGTAGATGCCCACCGCCGCGAGCAGCAGGGCCACCAGCGCGAACGCGCTGAGCAGGGTCGCCTGGAAGCGGCGATCGCCCACCGATTCCGCGATCACGCGCGAGAGCGGCTGCGGCGACGACAGCGCCAGGTCCTTGTCCAGCGCCTGCACCTCTGCGCGCACGGGCGCGAGCAGCCGGAGCGGCGGGTCCGCTCGCGCGCGCGCGGCCAGGCGCAGCGACGGCACCGCGTACTGGGAGAGCGGCACCACGATCATCGGCGCCGGCGAGCGGTCCAGCCCCTGGGTCCTGACGTCGCCGATCACTCCCGCGATCTCCCAGGGATCGCCATCGGGTCCGACCAGGTCGGAGATGCGCCGTCCGAGCGGATCGCCGCCGCCCAGGAAGCGCTGCACGAAGGCGTCGTTGACCAGGACGACGTGCGGCGCGGTCTTGACGTCGGTCCAGCGCAGATCGCGGCCGCGAAGGAGCGGAATGCCGAGCGCATCGAGATAGCCGGGCGTCGCCCAGACGATCTCGGACTTGGGAGACTGGCCGGGCGGAAACGCGTCGCCGCCCTCGATGCTGAAGCCGAACTCCGCCCGCGCGCGCGGGTCCAGCGGCACGCTGCTCATCAGCGCGGCGCTGCGGAATCCGGGCGCGCCCTGCAGGCGCGCAAACAACTCCTGCGCGAAGGCGGCGATGCGCGGGCC
>DASSQZ010000166.1:0-7722 GCA_035702105.1 Myxococcales bacterium | reverse complement strand
CCGGCGGCGGCGGCGCGCAAGTCGCCCGCATCCATCGAGGAAGTGCAGGCCCTGCTCGCGGAAGGGGCAGAGAGCGTGCTCTTCGTGGGTGGCCAGACCGCCATGCCCCAGGGCCCGGCGGTTGCCCTGGAGATCTCCAGCGAAAAGCTCGACCAGATGGTCGAATACCAGCCCGCCGACCAGGTGGTGGCGGTGCAAGCAGGAATGACGCTGCAGGCGCTTCAGCAAGAGCTCGCGGGCAACGGCCAGCGGCTCGCGCTCGATCCGCCCCTGCCTGCGAAGGCCACCGTCGGCGGCGTCGTGGCGGCCAACTCCTTCGGGCCGCTGCGCACGCGCTACGGGTCGGTGCGCGACCTGATCATCGGGGTCTCGGTCGTGCGCGCGGACGGCGCCCGGGCCAAGGGCGGCGGCAAGGTGGTGAAGACGGTGGCAGGGTTCGACCTGCCCAAGCTGATGTGCGGGTCGTTCGGCACGCTGGCGTTCATCGCCACCGTCACCTTCCGGGTGCACCCGCTGCCGGAGAAGACGCTCACGCTCTGCGCCCGCCGGGCGAACCCGGTGGATTGGGCGCGGAAGGTGCGCGCGGAGCAACTGGAGCCCGCCGCGGTGCTGGCGATCCGCGAGCGGGAGGGCTGGGACGTGTACCTGCGCTTCGAAGGGTTCGCTGCCGGCGTCCTGGCACAGCGGGAGAAGCTGCGCGCGCTGGAGGAGGCGGAGTTTCCCTCCTTCGACCCGGCGCCCGTCCGTTTCGGGGCGCTCCCCACCCGGCTTGCGGAGGTGGAGCGGGCGCTCCAGCCGCTGGAGGCGCGGCTCCTCTGGCTGCCCACGTTGGGGCTCGGGTTCGCGCAGGGCCCGGTGCGCCCCATGGCGCTGGAAGGCGCGCGGCACGGCATCTCGGCGCTGGGCGGCTGGGTGACGGCGCCGGGGAACCTGGGCCCGCCGCCCGCGTCCATCGAGCTGATGCGGTCGGTGAAGCGCACCTTCGATCCCGCGGGGCGGCTCGCGCCGGGGAGGTTCGTTGGCGGCATCTGAGGTCACGGAGGCGAAGGGGGTGACGGCACCCGAGCGCGAGTTGATCGACGACTGCGTTCACTGCGGCTTCTGCCTGCCGCACTGCCCCACCTACCAGAACTGGGCGGAGGAGATGGACTCGCCGCGCGGCCGCATCGACCTGATGCGCGGCCTGCGGACCGGGCAGACGCAGATGACGCCGACGGTGGCGGCGCACTTCGATCGCTGCCTCGGTTGCATGGCGTGCGTCACCGCCTGCCCCTCCGGCGTGCGCTACGACATCCTCATCGAGGAGACGCGCGCGTTGGTGGAGCGCGACTACCGGCGCGGCACTGCCGACCGGTTGCACCGCGAACTGATCTTCCGGCTCTTCCCCTACCCGCGCAGGCTGCGGGCGATGGCGGCGCTCCTCCTGCTCTACGTCTGGACGGGTCTGCGCTGGCTGGTGCGGCAGAGCGGCCTGCTCAGGCTCCTGCCGCCGCGGGCGCGGCAACTGGAGGCGCTGCAGCCGCCCGTCACGCTGCACAACGTCTTCGCCACGCTGCCGGAGCGCGTGGCCGCGCGAGGCGAGAAGCGCTTCACGGTGGCGGTGATCGCCGGGTGCGTGCAGCGGGTGTTCAACCCCGGCGTCAACGAGGCCACCGTGCGCGTGCTCGCGGCGGAGGGCTGCGAGGTGCTGGTGCCGCGCGGGCAGGGATGCTGCGGCGCGCTCTCCATGCACGCCGGGCGGGAGCAGGAGTCGCTGCGGTTCGCGCGCGATCTGATCGACCGCTTCTCGCGCGAGAAGTGGGACTACGTGCTGATCAATGCGGCGGGCTGCGGGTCGCATCTCAAGGACTACGGGCGGCTCTTTCCCGGCGACGCGCGCGCCCGGGAGTTCGCCGCCAGGGTGCGCGACGTGAACGAGTTCCTGGCGGGGCTTGCGCCCCGGGCGGAGCGCAAGCCGCTCCGGCTGCGCATCGCCATGCACGACGCCTGCCACCTGGCGCACGCGCAGGGCATCCGCGCGCAGCCGCGCGCGCTCCTGCGCGGGATTCCCGGCGTGACGCTGCTGGAGATTCCCGACGGCGAGCAGTGCTGCGGGAGCGCGGGCATCTACAACCTGGTGCAGCCCGGGAGCGCGCAGCAGGTGGGCGAACGCAAGGTCGACAACGTGCTCACCGCGGGCGCCGATCTGCTGGCCAGCGCCAACCCGGGGTGCACGCTGCAGATCCAGAAGATCCTGCGCGAGCGCGGCGAGCATCTACCTGCCGCCCATCCCATCGAGATCCTCGACGCGTCGATCAACGGAACGAAACTTCCGTCGTGACCGCGATCTGGGTGGATGGAGCGGGAGATCGGGCACGCCTGCGCGAAGAGGCCGTGCGCGCGCTGTGCCGTCTCGCGCTGGTCGGGCGGACATTCCAGCGAGAAGCGCACGTGGATTCGCTTGAGCACCAATGCTGCGGGCTGCGCCCTCCGCCCGGCTCTGGGCATGCCCGGAGCCTCCAGCGTACTGCCTTCCAACTCCACCTCGCCTTCGGCTTCCGCGACGAGTTTCCCGGCGGACGCGGGGATCTGGCGCGCCTCCTCCAATGCTGCGGGCGGCGCCCTCCGCCCGGCTCCGGGCAAAGCCCGGAGCCTCCAGCGCGCCTCCGTAGGTCCCCGTCAGTCAACCCGCCGCGGCGGCCACCAGGTAGTCGAGCGTGGTCGCGTGCGGCTCGTACATGCCGGGCTTCGCGCCGTAGTGAGCAGCCACGGCTCCGTGCGTGCCGAACTTCACCGGCTGCGGCTCCTCGGGCAGGAAGGCGTGGCGCAGCGAGCCCTTGATGCGTTCGATGCGGACTTTCGAGCGATAGGCCAATTCAGCCATGGCGGGGTTCTCCTGCGCCGTGCCATACTCCGCGCCATGAACGCCGTCGAGGTGCTGGGGCGGGAGCGCGTGCAGATCCGGATGCGGGAGAGCGGGAGCACGCTCTCCGCCTGGCGCGTCTCGTTGCGCGAACCCGCAGGCGCCATCGTGCTGGCGGAGGTTGCCGGCAAGTCGTGGTACCGGGGAGAGGGAGCGCTGCTGGGCAGCTCGCAGGAGAAGCTGGCGGAGCTGTGGGCGGCGGCGAGGTCCACGGAAGAGAGCGACCTGGAGCTGCCGCAATACGGGTAGGGGGCGGGCGCTTTCCCTTTCCTTCCGCGCTCTTGCCTTCCATTCACGTGCGCGCGCACGCTTTGGCTTTTCCCTCCCCGTGCACGTCCACGTGCACGCTTTCACTTTTTCCGTCCACGTGAACGTGAACTTGCATGTGGATGTGCACGTGGATGTGCACGTGCATGGGCACGTGCATGGGCAGGCTCGCGCCGGCCTTCGGCCGTCACTGCGCCTGCAAGGTGTTTGGGGAAGGAAAAGCGGCGCCTTCGGCGGGCTTCGTCTGGCTGTGGAAGTCGTTCGTCATCGCCGTCTCCTTCGGCCGGTGAAAGGAGACGGCGATGACGAACTTCTACCAGCTTCCTCACGAACGGCTGAACGCGTACCAGGAGGCGCGAAGGCTGCTCGAGTGCATTCGCGATGCGGAGATTTCGGACGGCAGGCTGCGGGATCAGGCGCTTCGGGCGGGCACCAGCGTGTGCCTGAACATCGCGGAAGCCGCAGGGCGCACGGGGCTCGCGGACCGCGCGCGGGTGTTTGCCATTGCGCGCGGGGAATGTTGCGAGGCCGGCGCTGCTCTCGACATCGCGCTCGCTTCCGGCCGCTGTCAGCCGGAGCGCGCGATGGAGGGCGCCAACCACGCCCGCGCCGCATATGCGCTCCTGACCGGGCTCATTCGCCGGCATGGATAGAGCCGGCGGGCATCATGGTGGCCAGCCGGGAACACGAGTTGGACGGCGCGCGTCGCCATTACAGCCCGGCGATACCCGGTTCCAGCCGCTCGTAGCCCTGCTCCACCGCCCACAGGTCCATCGACACGCTCAAGAGCTCGTCGATCTCCGGCACCGGGCGCATGTCCTGGGTCAGGTCGATGGACTTGACGTAGCCCTTGCAGGTGTCGCACGCCTCGATGCGCGCGATCGGGTGCTGGGGCGCGGTGAAGTTGGGCAGCTTGTGCGGATCCTCCTCGCCGCAACCGGGGCACTTGATCCGCTGCACCTGCCAGCCCAGGCCGCAGAGGGCGCAGTGAAGCATGCGCAGCGCCCCCTCGCCGGTGCCGGGCCCGGGCGGGATGCGGCGCGAGCCGATCCACGCGCCACCGCCGCAGTAGACGCAGGCGCCGTGCACGCCGCGCTCCAGCGACTCTCCCCGCTCCCGCATCGCCCGCGCATAGGGCGCAAGCGCGGCGCGCGCCAGGTAGTCCAGCTCGCCGGTCTCCCAGTACTGGAGCACGCGCTTGTCGAACCCGCCGCGCAGCGCCTCGCGCGCCTCCGCCGCCAGCCCTTGCGGGCCCTCCCGGGCGCAGAATTCCAGGACGGGGCGCGCAGCCGCGGCGACCTCCTGCAGCCGCGCCGCCCGCACCAGGCCCTGCGACTTGAGCAACCCGGCAGCAAAGCGCAGCAGCTGGGCGGACTCGGGATGCTCCGCCGCGAGCTGCTGCGCCCGCTGTTCAGCGTCGATCACCCGTCACTTCCCGATACCAGCGCGGGTGGTGCAGCCTCGCCCAGGGACGGGTGACGGTGCCGCGGGTCATGGCGCGGAAGGTGCCCGGCTCGGCCGCGGTGCCGAGATAGATGTGCCCGACGATGGCCATGAAGAAGCCGATGAAGCAGATGTCGTGCAGCAGGATGGACGCGGAGCGCAGCCCCTGTCCGAAGTAGGCGGGCCACCAGAGCACGATGCCGGTGAGCAACAGCACCAGCGTCGTCACCAGCACCATCCAGAAGAAGAACTTCTGGCCGGCGTTGTACTTGCCCACCTCGGAATCGTCGCGGTCGGCGAAGCGCAGGTACTCGATGACGTTGAAGCTCTTGTCCCCGGCATCGAAGCGCATCTGCGAGAGCCAGAGCACCACCATGACCAGCGTGGCGGCGGAGAACGCGACCCCGAACCACGCGTGCAGCCAGCGGCAGACCGAGAGGCCGCCGAAGAACGTGGACATCCAGCCGAACACCGGCGACCAGATGGGCATGCCGGTGAGGATGGCGCCGAAGAAGAACACCGCCACCGTCCAGTGGATCACCCGCGAGGACAGCTTGTGGCGCACCAGCTCGTCGCCGATGACCACGTCCTCGCGGTCGCGGCCCACCTGCATGGCGGTGGGGCCGGCCACCGGCGTGGCGCCGGGAATGCGGAGCTCGCTCATACTTCACCTCCGGTCTCGCGAGTGGTGTCCTTCGGCTTCTTGGGTCCGAACGCCATGAAGTGCCCGATGGCGCCGAACACCGCCGCCGCCATGGCGACGAAGCCGATCGGATGGATCACGCGCTTCCACAGGCTCACCGTGGTGGGCACCGACGGATCCTTGGGCAGGCCGTACCACTCCGGGTGGTCGCCGTGCTTGAGCACGGTGATGACGCCGGTGCCGCCCACGCCGGGCGGGTCGTAGAGCATGGCGTTGGCGAAGCCGCCCTCCTTGAGCTGGGTGATGCGGTGCTGCGCCATCTGCACCAGCGAGGCCTTGTCGCCGAACTGCAGGCACCCGGTGGGGCAGGCCTTGATGCAGGCCGGCTCGAGGCCCACCTGCACGCGATCGACGCAGAGCGTGCACTTGGCCATCTTGTCGTTGCCCGCGGCGTAGCGCGGCACGTCGAACGGGCACCCGGTCTCGCAGAGCTTGCAGCCGATGCAGCGCTCCGGATCCACGTCGACGATGCCGTTCTGGTACTGGACGATCGCGCCGGGCGCCGGGCAGGCAGCAAGGCAGCCCGGATCGTCGCAGTGCATGCACTGGTCCTTGCGCAGCAGCCACTCGAGCCCGGTCTGCTCGGTGGTCACCTCGTTGAACTTGATCAGGTTCCAGTAGTTGGCCCGCATGGTGGGCATGGTCTGGTACGTGCCCACCTGCTCGGTCGGCGCGATCGGCAGGTCGTTCCACTCCTGGCAGGCCACCTCGCAGGCCTTGCAGCCGATGCAGATGGAGGTGTCGATGTACTTGGCCACCACCGGCATCTTCCGGAGCGTGCTGCCGCCGCCGCGGAGCGAGGCCGAAGAGCGCCGGATCTCGAATCCCTGGAGCGCGCCCATCAGGCCACCCCCTCGACCTTCTCGAGCTTGACGAGGAAGGTCTTGAACTCCGGCGTCCAGGTGTTCGGGTCCATTGCCGACGGCGTCATGAAGTTGGCCAGCGGGCCGATGTGCTTCTCGTCGCCTTCATAGCCCCAGTGCAGCGGGAACCCGATGTGCCAGATCGGTTTGCCGTCCACCATCACGTGCGGCAGCCTCCTCGTCACCATGGCCACGCCTTCGATCGACCCGCGCGCCGAGGTCACCCGGGCGCGGCCGCCGTTGACGATGCCCTTCTCCCTGGCCAGCTCCTCGGGGATCTCGATGAAGAAGCCCGGCTGGAGCTGGTTGAGGATGTTCGTGTGGTGCGTCCAGTAGTGATAGTGCTCGGTGAGGCGGTAGGTGGTGGCGACGATGGGGAACTGGTCGCGCCCGCCGTACACGTCCTTGGGCGTGGAGAACTTCTTCGCCGCCGGGTTGGACGTGACCTTCGGATGCAGGAGGTTGTCGACCGCCGCCTCGATCGCCTCGTAGTGCTCGGCGAAGGGCCCGTCGTTGAGGACCGGGGAGTAGAGCCTTCCCACGCCTTCGGGCAGCATGATGAAGGCGCCGAACTGCCCGGGCGGCGCGTCGGGCTTCATGTCGGGCACGTCGCCCACCCACTTCTCGCCGTTCCAGACGATGCTCGGCCGGGTGGGATCCCAGGGCTTGCCGTGCGCATCCGCGCCGGCGCGGTTGTACATGATGCGGCGGTTGGCCGGCCAGGAGAAGCCCCACTCATGGAACATGCCGAGCCCCAGCGGGTCGGCGTTGTTGCGCCGCTGCGCCAGGTTCCCGGCCGGCGTGTACACGCCGGAGTGCAGCCAGTTGCCGCACATGGTGGTGCCGTCGTCGCGCAGCTCGCCGAAGCCGGCCAGCTGCTCGCCCGCCTTGCGCACGATCTTGCTCGGATCCTTCGGGTCCTTGAGGTCCTCGAGCGCCTTGCCGTTGATCTCCTTGAGCGCCTCGCCCAGGTCGGGAGCGGTGGGGTTGGTGTAGCCCCAGTCGAGGTTGAGCACCGGCTCCGGCACCGCCCCGCCCTCCTTCTGGTACAGGTCGCGGACGGCGAGCAGGATGCGCGCGATCACCTCCTGGTCCGTCTTCGCCAGGCCCGGCGGGTCGATGGCCTTCCACTTCCACTGCATCCAGCGCGCCGAGTTGGTGAAGGTGCCGTCCTTCTCCGCGAAGCCGGAGCAGGGGAGCTGGTAGACCTCGGTCTTGATCTGCGACGTCTCCGGCCCGCCGTACGCCTTGGGCGCCTTCCAGAAGGTGGCGGTCTCGATCTCGTAGTTCTCGCCCACCACCATCCACTTGAGCTTGGAGAGGGCATTGATGATCTTCGAGCTGTTGGGCCCGATGCTCACCGGGTTCATGCCGAAGGTGATGAACCCCTCCGGCCCCGGCTCGGTGCCGCCCGCGCGCTGCGAGGAGCCGCGGTACATGTCGTCGAAGATGTACATCCACGAGTAGTTGCCGTCGACCTTGGGCAGCCACTCGTAGCCCCAGTCGTTCTCCTTGGTCGCCTTCTTTCCCCAGGTCGCCTTGAG
>DASSQZ010000165.1:0-16182 GCA_035702105.1 Myxococcales bacterium | reverse complement strand
GATCTCCAGATCGTGCGAGGCGATCTGGAACCCCGCCCCCAGCTCGGTGAACTGCTGCAATACTTGAAGGCGCTTCTGCGCGTCGCGGGTGATGCTGCGGCGGGCGGGGATGAGCAGGTAGGCGTAGGCGCGCTCGCGGCTGCGGCCCACCCGGCCGCGGATCTGGTAGAGCTGCGAGAGCCCGAAGGTGTCGGCCCGGTTCACCAGGATGGTGTTGGCCGAGGGGATGTCGAGGCCGCTCTCGATGATGGCGGTGCAGAGCAGCACGTCGTGCTGCTTGTCGACGAACTCCGTCATCACCTTCTCCAGCTTGCCCTCCGCCATCTGCCCGTGCGCGATGGCGATCTTGGCCTGCGGGACCAGCTTCTGGAGGTATTCGAGCACTCCGCGGATGGTCTCGATGCGGTTGTGCAGGAAGAAGACCTGCCCGCCGCGCGACAGCTCCCGCTCGATGGCCTCCTTGATGGTGGCGGCGTCGAACTTGGAGACGAAGGTGCGGATGGCGCGCCGGTCCACCGGCGGAGTGCCGATGATGGAGAGATCGCGCACGCCCATCATCGACATGTGCAGCGTGCGGGGAATGGGCGTGGCCGTGAGCGTGAGCACGTCGACGAGCTTGCGCAGCTTCTTGAGCTGCTCCTTGTGCTTGACGCCGAAGCGCTGCTCCTCGTCCACCACAACGAGGCCCAGGTCCTTGAACCCCACGTCGGCGGAGAGCAGCCGGTGGGTGCCGATGAGCACGTCCACCTTGCCCTCTCGGGCGCGGGCCAGGATCTCGCGCGTCTGCTTCTCGTCGCGCAGCCGCGAGATCATCTCCACCACCACCGGGTAGTCCTTGAATCGTCGGGACATGGTGCGGAAGTGCTGCGCCGCCAGCACCGTGGTGGGCACCAGGATGGCCACCTGCTTCTTGTCCTCCACCGCCTTGAACGCGGCCCGCAGCGCCACCTCGGTCTTGCCGTAGCCGACGTCGCCGCAGACCAGGCGGTCCATCGGCTTCTTCTGCTGCATGTCGGCCAGCACCTCTTCGATGGCGCGCTCCTGGTCCGGCGTCTCGTCGAACTCGAAGTCGGCCTCGAAGGTGCGGTACATCACGTCGGGCGGCGAGAAGGCGTAGCCCTGGTGCGCGGCGCGGGCGGCGTAGATGTCGAGCAGCTCCGCCGCCATCTTGAGCAGCTCCTCCTTGACCCGCGCCTTCCGCTTCTGGAACGTCTGGCTCTTGAGCGAGTCGAGCTTCGCCTTCTCGGGATCGCCGCCCGCGTACTTCTGGATCTGCCGCAGCCGCCCCACCGGCAGGTAGAGCTTGTCCTTGCCGGCGAACTGCAGAAGGATGAAGTCGGCGGCGAACCCGCGCACGTTGAGGCGGGTGAGGCCGCCATAGCGCGCGATGCCGTGGTCCACGTGGACCACCAGGTCGCCCTCCTTCAGATCGCGGAAGTCCGCTCCGTCCGGGCCGAACGAGCGCGGCTTGCGCGGCGCCCTGCGGGCCTGGGCGCGCGGGCCGAAGATGTCCTCGTCGGAATAGAGCGCAAGCCGCTCGTGCACGTCGACGAAGCCGGCGCTGATCTCGCCGACCACCAGGTGCGCGTGCACGTGCGGCGTGAAGATCGCCTCCTCGAGCGGCACGATCTGCGCCATCAGGCTGCGGTCGAGCAGCAGCCTGCGTGCCCGCTCCGCCTGCGCCGACGAATGGCAGGCCACCACCGCGGCGATGCCCCGCTCGCGAAAGGCGTCCAGCCTGCGCAGGAGCGGGGTCAGCGCGCCGTCCTCGCCGTGGTGGGTCTGGATCTCCGCCCGCAGCTCGGCGGTGGGTTGCAGGTCGAAGTCCACCTCTGCCGTTCCCATGGCCGCCTCGGCGCCGCCGAGCGTCAGCCCCGAGAGCTCGAGCACGGCCGCCTTCTCCAGCACCGGGCGCACGTCGCGCTCGTGCAGGTAGTGCTGGTCGGGCGGCAGCGCCAGCTCGCCCTTGCTCCGCGCCGCGGCGAACGCCTCTTCGAGAGCGGACCAGAGATCGCCCCACTGCCGCTCCAGCTCCAGCGGATCGTCGAGCACCCAGATGGCGTCCTGCGGCAGGTACTCGGTGATGGGCGACAGCCCGCCCGGGTAGAAGCCCGGCAGGATGGCGGTCAGGCCCGCTGCAAACAATTCATCGTCCTGCGACAAGGTGGACAGGTCGTCGATCAACTCGCGGAGCTGGCGGGAGGGAGTCTCCACCGCGTCCGCCGCCGCCCGCACCGTGGCGACGGCGGCCCGGCGCCCTTCCTCGTCGAGCACGATCTCGCGCGCGGGGCAGAGCGAGATCTCGCGGATCTCGCGGAGGGTGTGCTGCGTCTGCGGATCGAAGGCGCGGATCTTCTCGACCAGATCGCCGAAGAACTCCAGCCTCGCGGGCTGCGCCTCGAGCGGAGACCAGACGTCGAAGACGCCGCCGCGGACCGCATAGGTGCCGGGATCCTCCACCAGGGGGACGCGGGCGTACCCCGCGGCGGTGAGCTTGCGCGCCAGCTCGTCGCGGTCCTGCTCCATCTCCAGCGAGAGCTGCAGGCTGCGGCGGTCGAGCGCGTCGCGAGGCAGGACGCGCCGGCCCAGCGAACGCACCGAGGAGACGATGACGGGCTGCTCTTCGCCCAGGTGGAGCCGGAAGAGGGAGGCGAGCCGCTGCTGGGCGACGAACCGGTCCGGCGTCAGCCCTTCGTAGGGAAGCATCTCGTCGGCGGGAAGCCGCACGACGGCGCGGCCGGCTGGAAGAAAGAAGCGCAGATCCTTCTCCAGGGCCTCGGCGGCCTCCTCGTCGGGCTCCACGCAGACGAGGGGGCGCTTCATCGCCTGCGCGAGGGCTGCGAGCGCCCGGCCGCGCGCCGCGCCGAAGAGGCCGCGCGCGCGCACCCTGCGGTTGCCGCCGCGGAACGCCGCGATCAACTCGGGAAGCGCGGTCGAGCTGCCCTTGGGGGCGGGAGCCGCGAAATGGGTTGCAGTCGTTTCCAAGGCACACCACCGCCTCCGCGCATGGGTGCGCGGGGCGGGTCGCATGGTTTAAGGCGCGCGGCTTTCCAGATCAACCGCCAGGCGCGCGAAAGCGCGCAAAGGAAGGCGTTCGGACGAACCGCGGCGCGCCAGCGGGAGCGAGCAGCTACTCGAGGTGGTCGAATCCGGCCCGGCGCGGGAGCGGGCGCGGCTGGCCGAGCTCGGTCAAGGCGATGCCCGAGCCGCGAACGATGCGGCCCACCTCGACGCAGGTCACGGCCTTGCGGAGCGAGGCGAGCTTGCCTCTCGGCACCGCGAGCACCAGCGCGTAGTCCTCGCCGCCGGCCAGGGCCAGCTCCATTCCGTCGGGCAACGACCGCGCGGCCGGCCCGAGAGGAAGGGCGCTGCACTCGACCACCGCACCCACGCGGCTGGCGTCCGCCAGGTGGCGCAGGTCCTGTACGAACCCGTCGCTCACGTCGATGCCGGCGGAGGCGAAGCGCGCCGCCGCCACTCCTTCGCGGACCAGCGCCTGCGGGCGGCGCTGGGCGCGCGCGGCGCTCGGGTGCGGCCAGGGCCGCAGACCCGCGGCGGCGTCGCCGAGCCGTCCGATCACCACCAGCGCATCTCCCGGGCGCGCGCCGGTGCGCGCGAGCGGCTTCTTCGCCTCTCCCAGCGCGGTGATGGTGAGGCTCCATTCCGACGCCGAGGTGACGTTCCCGCCGATCAGCGCGCAGCCGGTCCTGCGCGAGAGCGGCGCCATCCCGCGCGCGATGCGGCGTGCCACCGCCTCGACCCGCTGCCTGCGCGGGACCCCGAGCGCGCAGAGGAACCAGCGAGGCCGCGCCCCGGCGGCGGCCAGGTCGGAAAGGTTGACCGCCAACGCCTTCCAGCCCACCTCCTCGGGCGAGAAGCGCCGCAGGTCGAAGTGCACGCCTTCCACCACCGCGTCCGTCGTCGCCACCAGCCGCAGGCCAGGCCGCGGCTGCACCGCGGCGCAGTCGCTCCCCGGGCCGATGACCACTCCTTTGCCGCGGCCGAAGGGCGCGAGGAAGGCGTCGATGAGATCGAACTCGGAGCTCAATTCCGCTGCTGCATCTCGAGACCGCTGCCGGGCGGCTCGATGGGCAGGATGAGCGTGAAGGTGGCGCCCTTGCCCATCTCGCTCTTGACCAGCACCTCGCCGCCGTGCGCCTCGACGTAGCTCTTGACGATGGAGAGCCCGAGCCCCGCGCCACCGTACTCGCGCGAGGCGGACGAGTCCGCCTGGAAGAACGTCTCGAAGACCTTGTGCTGGAGGTCGGGCGGGATGCCGATGCCGTTGTCGCTGACCGAGATCTGGAAGTACCCCGAGCTGCCGAAGGGACCCGCCCCGGCGGGCGGCCGCTCCGCCGGGCCCGACTGCACCGAGATCTGCCCTCCCGCGGGCGTGAACTTGACCGAGTTCGAGAGCAGGTTCACCACGCACTGCCGAACCTTGTCGCCGTCCACGGTGACGCTGCGGATCGAGGGCGACAGGTCGGTCTTGAGCTGCAGGTTCTTCTTGAAGCTCTGCGGCAGCACGCTCTCCATCGCGCTCTGCACGATGTCGTCGAGGCTCGCCGGCTTGCGGACGAGCTGGACGCCGCGCGCCTCGATGCGGGAGAGATCGAGGATCGAGGAGATGAGCCGCAGGAGCGACTCGCCTTTCTCCAGGATGGTCTTGAGGTACTCCTTCTGCTCGTCGTTCAGGTCGCCGGCCAGGCCCGCGAGCAGCATCTCGCTGTAGCCGATCACGCTGGTGAGCGGCGTGCGCAGCTCGTGCGAGACGGTGGCGAGGAAGTTCGACTTCATCCGGCTCAGTTCCTGGAGCCGCTCGAGCGCGTCGGAGAGCTTGCGGTTCTTCTCCTGCACCTCGCGGTAGCTCTCGGTCACGCTCTCGATGTGGAGCTGGGAGGAGATCATCGCCCGGTGCGAAGTGAACACCAGCACGTCCACCAGCCGGGCGAAGTGCTCGAGGATGCGGCGCACGGTGGTCTCGGGCGCGCGGCGGATGCGGTCGATGAGCTGCCTGGCCTTGCGCAGGTCGAACTCGCCCTCCAGCTCCCGCAGCTCCGCCCCGAGCTCGCCCACGTCGTCGGGCAGGAAGGGCCCGAAGATGATGCGGCCGAGCATGTCGCCCTCGTAGAGGATGGGCATCATGAGGTAGCGCAGGCCGCTGAAGCAGTTGCGCACCGCCACCATGGCCTGCGGGTTCTGCGTCTCGAGAGGCCGCACCTTGATGTGGGTGACCGTCTCGGTGCAGAGCCTGCGCCCGTTGGGGCCGCTGAACATGTAGGCGCAGAAGTCGCCGGAAGCGACCTTCATGTCCACGAGCTTGGTGCCGCTCGCGTCGAAGACCTTGAGGCCGATCTTGTAGAGGTCCACGAACGTCTTGCAGACGTTGGTGAAGCTCGTCAGATCGAGCAGTTCGCCGAGGACGAGCTGCTTCTGGAGGATGCTCTCCGCCACCTTCGTTTCCTAACCCGTCTTCCCGCCGGCCGTGAGGGGCGGCGGATCCAAGAGGCACTTCCTCAGCTCCTCGACGAACGCGCGCCGGTCGAGCCCGATCTTCTGCGAGAGCTGGTAGACGCGATCGATCTGCTCGAAGGTCAGATCGACGAGCCCGAGGAAGGTTTCCACCACCCCTTCCCCGCGCACGGCCACCGCCTCGTAGACCGGCTGCTTGTCCTCCCGCCGCATCTTCTCGATCGCCTCGTCGGTGGTGGCGTCGCCGAGGTCCTTCTTGTTCCACTGCACCACGTTGGGCATCGACTCGACGTCGAGACCGTTGGCCTTGAGGTTCTCCACCATGTTCAGCCAGTACTTGTAGTTCTCCTGCCGCTTGCCGGGCTGGCTGTCGGCGATGAAGGCGATGGCGTCGGCGCCCTGCAGGACGATGCGGCGGGTGGAGTTGTGCATCACCTGCCCGGGCACCGTGAACAGCTTCAGCTTCACCTTGAGGTTTCCGGCGGTGAAGACCAGCGGCAGCGTGTCGAAGAAGAGGGTGCGGTCGTCCGCCGTGTCCAGCGTCATGAGATGGCCGCGCAGGTGCGGCTGGATGCGGTTGTAGAGCGCGCGCAGGTTGGTCGTCTTCCCCGAGAGACCGGGGCCGTAGTAGACGATCTTGAGCGTCAGCTCGCGTTGCCCGGTGTTGAACTGCACTCGAGTCACCTTGGCGGCGGCAAGGCCCAGCAGGCCTTCTCGCCGTCTCCCGCGCTCCCACCCGGAAATGGGCGAGCAATCTCGCCCTAGTGTCTACCCAACACGCGGTTACGCCAAGCTCCTTCCGCCGCGGCCAAAGCGCCATGGGCGCCCATGGGTGGACGTGCGCGCCTGTCGCACACCCCTCACTCCCCCGCAGGGTCGGACCAGAAGCGCGCGGCGTCCTGCGGCGTCCTCAGGATGCGGCAGCGCGGCAGCGAGTCGACGAAGAGCCGTCCATAGCCCTTCCGGGTGACGCGCGCGTCGAGCACGGCGACGATGCCGCGATCGGTCGCGGTGCGGATGAGCCTGCCGAAGCCCTGCTTGAGGGCCAGGGCGGCCTGCGGGACCTGGTAGCCGTAGAAGGCATCCTCGCCCGCGGCGCGCAGCCGGTCGATCCGCGCCGCGACGATGGGCTCGCCCGGAGAGGCGAAGGGCAGCTTGTCGATGACCACCAGGCTGAGCGCGTCGCCGGGGACGTCCACTCCCTCCCAGAAGCTCTGGGAGGCGAAGAGCACGCTGGGCTCTTCGCGGAACCTCTTCAGCAGCTGCGCCTTGGGAGCCTGGCCCTGGAGGAGCACCTGAAAGGGCAGCTCGCCTTCGAGGAGCGCGTGCACGGCGCGCATGTTGCGCAGCGAGGTGAAGAGGACGAAGGCGCGGCCGCCGGTGACCGGCAGGAGCGCACGCAGCTCGCCCGCCACGGCTTCGGCAAAGCCGGGGTCCTGCGGGTCGGGCATGCGCTGTGGCAGGTAGAGCGCGGCGTGCTTCTCGTAGTCGAAGGGAGAGGAAAGCACCGCCTCGTCGAGCGGAAAGAGCGGCCCGCCCTCGTCGGCGAGGCCCACCCGCCGGGCGAAGTAGTCGAGCTGTCCACCCACCGCCAGCGTCGCGCTGGTGAAGACCACCGGCCCGACGCGGTCGTAGAGCTTGTCCTGGAGGATGCGGGCCACGTCGACCGGCGAGGCGTGCAGGAAGAGGTGTCCGCCACGCGACTCCGCCCAGTGGATCAGGTCCGGCTGCCGCTCGCCAGCGCGCCCGACGGCGCGCGACGTGCCGGCGGTGTCGCGGTGGTCCGCGGACGGCCTCGGCTCGCCTGCGCGCCGGGTGGCGCGCGACATGCCGGCGGTGTCGCGGGAGTCCGCGCACCGCGTCGGCGGCGCATCGGTGAAGAGATCCAGGTCGGCGTGGAGCGAGAGGCACCGGCGCTCGAGCAGCGAGATCTCCTCGTCGGCGCTGGAGGAGAGCGCCGCTCCCAGCGCCCGCACCAGCTCGGCGAGCTTGCGGCGCTCCTGCTCGGCGCCCTCGAGTGCGCCGGGGAGCAGCGCCCAGCGGCTTTCGCGCTCCCTGGCGCGCGCTGGCTCCGGCGCGGTCTCCAGCGCCGCCTCGAAGAACTCGCGCCCTTCGCCGGAGAGCCGCCTGGCCAGGCCCGCGGCTTCCAGCATCTGCGGGCGCGCCGACAGCGCCCGGGTGGCATCGCGCGCCAGCTCGGAGACGCGAAAGCTGGAGAGCTGCGCGCCGAAGTGCTCGGTGGCCACCTCCTCCACCGCGTGGGCCTCGTCGAACACCACCGCGTCGTACTTCGGCAGAACGGCGGCGCCGGCGTCTCCGGCGGACGAGCTGCGCAGTGCCAGGTCGGCGAAGAAGAGGTGATGGTTCACCACCACCACGTCGGCGTCCGCTGCCTGCCTGCGCATCCGGAACACGAAGCAGCGGTCGTAGTGCGCGCACCTGGTGCCGGTGCACTGGTCGGCGGTGGCGGAGAGGTCGCGCCACGAGGCGAGGTTGTCGGGCAGCTCGGCGAGCTCGGCGCGGTCGCCGGTCCGGGTGGTCCCGGCCCACTGCGCGATGCGGTCGAAGAGCGCAGCCTCGTCGCGGGCAGCGAAGGTGGGATTGCGCAGGAACTGATCGAAGCGCAACAGGCAGAGGTAGTTCTGCCTGCCCTTGAGGAAGGCGAACCGCGCCTCCACGCCCAGCGAGCGCAGGAGCGGCACGTCCTTGTCCGCGAGCTGCTCCTGCAGCGTCTTGGTGGCGGTGGAGACGACGACCTTGAGGCCGCTGCGGGCGGCGGGCAGAAGGTAGGCGAGCGTCTTGCCCGTGCCGGTGCCCGCTTCCACCAGCAGCGCCCGTCCGTGGGCGAGAGCGGCCTCCACGCGCGACGCCATGGTCAGTTGCGGGGCGCGCGGCTCGTACGCGGGCAGAACGCGCGAGAGCGCCCCTCCCGGACCCAGCACCTCGCGCAACGAATCCGCCACCCGGCTCTTCTACCCTGCGATCAGGGCCACGGGCACGGGCGAAAACGAGAGCGCGAAGAGAAGCACCGAGACCGCCACCAGGACGCGGCGCGGACCGTCCAGCCGCTCCTCGGGCTCCGCGAGCGCCGGATGGAAGCCGAGCCCCAGGCCCATGAGCAAGCCCCAGAGGATCCAGCCGGGAAAGGGGGTGAAGACCCCCAGCGCGAGGAGCGCGGCGGAGAGCGGCGGCCCGGCCAGCCGGTGCAGCCTGGGCGAGGCGCCGAAGAGCACGTGCCCGCCGTCGAGCTGTCCGAGCGGCAGGAGGTTCAGGGCGGTGAGGAAGAACCCGAACCAGCCCGCCACCGCAACCGGGTGCAGCGCCAGGGTCTTGCCCGCCGGGAGCGCCCCCACCACCAGCCGCTCCGCAAGCACCATCCCCGCCGGGTAGCCCAGGTCGAAGGCTTCCTTCAGCGGCGGCCAGGTGCCGGTGTGGAACCATTGCAGCAAGGCGTTGAAGAGCGTCCAGCGCGCCGATTCCGGCTCGACGGGAACGACCGTCGACCAGTGAAGTCCGAGCGCCAGCACCGGCAAGGTGGCGATGAACCCGGCGATGGGCCCGGCAGCGCCGATGTCGAGCAGCGCCCTGCGCGTGCGCGGCAGCGACCGCAGCCGGATCACCGCTCCCAGCGTCCCGATGATCGAGAGCAGGGGTGCGGGGATGAAGAAGGGCCAGGTCGCGTCCACGCCGTGCCTGCGGGCGAGGAAGAAGTGCCCCATCTCGTGCGAAAGCATGATGAAGAGCAGCGCCAGCGAGAAGCCGAGGCCGTGGCGCAGCATCTCCATCCGGTCCGGCTCGGGGAGCTGGGTGTCGCTGAGCACGCTGCCGGCGATGAACGCCGACGCGAACGTCAGGATGAAGAGCAGGATGTTGAGCAGCGGGGGCCGCAAAGCCCCCAGCGTCCCGGGCCCCGGCGGCGGCGGAGGCAGGAGTGTTTCTTCAGCGCCCTGCGCCGGGTCCATGCCAAAGCCATTGCCATGCGTTGCGCAGCAGATCCAGCCCGAAGCGCGGGGTCCCGCGGATTCGGCGTGAGATCGTACGGTGGCGCCGCGCCTCGGCCCTGCGGCCGAGCAGGGAGCAGGCCCTGGCCAGGTTCTCGTGGAGGTCGGCGGTGGACACTCCGAGGTGCAGCGCGGCGTCCCAGCAGCGCATCGCCTCCTCCACCCGGCCGCACTCGGCGAGCGCAATGCCCATGCCCTGGAGCGCCTCCGCGTCATCCGCCCGCGCCGCGAGCGCCTTCTCGAACCAGGCCATCGCCTCGCCGAACCGCTTCTTCAGCACGAGCGCCGTCCCCATGCGCCCGAACGCCGGCGCCCAGTCCGGGCGGATGGAGAGCGCGCGAGCGACGTGCTCCTCCGCGGCACGCGGGTTCCTCTCCAGCAGATCGACGTCGGCGAGGGCGAGGCAGGCCTGGAAGGCGGCAGGGCGGAGGGCAAGGAGCTTGCAGCACGCCTCCCGCGCCGCGTCCGCCGGACCGCGCCCGTGGGCAGCGACGGACAGCGCGAGAGCCAGGAGCCGCTCCTGCGCGTCGGCGAAGTCGGGGTCCCGCCGCAGCGCCTCCAGGTACGGTTCGAAGCACCTGCGCGGATCCGGAACCGCCACCCCCATCTCCTGCGCGGCGCTCATGTCGCGGCCGCGCAGGTAGGCGACGTAGGCCTCCACGTCGCGGGTCGGCCAGGGCTCGCGGCGCGGCTCCTCGCCGAGTGCGTGCGCCACCTCCACCGCCGCCTCGTCCAGCGCGGAGAACAGCTCCGTCCGCGGGCGCAGCACCACGTGGTCGAGCGCGAGGTGCTTCTGCGGCGAGTCGACGAGCAGGATGCGGATGCGGACGCGGTCGGTCAGCTCGGCGGAGCCATGCAGCAGGTATTCCGTCCCCTCGGGCAGGCCGACGTGGCAGGCCTCCTCCAGCGTCCAGGGCTTGGCGGCCACGACGAACCCGTGCCCGTCCATGCCCTCTGCGCCGTCGAGCGGGCCGTCCGCGGTGAGCTGCGCCACCCTCGCCTGCAGCCGCGGCGGCCGGCTCAGGCGCTCCGCCAGCGTCCGCGCGAGCGCGCGCGCGTAGACGCCCTGGACGCCGTCCAGCATCCGCCCGCGGCCGTCCAGCCGCACGGCGAACGGGAAGATCATCATCTGCTTGGACACGGCCCGCCCCCGCCACGAGTCTACCGCCAGTTGCCGCGAGCGGCTCCTAGCGCGAGCGGAGAGCGCCGAACTACCTGGGTTTGGGCCGGTCGGACTCCGCGGTGACGCTCGCGGGAGGCACCGGCGGCGGGCCTTCGGGGTCGAACTCCACGATGTTGCCGCGGTTCACCCACAGCCAGAAGAACGGCTTCTGCGCCTCGCGGTCCTTGCCGAAGACCGTGTCTCCCGCGGCCCCGGGGAAGGGCCGGTTCATGCCCGCGAGCGCCGCGCGCATCTCGTCGCGAGACTGCGGCCGGCGCTCCTCGAGGGCCTTCTTGAGCAGGCTCGCCGCGTCGTAGGCGTGCGCCTCGAGGAATCCGGGCGCGCGATGGTAGGTGTTGGTGAACTCGTCGACCCAGCGCTTCGTCGCCGGCCTCTCGGAGTTGGCGAAGAACACCTCGACGAAGATGCTGCACTGGACGTAGCGGGCCACGCCCGAGCGCTCATCCACCAGGTCCGGCGAATCCCACAGCGAGGTGCCGAGGAGCTGCACGGTGTGGAGCTGCTCGTTCTTCGTGGTGTGCTTCACCACCTCCAGCTCCTTGGTGTCGCAGCCCGCCGTGATCACGTCCTCGGCGGCGACCGCGGGCGCGATCAGCCGGACCGTGCGCGCCGCGTCGGGGATGAAGAGGGCATCGAAGTCCACGATGGGCGCCTGCTGGTTGCGCAGCTGGCTCAGCGCCTTGCGCCTGCGGTACGGGTCGGTGATCTCCCTGGTGATCTTCTCCGACTCCTCCGAGAACTGCTGGCGCTCCGCCAGATCGGCCGGCGACCGGCCCACCATGTGCTGCACGAACGGCTTGAAGGTGGTGGTGCGCAGCGGGTAGTGCTCGAAGGCGCGCACCTCCGCGCCGCCGGCGTCGAGCGCGTCCCAGAAGTACCCCGACATCTCGTCGCCGTAGGACGACTCCGGCTGGAGGATGCCGAAGCTCTTCGCGTTGAGCTTCTTCTGGGCGTAGTCCGCCACCGCCTTCGCCTGGGCGCTGGAGGTGGGCATGTCGCGGAAGACGTACTCGCCCAGGGCAGTCAGCCCTTCCGCGCGCGAGAGCGAGACGATGGGCACGCCGAGCTGCTGCGCCCGGGTGGCGGCGGCGAGGCCCTCGGCGATGCCGAGCGGCCCGAGGATCGCCATCGCGCCCTTCTGCGCAAGCTGCTCCACCGCCTCCGCCGCCGCGTCCGGTTCGCCCTTCGAGTCCACCACCTCCACCTGCACGTTCCCGCGGCCCTGGAGGTCGAGCGTGAGCGCGATGCCGTTGAGGGCCTGCTCGGCGAAACCCTTCAGGTCGCCGGTGAGCGGCAGCACCACGCCGATCAGGTTCGGCTTCAGCTGTGCGCTCGAGCGCGCCGCCTGCTGCACGGCGCGCGCGCCTTCCGCATAGCGGCCCTGCGGGTCTGCGGAGAGCACGTCCGAGGCCAGCTCCGCCGCATGGGCGCGGTCGCCGGTGTGAAGCTGCACGCGCGAAAGCTTGAGCGCGGCAGGGGCCCAGGCGGGCGACCTGCGGTCGAGCTCCGAGACCAGCTTCGCGATGTCCGGCGCGGGGGCGGCGTCGAGAGCGGCCTCCAACTCGCGCAACCTGGCCTCTCGGTCGGCAGCATCGGAGCTCTCCACCGCGCGGGCGGACCAGCGCAGCGCCTCCCCGGCCTGGCCCGACCTCGCAAGCGTTTCCGCCAGGGCGGCGGCTGCCCGGTCCTTCTCCTGCTCGCTCATCTGCGAGGTGTCGACGTGGGGGGCGGAGGCGGGCGCTCCCGCGAGCCTCGCCTGCACCTGCGCCAGCTCCACCGCGGCCGGACCCTTGAACGCCGAGGTGGGCCGCCTCTCGAGGAAGTCCTGCAGCGCGGACTGCGCCTCCTGGAGCTTTCCCCCCTTGGAGAGCGCCTGGGCGCGCCGGAAGAGCGCCTCGTCGACCAGCTCGCTGTCGGGATACCGCTGCACGAAGGCGCCGAACTGCTGCACCGCCTGCTCGTACCTGCCCTGGTCGAGCGCGGCCCTGGCCTTGGCGAACTCGTCGCGGGCGGCCTCTTCGTAGGCGACCTCGCGGCCGCCCACGGTGACCGTCCTGCCGGAGGCGCAGGCGAGCATGAACAGGAGCGCGAAAGCGAGTGGCTTCATGGCGAGGTGCCTTCTATCGCGTTCTTCGGGCGTGCGCTCGGATCAGAACTCCTGGACGTACGCTCCCTTGGGCGGCTCGAAGTGGAAGAGCGAGTCGCGAAGGCCCTGGTCCACCTTCGGGTCGCTGAACACGATCTGGTTGATGTCCCCCTGGGGGTTGTGGACCACGCTGGCCAGCACCTGGCCGTCCTTTCCGACGACGAAGAGCAGCTTCGCCACGCCCGCCACCGGCTTGAGCGGCAGGAGCTCCAGCGCATCGCCCGCGGGGAGGCCCCTGGGCGTCGGCACCAGCCGCGGGGAGAATTCCTTGAGCAGGTTTCCCCGCCCCCAGAGGAAGGTGAAGGCGCTGGAGAGCTGGTCGCCGCCGAAGTCGCGCTTCACCTGCGCCTCCTGGTCCTCGGGCCGCCAGATCCAGAGCGTCTTGCCCTGCACGTAGAGCGTGCGCTTGTCGGGGCTGGCATAGTCCCAGCGCACCGAGCCGGGCTTCTTCACCTGCACGGTGCCCTCGGAATCCTCGACCCGCCCCATCGCCACGTACGTGTAGTGCTGCCGGAAGTGCGCAGAAAAGTCCCTGGTGTGCGCGTAGAAGCGCTGCACGCGTTGGGCGAGCGCGCGGCCGGCATCCGCCGGGGGAGCGGCGAGGAGCAGGGCGACCAGCAAGGTTGGCATGGAGGTTGGACTCCCGTCAGCGGCCGGACTTCACCCGCCGCGACAGCCTGGCGGCGAGCAGGGTGAACCGGTCGCGGAGGAGGACGCGTTCGGCCTCGGGAAGATCTCCCGCGGCTCCGAGGTGATGGCGGCGCGCGGAGGTCTGGTGCGCCAGCGCGATGCCCGCCGCGACCGAGACGTTGAAGCTGCGGGTGAAGCCCGCCATCGGGATGCGGAAGGTGCCGGTGCAGGCGGAGAGCGTCGACGGCGACGGCCCCTCGTGCTCGTTGCCGAAGAGCAGCGCCACCGGCCGGTCGGCGGGAAGCCCGGTGTAGAGGCGGGCGGCGGGGTCCAGGTGGCCGGCCCAGACCTCGAATCCCGCGGCGCGCAAGGCCATGGCGGCGGCGGCTCCCGAGGCGTGCAGGTCCACGTCCAGCCATTTGTCCGCGTCCTGCGTGACGCGGCGGTGGGCGATGCCGTCCTCGCCCTCGTGCGGCGCGACGTGCGCCCTGCAGAGGCCGAGGCCTTCGGCGGTGCGCAGGATCGCGGCGGTGTTGTGCGGGTCGAAGAGGCGGTCCAGCACCACCGTGACCGAGCTCAGCCGCGCCCCCACCACCGACTCGATGCGCGCCTGCCGCTCCGGCGTGAGCTGCGCCCACCAGAACGCGGCGCTGCCGTCCGCCGCCGCGCCTTCCTCCTCGCCGCGCAGCACCTCCGCGGTGAGCCCCCGCGGGCCGGCGAGCTCGCTCGCGTCCACCGGAACGGGGGAGCCGATCCAGGCGCGGGGCGGCCGGCGCGGGCTCACGTCCGCCTGCTCCGCGGCTTCTTGCCTTGCGCGGCGGCAGCCTTCGCCTTCGGCATGCCGTCCTTCTGCCGCCCCGTCAGCGGCGGCGCCCGCTCCTCCCGCTCGCGCCGATCGCGCTCGCGCTCGTCCTCCAGGGCGGGCGCGGATTCGCCGGCGGGGGCCGGCGCAGGACCGATGTCGCGTTCCAGCGGCGCGGGCAAGGGAGCGCTGTCCAGCGCGCGCACCACCGCATCGAGGAGCCCCTCGACGCCCTCCCCGGTGGCGCCGGAGACGAGGTGCACCTCGATCTTGCGCCGCCTGAGCTTGCGCCGCAGGGCCTCCGCCCGCTCCCGGCCCTCGGGCACGTCGATCTTGTTCGCCGCAACCACCTGCGCCTTGCGCCCCAGCGCGGGGTCGAAGAGCTCGAGCTCGCGATTGATGGCATCGAAGTCGGACACCAGGTCCCGGTCCCCGGAGGCGTCGACGAGGTGGATGATGGTGCGGCACCGCGCCATGTGCTTGAGGAAGCGGTGCCCGAGGCCTGCGCCGCGATGGGCGCCTTCGATCAGCCCGGGCAGGTCGGAGAGCACGAAGCTGCGCCCGTCCTTGTACTGCACCACCCCGAGATGCGGCTGCAGCGTGGTGAAGGGATAGTCGGCGATCTTGGGACGCGCCCGCGAGAGCCGCGAGACGAGAGTGCTCTTGCCCGCGTTGGGAAAGCCCACCAGGCCCACGTCGGCGAGCAGGCGCAGCTCGAGACGGACGCGCTTCTCCTCGCCTTCGGTGCCGGGCTGCGCGAAGCGCGGTGCCTGCAGCGTCGGGGTGGCGAAGTTCATGTTGCCGAGGCCTCCCCGGCCGCCCTTCGCGAGCACCCAGCGGCGGCCGGTCTCGCGGAGGTCGGCGAGCACCTCGCCGGTGGCGGCGTCGCGCACCAGCGTGCCGGGCGGAACCTTGAGCACCATCTCCGGCGCGGCGTGGCCGTTCTGGTCCCGCCCGCGCCCCGGCTCGCCGTTGCGGGCGCGGTACTCGCGCCGGAAGCGGAAGTCGAGCAGCGTGGTCAACCGCTCGTCGGTCTGGAGGACGATGTCGCCGCCGTTGCCGCCGTCGCCGCCGGAGGGGCCGCCGCGAGGGACGAACTTCTCCCGCCGGAAGGCGACCGCGCCCGGTCCGCCGTCGCCCGCCTTCGCAAGAACCTCGGCCTCGTCGATGAACTGCATGGGATTCCGGCGGCCCGATGACCTGCCGGATCACCGAGGCTCTGCCGCCTTACGCTTCGGCCTGCGCCTTGGCGGGCTCCACGTGCACGTAGACGCGGTCGCCGCGTCCCTTCTTGTACTTCACCGTGCCCGGGACCACCGCGTAGAGCGTGAAGTCGCGGCCCATTTCGACGTTGCGTCCGGCGTGCACCTTGGTACCCACCTGGCGCACGAGGATGTTCCCCGGAACCACGGCCTCGCCGCCATACACCTTGATGCCCCGGTGCTGCCCCGGAGAGTCGCGCCCGTTGCGCGAAGAACCCTGACCTTTTTTGTGCGCCATGACTGTTTTTGCGGACCTCGAAAAGGGTTAGGCGGAGATTCCGGTGATCTTGAGCTCGGTGTACGGCTGCCGGTGTCCGCGGATGCGATCCCAGCCCTCTTCCTGCGTGCGGAAGTGCCAGAGCTTGCGGTGCTTGCCGTGGCTGACCACCTCGGCCTCCACCTTCGCGCCCGAAACCAGCGGCTCGCCGAGCTTCACGTCGGCCCCTTCGCCGACCAGCAGCACATCGAGCGTCAGCCTGGCGCCGACGTCCTGCGCGAGCTTCTCCACCTTGAGGAGGTCGCCCTCCTTGACGCGGTACTGCTTCCCGCCTGTCCTGACCACTGCGTACATCGGAATTCTCCTGCCTTTCCGCTTCGATGCGGCCCGGCAGGCAGGGAAGTCCCGCCGCCGGGCGCGGAAAGGAACGGGCGATCTAGCGGAGGCGGCTGCGGATTGTCAAGCTTCC
>DASSQZ010000164.1:0-24168 GCA_035702105.1 Myxococcales bacterium | reverse complement strand
AGGGCGGCCACCAGGGTCGCCCCCTCGGCCGCCACCACCCCGAGGCCGGTGTGCGCGCGCAGCCAGGCCGCCGCGTCATAGAAGAAGCGCGCCGAGAGCACCAGCACCAGGGCGAGCAGGACCGCGTCGCCCAGCAGGAGGCGGGCCTGCCGCTGCGCCCGCGTCCTGCGCGGCCCGGGCGCACGCAGGCCGTCGATCCACGAGCCATAGAGCGCCACGAAGGTCTGCAGCGCGTGGGGGAGCTTGCGATCCACCCAGGCCGACGCCGGAGCGGCGGCGCGGATCATGAAGGGCGTGGTCAGGGTGGTCAGCGCCGAGACGCTCACGGCCACCGGGTAGAGGAACTCGCGGATGGCGCCGGTGGCGATGCCCATCTGCGCGATGAGGAACGAGAACTCGCCGATCTGGGCCATGCTCATGCTCGCCGCGATGGAGGTGCGCACGCCCTCGCCGCTGAGGAAGGCGGGAAGGGAGACGCCGACGATGCGGCCGCCGATCACCACCGCGCTCAGGACCAGGATGGGCAGCCAGTTCGCCACCACCATCTTCGGATCGATGAGCATGCCCACCGAGACGAAGAACACCGCCCCGAAGAGGTCGCGCACCGGCTCGACCAGGCGCTCGACGCGGACGCCCTCTCCGGACTCCGCCACCAGCGACCCGGCGAGGAACGCGCCCAGCGCCACCGAGTAGCCGAAGCGCTGGGCGAGGAGCGCGAACGCGAAGCAGATGCCGATGCAGGCGATGCTGGTGGTCTCCGGGCGGTCCAGCTTCACCACGCCGCGGACCAGCCTCGGCACCACCAGCATTCCCGCCCCGAACACCACGGCGAGAAAGAGGAGCAGCCGCCCCGCCGTCATTCCCAGCTGGCCGGCGGAGAGGCTTCCGGCGCTGAGCGTGGAGAGGGCGGTGAGCAGGAGGATGGCGACCAGGTCCTCGACGATGAGCACGGCGAGCACCAGCTCGCGCACCCTCCCGCCCACCTTCATCTCGTCGAAGGCCTTGGCGATGATGGTGGTGGAGGACATGGCCATCATCGCGCCGGCGAAGAGCGCCTCGCGCGAGGTCCAGCCGAAGGCTGCCGCGGCGGCGTCGCCGAGGATGATCTGGACGCTGATCTCCACCAGCGCCACCACCGCCGCGGCGGCGCCCACCCGCATCAGCTTCTTGAAGGTGAACTCGAGGCCGATGCCGAAGAGCAGGAGGATGACGCCCAGCTCGGAGAGCCCGTGGATGGTGTCGCTGTCGGCCACCAGCGGGAAGGGCACGTAGGGCCCGACCAGCAGCCCGGCGATGATGTAGCCGAGCACGAGCGGCTGGCGCAGGCGCTGGAACACCACCGTGGTGACCGCGGCGACGCAGAGCACCATCGCCAGGTTCACGAGGAAGGCGTTGGTGTGGATCGCTTCCATGCGGCGGAGGTTATCCCGCGGCGCGCGGCGGCGCGCCAAAGGATCAGTCCTGCACCAGCCCGCGGAGGATGTCGGCGCGGTCGAGCGCGCCCAGGAGCCGTCCGTCCCGATCCACCACCGCCACCAGCTTGTGCGGCGCCTTCGTCATCGGCGCGATGGCGTCGCGCAGCGGCTGGTCCTGCCGGGCCACCGCCACCTCGGTGAGCATCAGGTCCCCGGCGTTCTTCGCCCGCGAGTGGTGCTCCGCGGCCAGGTCCGCCCTGGCCACGTGCGAGAAGGGCAGCCGGTGCATCAGCGAGGTGAGCGCGCTCGTGCGCAGCCCGGGCGCCACGCGGTCGAGCACCTCCTCGTCTGTGACGATGCCGACCACGCGCCGCTCCCCGTCGACCACCAGGGCGCGGTTGAGCCGCGTCGAGACCACCGCCTGGAGCACCTCGGCGATGGGCGTGTCCGGATGGACGGTGGGCACGTCCTTGCGCATCACCCGCGAGAGGGGCAGATCGCCGCGCAGGCCCGCCGGACGCTCCTCCTCGGGGCTGGTCTCGAACGCCTCCGCCACCGTGCGGAGCAGGTCGAAGCGGCTGATCATGCCCGAGAGCGCCCCCTGGGCATCCACCACCGGCAGCCGCTTGAGCCGCTTGCGCGCCATCACGTCCGCCACCGCTCCCAGCGTCGCGGTCTCCTGCACCGTCACCGGATCCGGCGTCATCACGTCGCGCGCGGTCTTGCCGGAGAGCGCGCCCAGGGCGGAGGTACGCTCGGCGTCGCTCAGGCTGCCGAGCAGCTCGATGCGCGCCAGCAGCCCGCCGCGCTCCACCAGGTCGAGGTTGGTGATCATGCCCACCGGCCGCCCGCCCGCCACCACCGGCAGCGCCCGGTAGGGTTTCCCTTCCACCAATTCCACCACCTGCCGCAGCGGCGCTTCCGGCGGCACCGAGGCGACGTCCCGCGACATCACCTGCGCCGCCGTCACCGCTTCCGGCAGCCTGCGGACGCCGTGCGCCTTGTAGAGCACGATCTCGGTGTCCTCGGAGGTGATGAGGCCGCGGCCCACCAGCGCCTTCAGCCCGGGGAGGAGCCGCGCCACGCGGTCGGGCGAGTCGATCCATTCCACGATCACCGGCAGGTGGGGCCCGAGGTCGGCCACCATCTCCACCTCGAGCCGTCCCGACGCTCCCGTTCCTGCATGGGCGCGGATCAGCGTCGCGCCCGCGGCCCCCTGCTGGTGGAGCCACTCGAGCAGCGCCCAGGCCGCCGGCTTGTGACCGATGACGTCGCTCTCCTTCAGGTAGATGCGGATCCGCTTCGCCTGGCCGGGGGACTCCATCTCCACCTCTCGGGGGCTACTCTAGTCCTTTGCGGGATGCCGGGATGATTGCCGCGTCCTCGAGCGCCGCGCCGGGAGGCCCGATTCCCAGGATGGCGGCGGCGGAGGGCGCAAAACGCGTGGCCTCGAACCCGGCCTGGAGCTCCGGGCGGATGCGGAAGCGGCCGTCGCGGAACATGAAGGGAACCAGCGCGTCGTCCGACCAGGGCGAGCGGTGCGTGGTCGCGATGACCACGCCGCCGGTGAACACCCAGCCCGGACGCGGCACCACGATCACGTCTCCGCTGCGGCCGGGAAAGAAGGCCCGGCGCACCGGGCTCGTGTCCGGCTCGCGCAGCACCTCGGGAAACGCGACCGCCTCGGCCACTCCGGGGACGGACTCGGCGGCCCGCGCGGCCCTCCTCGCCACCTCGGCGCGGTCGAGATCGGAGGGCGGCGAAAGCCGGACGAAGGGCGCGTCGACGTCCGCTACCCACCGCCTCGGCTGCGCGCGCGGGTACGCCGCGGCGAGCGCGCGTTCCACCGCCTCGCGCAGGTCGGCCTCCCGCACGCGCCCCGCCGGGACGCGAAGACGCCCGGCATCCTCGGGAGCCGCCGTGACGCCGTGATCGGATGCGAGCAGCACCGAGACGCGGCCGCGCCCGAGCCGCCGGTCGAGCCCGGAGAGGAAGGCGACGAGCTCGTCGTGGATGCGCAGGAGCTGATCCGCCCTCTCCCAGGAGAAGGTCCCGAAGAGATGCCCCGCGTAGTCCAGGGACGAGAGCGAGATCAGCAGCAGGTCGGGATGGTCCAGCTCTCCCAGCCGCAGCGAGCGGGCGGCCGCGTCGGCGGCGCGCAGGGTGAGGGTCACGCCGGGCGGCGTGGCGCGGACCGCATCCTCGAGGGTGTCCTTTCCCTGCAGCTCCGCCATCGTGTGCCGCGCCGGTCCGGACGGCGGCAGCGCTCCCAGGCGCACCAGCGCGTCCATGGGCCGCGAAGGCGTCCAGACCCACTTCGCCCAGGCGGTGGCGGGATGTTGCCGGCTCAGCTCCAGGAGCCACGGCGGAGGCGCGCTCGCGTAGCAGGTGGACGAGACCAGGCCGCTCTCGCCGGGCTCGATCCAGAGCGCCAGGTCGGCAGACTGGCCCGCCAGCATCAGCGCGGCGCGGTCCTTTCCCGACACCGATACGACCCGCGCGCGGCCTGCGCTGGCGAGCTTCAACGCGTCGCCGAAGGTGGGGGCCACCATCCGCGTGGCGCTGCGGCCGCGTTTCGATCCCCAGACCGGGCACTTCGGGTCGTCCACCACCGCCCGCCGCGCGCCGTCCTCGAACACCTCGTTCGCCACCACCCCGTGGACCATGGCGTACGCGCCGGTGGCGAGGGTGGCGTGGTTGGTGGCGGTCTCCGTGCCCACGGTCCGATAGCGCATGGGCACCGGCCGGCCCAGGCCCGCGAATCCGTCTTTGCCCACGGCCTCGCCGGCCATCAGCACGTCCGAGTATCTGAGCTGATCGATCACCACCACCACCACGAGCCGCCCCGCGCTGCCGGCGGGCGGAGCGGCGAGCAGGCATGCGAGCAGGAGGCCGATCATGGGGAAGCCCTCGATACCGTGTCCGCCGGGCGCCGTCGAGGTGGATGCGATACGGTTGGGCCCGCTCCCAAGAGGCGGCCATGATCGAGCTCAGGTCGGTGGTGGAGAAGGCGCGGCTGATCGATCCGGACGGCAACGCCGTCGAGCAGGACATCGAGCACCGGACCGATCCGCTCACCTCCTCGGTGGCCTCGATCAATGCCGCGCTGGGCGAGAAGGCGAAGGCGTTCTTCCTCGGCGGCGGCGACGCGAAGCTGCTGGCCGACTACCAGGAAAAGACCCGCGCCAATTGCCCGTTCTGCAGCGTCGAGCAGAAGGGAACCCGGTTCCCCGAAGGGCTCGTCGAGGGAGGACAGCTTCGCATCGGCCGCTCCGTCGCCGTCCCCAACCTCTTCTCCAAGGCCGGGTTCGACTGCGTGGCCATCGTCGACCCCGCCCGGCACGTGCTCTTTCCCGCGCAGCTCGCCCGCGAGGCGCTGGCCGACGCGATCCGCGTCGCCTGCGAGCTGGTCCGCATCGCCCGGCGGAGGGACCCTGCCCTGGCGCACCACGTGGTGGGGATGAACTTCCTTCCGCCCGGCGGGTCGAGCATGCCGCATCCGCACTTCCAGGTGCACGCGCGCGGCGTTCCCTATTCGGCCCTGGCGCGGCTGCTCGGGCTCTCCGCCGCATTCCGCGAGAGGACCGGGCGCAGCTACTGGGAGGCGCTCATCGAGGAGGAGCAGAAGCTCGGCGCGCGCTCCATCGGCAGGGAGGGGCGGGTGGAGTGGCTCGCCGCCTATGCGCCGGCCCACCAGCGCGAGATCTGGGGCGTGCTCCCGGGGATCGGCAGCCTGGCGGAGATGACGGACGCCGATGCCGAGGGATTCGCCGCGGGCATCTCCCGGGTGGTGTCGTTCTACGAGGCGCTCGGCAGCCATCCCTTCACCTTCGCGTTCTTCTCCAGCCCGGAGCCGGGGTGCGGGCGCCACTTCGCGCTGCACGTGAAGGTGTGCTCGCGCCCTCCCTTCAAGCCGCTGTACTCGAACTACGAGAGCTGGTTCACGCCCAAGTTCATGGGCGACGACGTCCATACCCAGGCGCCCGAGGAGGTTGCCGGGCTGCTCCGGCAGCGCTGGTGAACGCTGGCCCTGGCGGGAGAGCGCAAAATGCCTGCGGACGTAGGGCAATGGCGCACGTTTTGCGCGATGCGCAAGGAGTACGCTTTCTTTGACAAGCCCGGCATGCGCTCTGCATGATTCGGCCCGCATGCGGGCCCGTCTGCACAGCAAATTCATCGCCGCGCTGCTCGCGCCGGCGCTGATCGCCTCGGGCGCCCAGGCCACGCTGCTGCGCTGCGGTCCCGAGGTCCGCAAATCGTGCTGCTGCCCGGCGGGCGAGGCGCGGCCGCCCGCGCGGACCATGGCTCCGGCCACGCCGCAGTGCTGCACGATGTCGGCTCCGAGCACGCCCGCCCGGCCGACTCACGACCCGGCCTCCATCGCCAGCGCGCCTTCGCCCATGCTGGTCACCGCGGCGGCTGAAGTCACCGCGCCGCATGTCCTGTTCGACCTCGTCCGGCACGTTCCACGCCTCGAGCCACCGCCAGGCCTGTCCCCGGTCCTGGCCAACTGCGCACTCCTGATCTGAGCCCGGCCAGAGCGGCCTGTCCGCCGAGGCAGTGATTCGCGTTCGCGCGCCGTTCGCGCGGGCGCCTCTGGCCCACCTCAATCCGGAGCACGCATTTCATGGTTCGCCAATTGATCGTTCTTCTCGCCCTGGCCGGCGCGGGCAGCGCCCGTGCGCAGGACGCCACGCTCGAGCGCCTGCTCGCGGAAGCCGCCGCCGCCAGCCCCGAGGTGGCGCAGGCCCGCGCCGACGTCGCCGCCGAGCGCGCGCGCGTTCCCCAGGCAGGCGCCTTGCCCGACCCCACGCTCACGCTCGGGATCCAGAACGACGGCTTCAAGGGAATCGAAGTCGGAACGATGGAGACCAGCTTCTACAACATCATGCTCACCCAGCCGCTCTTCTGGCCGGGAAAGCGCGGGCTGCGCGAGCAGGTGGCCACCCTCGACGCGCGGCGCGCCGAGGCGCGGCTGCAGCGCGCGCTCCTCGACGTCCAGGCGCGCACGCGGCGGGCATGGATCGGCCTGCTCCTGGTGCGCGGCCGCATCGACCTCCTCGACGAGGAGGAGCGCCTCTGGGCGACGGCGGAGCACGCGGCCCGCTCGCGCTACGAGTCGGGTCAGGTGCCGCAGTCGGACCTGCTGCGGGCGCAGCTCGAGCGGGCGCGGCTGGAGCAGCGAAGGTACGCCATCGACGCGGAGATGGTCTCGCGCGTCGCCGAGCTGAACCGGCTGCGGCTGCACCCGCTGGACGAGCCGATCGCGGCCACGGCCCGCCTGGCCGACCTCCCCGATCCGCCGGTGCTGCCGGAAGCCGAGGCGCAGCGGGATGCGGAGGCGCGCAGCCCGGAGGTGCAGGCGGCGATGCTGGGCGTCGAGCAGGCCGGCCGGCGGGTGGAGCTGGCGCGCAAGGAGCGGCTACCCGACTTCGCCGTCTCGGCCGCCATCATGCCGCGCGGCTCGCTCGATCCGATGTGGCAGCTCGGCGTCTCGGTGGGCCTGCCCATCTTCGCGGGCCGCAAGCAGAACCGCGCCGTGGACGAGGCCGGGCAGCGCAGCATCGGCGCGTCGCAGGGCGCGGAGACGGTGAAGCAGGTGCTCCGGCTGCGCACGCGCGAGCGCCTGGCCGCGCTCTCCGCCCTCAACCGGGCGAACCAGCAGTACCGCAAGCAGGTGCTCGTGCTCTCCCTCGCCACGGTGCGCAGCACCTCCACCCAGTACGAGGTGGGGCGGCTGCCCTTCGCGGCGGTGCTCGAGGCGCTGAACGGGTACGTCGGAGACAAGACGAGCTATCTCGGCTCCATCGCGGACGCGCAGCTCGCCGCCATCGCCCAGGAGGAGCTGAGCCTCGATCCGGTGCCGGGCACCGCGGGCGGTCCGTCGGGAGCGATGCCGGGCACCGCCGCCGCCTCGGCGCGCACCGGCTCGGCGTCTGCAGCAGCCCCATCCAGCAGCGCGGAAGCGGCCAGCCCCTCGCGCGGCATGAACGGAATGTGAGGATGACCATGAAGATCAGGAAAGCCGCTCTCTTCATCGCGCTCGGCGCCGCGCTCGGGGTGGGTGGAAGCCTGCTCGTGCCGCGGCTGCAGCACCGCGAGACCGCGGCGCCGCAGGGGCCTCTCTACCACTGCCCGATGCACCCCAACTACACCTCGGACGTCCCCGGCGACTGCGCCATCTGCGGCATGAAGCTCGTGCCCATCGAGCAGGCGGACGCGGGAAAGCCGGAGCACCGGATTGCCTTCTACCGCTCGCCGATGAACGCCGCCGACACCTCGCCGGTTCCGCGCAAGGACTCGATGGGGATGGACTACGTGCCCGTCTACCAGGACGAGGTCTCCGGCGAGGGCGCGGTCTCCGGCCTGGTGGAGGTGAAGATCGATGCGCAGCGCCAGCAGCTCATCGGGCTGCGCACCGCGGAGGTCACCCGCGGGACCATCTCCGGCGACTGGCGCACGGTGGGCCGCATCGCGGCGGACGAGACGCGCATCCGCAAGATCAACGTCAAGGTGGACGGCTTCGTCGAGAAGCTGTTCGTGGACTTCGTGGGCAAGCCGGTGCGCCGGGGCGAGCCGCTCTTCGCGCTCTACAGCCCCGACCTGCTCAACGCGCAGAACGACTATGCGCTGGCGGTCCGCACCCGCTCCGAGCTGGGGGGCAGCCGCGCAGGGGACGATCTCGTCGCCGCCGCGCGCCGGCGGCTGGAGCTGTGGGACGTGCCGCGCTCGGAGATCGCCCACCTCGACCACGGCGGCGCGCCCATCCGCGACCTCATCCTGGTCTCGCCCATCTCCGGAGTGGTCACCGCAAAGACCGTGGTCCAGGGATCGCGCATCGCCGCCGGCGACACGCCCTTCGAGGTCACCGACCTCTCCCAGGTCTGGGTGCTGGCCGACGCGCACGAGAGCGACCTGCCGCGCGTGCAGGTCGGCACGCCCGTCTCGCTGACGCTGGACGCGGTGCCCAACCGCACCTTCACCGGCAAGGTCAGCTTCATCGAGCCGGTGCTCGACCCGAAGACGCGCACCGCCAAGGTGCGGCTCGCGTTCCCCAACCCGCGCGGCGAGCTGCGGCTGGAGATGTTCGGAGAGGTGGTGTTCCACACCCGGCCGCACGAGAGCCTGCGCGTCCCGGCCGACTCGATCATCGATTCGGGCGACCGCAAGGTGGTGTTCGTCGCCACCGGCGAAGGGCGATTCGAGCCCCGCGAGGTGAGGACCGGCGAGATGGGCGGAGACATGGTGGAGGTCGTCTCCGGGGTCCGCGCCGGCGAGCACGTGGTGGTCCGGGCCAGCTTCCTGGTGGACTCGGAGTCGCGCCTCAAGGCCGCGCTGGCGGCGCTCGCCTCGAAGCCGCCGGCCGCGCCGAAGCCGCAGGGCCGGGGAGCGAAGCCATGATCCGCAGGATCATCACCTTCTCGGCGCAGAACCGCGGCATCGTGCTCGCCGCGGTGGTGGTGGCGCTCTTCGGCGCGTACTGGAGCGCGAAGAACATTCCCCTCGATGCGCTCCCCGACCTGAGCGACACCCAGGTGATCGTCTACTCGCGCTGGGACCGCAGCCCCGACATCGTCGAGGACCAGGTCACCTATCCCATCGCCAGCGCGCTGCTCGGCACGCCCAGGGTCAAGGCGGTGCGCGGGTTCTCCGACTTCGGCTACAGCTACGTCTACGTCATCTTCGAGGACGGCACCGACCTCTACTGGGCGCGCAGCCGCGTGCTCGAGTACATGAGCAAGATCCAGGGCGCCCTGCCGGCAGGCGTGAAGACCGAGCTGGGGCCCGACGCCAGCAGCGTGGGCTGGGTCTTCCAGTACGCGCTGGTCGATCGCTCGGGCCGGCACACCACCGACGAGCTGCGCTCGTACCAGGACTGGTTCCTCCGCTACTCGCTCCAGGCAGTGCCGGGCGTCGCCGAGATCGCCACCGTGGGCGGCCAGATCCGGCAGTACCAGATCAACGTGAACCCCAACCAGCTCGTCTCGCACGGCCTGACCATGAACGAGGTCACCGAGGCGGTGCGCCGCGGCAACAACGACGTGGGCGGGCGCCTGGTGGAGTTCTCCGGCCGCGAGTACATGGTGCGCGGCCGCGGCTACGTGAAGAGCACGAAGGATCTGGAGGACATCGTGCTCAAGTCGGTGGGCGGCTCGCCGGTCACGGTCAAGGACGTGGCCAGCGTCTCGCTCGGGCCCGAGCTGCGCCGCGGCATCGCCGATTTCAACGGCGAGGGCGACGTGGTGGGCGGCATCGTGGTGATGCGCTACGGCGAGAACGCGCTCACCGTCATCGATCGGGTCAAGGCCAGGCTCGCCGAGCTCAAGCCTTCGCTGCCCGCGGGCGTGGAGGTGGTGACCACCTACGACCGCTCCGAGCTGATCGAGCGCGCCATCGGCACGGTGAAGGACAAGCTGATCGAGGAGATGATCATCGTCTCCATCGTCATCCTCGTCTTCCTCTGGCACGTGCCCTCCGCCATCGTGCCCATCGTCACCATCCCGGTGAGCGTGGCGCTGGCCTTCATTCCGATGAAGGCGATGGGGCTCAACGCCAACCTCATGTCGCTGGCGGGAATCGCCATCTCCATCGGCGTGCTGGTGGACGGAGCCATCGTCGAGGTGGAGAACGCCTACAACAAGCTCCATCTCTGGCAGGCGGGCGGGCGCAAGGGCGACTTCCACAAGGTGCGGCTCGAGGCGCTGCTGGAAGTGGGGCCCTCGGTCTTCTTCTCGCTCCTGGTCATCGCGGTGGCCTTCCTGCCCGTGTTCACGCTGGTGGACCAGGAAGGGCGGCTCTTCCGCCCGCTGGCCTGGTCGAAGAACCTGGCCATGGCCATCGCCGCGCTCCTCGCCATCACGCTCGATCCGGCCATGCGCATGCTCTTCACCCGGATGGAGCCGTTCAAGCTGCGCTTCCGTCCGCTCTCCTGGCTCGCCAACACGCTCTTCGTCGGCACCTACCACGCGGAGGAGAAGCACCCCATCAGCCGCTTCCTCCACCGCGTCTACGAGCCGCCCTGCCGCTTCGTGCTCCAGCACGCCGGGGCCACCGTGGCGGTGGCCGTGGCGCTGGTGCTCGCCACCATTCCCGTCTACCTGAAGCTCGGTTCGGAGTTCATGCCGCCCCTGAACGAGGGCACGCTGCTCTACATGCCCACCACGCTGCCGGGCATGTCGGTGGGCGAGGCGCAGGCCATCCTCCAGACCCAGGACCGCATCCTCCGCGGCTTTCCCGAGGTGGAGACCGTCTTCGGCAAGGCGGGCAGGGCGGAGACCTCCACCGACCCGGCGCCCTTCTCGATGATCGAGACCACCATCGTGCTCAAGCCGGAGTCGCAGTGGCGCGAGCACCCGCGCTGGTATTCCGGCTGGGCGCCGGAGTGGCTGAAGAAGGGCCTGCGCCCGTTCTGGCGCGACCGCATCTCCGAGCCGGAGCTGGTGGAGGAGATGGACCGGGCGATGAAGGCGCCGGGCCTGACCACCGCCTGGACCATGCCGATCAAGGCGCGCGAGGACATGCTCGCGACCGGCATCCGCACGCCGGTGGGCCTGAAGATCGGCGGCTCCGACCTCAAGGAGATCGAGCGGGTGGCCCGCGACGCCGAGTCGATCCTGCAGCGGGTGCCGAACACGCGCAGCGTCTTCGCCGAGCGCGCGGCGGGCGGGTACTTCCTCGACTTCGTCCTCAGGCGCGACAAGCTCGCCCGCTACGGCCTCTCGGTGGACGACGCCAACACGCTGGTGATGACCGCGGTGGGCGGAGACAACCAGGGCAACACGGTGGAGGGGCGCGCCCGCTATCCCATCAACGTGCGCTACCAGCGCGACTATCGCGAAGACCTCTCCTCGCTCAAGCGCGTCTACGTGCCGCTCGCGGGGGGAGGGCAGATCCCCATCGAGGAGATCGCCGACGTGCAGCTGGTCCAGGGCCCGTCGATGATCCGCGACGAGAACGGGCTCCTCGCCGCCTACGTCTTCGTCGACTTCGACACCTCGAAGGTGGACGTGGGCGGCTACGTCGAGGAGGCGAAGAAGGCCATCGCCTCCAGCCTCTCCACGCCCGCCGGCTATTCCGTCACCTGGAGCGGCCAGTACGAGAACATGCTCCGCGTCCAGGAGCGGCTCAAGCTCATCGTGCCGATCACGCTGGCGCTGATCTTCGCGCTCCTCTACATGAACACCAGGTCCGCCTTCAAGGCGGGCCTGGTGATGTCGGCGGTGCCGTTCTCGGCCATCGGCGCCGTCTGGCTCCTCTACCTGCTCGGCTTCAACGTCTCCATCGCGGTCTGGGTGGGCATGATCGCGCTGATGGGCCTGGACGCGGAGACCGGCGTCTTCATGCTCGTCTTCCTCGACCTCTCCCACGACGCCGCCAGGGCCGAGGGCAGGCTGCGGACCCGGGGCGACCTGGTCGAGGCGATCATCCACGGCGCGGTGAAGCGGGTGCGCCCCAAGGCGATGACCGTCTGCGCCGCGTTCACCGGCCTCTTGCCCATCCTCTGGTCCACCGGCACCGGCGCCGACGTGATGAAGCGCATCGCCGCCCCCATGGTGGGCGGCCTCGTCACCTCCTTCGTGCTCGAGCTCTTGGTCTACCCGGCGGTCTACTTCCTCTGGAAGCGCCGCGAGGTGGCGGACGAGTTGACCGTCACCGCCCCTGTCCTGACACATCCCCAAGGAGCAACCCCATGAACGCCATCGTCGCCGCCCTCCTGCTCGCCGCCGCGCCGGCCCCGCGCGTGATCCAGCTCTCGGTCACCGACAACGGGTTCGAGCCCCAGACCGTCACCGCGAAGAAGGGCGAGAAGCTGCGCCTGGTGGTCACCCGCAAGACCGAGCACACCTGCGCGAAGGAGGTCCACATCAAGGACGCCGGAATCGCCAGGAAGCTGCCGCTGAACGTGCCGGTGGAGATCGACCTGACGCCGGCCAGGGCCGGACAGCTCCGCTACGCCTGCAGCATGGACATGGTCGCAGGCGTGCTGCTGGTCGAGTAGCCCGGGTCTCGGGTCTCGCCCGCAGAAGCGGGGGGGGGGCCGGAGCCGGCCCTTACCCGGCCTTGCGACCGGGCACGGTCAGCATCGCATACAGCTGGGAGCCGGCTGCCGAGGCAGACCTGGCAGCCTCAGCCCTGCACCATCCGGCCGCAGCCGCGACATCCAACGCCGCAACCGCCTCGCATCCCTCGCCCCGCGCGATGCCGTACACGCGCGCCTTCTCCGCGGCAGACGTGCGTCCTGCCGCTTCCGCAATGTTGAGACAGGCACTGGTTGCCGCGCGCATTGCCTGGTCCCGCGGCTTCGCGTCGCTGATCTTCGCCTCCCGCACGATCACCACCAGCTCGCGAGCCACCTTGTACGCGGTGAGATTCTCATTGGGCAGAGTCGAACGGACGACGATCCCAGTCCGCGCGAGCGCAGCGAGCCACCCCCTCGAACTCCTGCAGCCGCAGTGACGGCCGAAGGCCGGCGCGAGGCTGCCCCTGAACTCGAACTCGAACTCGAACTGCTTCTTCTGGGGAAGTTCGAGTTCGAGGGGGAAGTTCGAGTTCGAGGGCAGCCTCGCGCCAGCCCTCCGGGGCCCTCCGGGCTGTCACTGCGGCTGCAATGGTTCAGGGAAAGCTCTAAGTCAGCGCTCGCCGCGCCCGCTCGCAGATGGCCACCACCGCAGGGTGCCGGATGCGGCGCTCCACCGTGATGGCGAAGTAGCTCTCGCGCGCTCCCTCCACCTCGCCGAGCGCGCGGACGCCGAACTGGCGCATCACGTCGCGCGCGGTCACGGTGGCGGCGGGAAAGGCGCCCACGCCGCGGCGGCCGAACACGTCGAGCAGCGCGGCGTCGTCGAACTCCGCGGCGATGGCCGGCCGGATGCCCAGGCGGCTGAACCACTGATCCAGCCGGCGGCGCATGGCGGTGGCCTCGGTGGGCAGGAGCAGCGGAAGGCTCGCGAGGCACCCGGGAAACGCTCCCTTGGCGCGGCGCGCCAGCCCCGGGCGGGCGAAGAAGGTGATGCCGCTGGTGCCGAGCGGGTGGTTGAACGCGCGCACCTTCGTCTCCGCTCCGGACGGCGCATCCGAGAGCACCAGGTCCAGCTCGTGGAGGGCCAGCTCGGCAAACAGGCGCGCCGGATTTCCTTCGCGGCACACCAGGAGCACCTGCTCGGGCAGGTGCAGCGCGGGCGCCAGGAGCCGCTCCGCCACCAGCTTGGGCACCACGTCGGCGATGCCCACCGTGACCCGCAGCGGCCTGCCCACCGGCCTGTCCTTGAGCACGTCCAGCATCTCGCGTCCGAGCGCGAAGATCTCGTCCGCGTAGCGGTAGACCACCGTGCCGCTCTCGGTGAGGGTGAGCCGGCGCCCGCTGCGGGTGAAGAGCGCATGGCCGAAGGCGTCCTCGAGGAGGTGGATCTGCTTGCTGATGGTGGACTGCGCCAGCCGCAGCTCGGCGGAGGCTCGCAGAAGGCTGCCCTCCCGCGCCACCAGCCAGAAGTAGAGCAGGTGGTGGTAGTTGACCCACTCCATCCGGCAAGGACGATAGTTGGCAAAAATCGAAGCGTCAAAGCCGCTTTATCTATTTGTCGAACCATCGATCCGACCTTAGTCTGCCTGGGTTGCCCCAAGCGACAGGAGCGCGAACATGAAGATCCTCATCCGCGGCAGGGTTCGGGCAGGCGCGGCGGTCCGGGCGTACGTGGAGCGCAGGCTGCAGTTCAGCCTGGGCCGGTTCTCCCGGAGGGTGGAGCGCGCCGTGGTCCACCTCGACGACGTCAACGGTCCCCGCGGCGGCGAGGACAAGGTCTGCCGCATCGAGGTCCGGCTGCGGCCGAGCGGCAACGTCTTCATCGAGGAGTCCGGTTCGGCGGTCCTCGCCGCGGTGGCCGGCGCGGCAGAGCGGGTGGGAAGGGCCGTCTCCAGGGCGCTCGATCGGCGCCGGAGCATCGACCGGGCCCTCTGGACCCTGCTCCCCAGGGGGGCGCCATGACCCCCATCGGCACGCCGCTGCTCTGGGCGGGCTTTCTCGCCTTCGTGCTGGCGATGCTGGCGATCGACCTGGGCCTCTTCCACCGCAAGGCGCACGCGGTCGGCGTCCGCGAGGCGCTGATCTGGAGCGGGGTGTGGGTGGGCCTTTCGCTGCTCTTCAACGCCGGCCTCTGGTGGAAGTTCGGCTCCACCACCGCGCTGGAGTTCTTCACCGCGTACCTGGTGGAGAAGTCGCTCTCGGTGGACAACGTCTTCGTCTTCCTGGCGGTCTTCTCCGCACTCGCGATCCCGGCGGTCCACCAGCACCGGGTGCTCTTCTGGGGAATCCTCTCCGCCCTCGCCCTGCGGGCCGGCATGATCTTCGCGGGCACCGCCGCCCTCGCCCGATTCGAGTGGCTGGTGTACGTGTTCGGCCTCTTGCTGGTGATCACCGGGATCAAGCTCTTCGTCCACCGCGGCCGCGCGCGCGATCCGCTGGGTGGGCCCGTGACCCGCGTGGTCCGGCGCCTGATTCCGGCCACCTCGCGCCTCGACGGCGGCCGCTTCTTCACCCTGGAGAACGGCAGGCGGCTCGCCACGCCGCTCTTCACCGCGCTGGTGGTCATCGAGCTGGCCGACGTGGTCTTCGCGGTGGACTCCATCCCGGTGGTCCTCGGCATCACCCGCGACCCGTTCATCGTCTTCACCTCCAACGTGTTCGCGATGCTGGGCCTGCGCTCGCTCTTCTTTTTGCTCGCCGGCGCCGTCGACCGCTTTGCGTACCTGGAAGTGGGCCTCTCCGCGGTGCTGGTCTTCGTCGGCGTGAAGATGGCGCTGGTCCACGTCGTCGAGGTGCCCGCGCTGGTCTCGCTCGCCGTCATCGTGGCCATTCTCGGCGCGTCCATGCTGGCCTCGCTGCGCCGCCCGCGCGCGCCCCGGCCGCTGGCCACCCGGGCTCCCGCAGGAGCGGAATGAGCCCGGCCGCGCTCACCGCTCACGAGGGCGTCCGGCTCCTGGTCGCGCTCGGGGTCGGCCTGCTCCTCGGCCTCGAGCGCGAGCGGCGCAAGGGCGAAGGGCCCTCGCGGGGAGCCGCGGGGATCCGCACCTTCGCGCTCACCTCCCTTCTCGGCGGCACCGCCGGCGTGCTGGGCGAGCCGGCGTTGCTGGTGGCGGGCGCCCTGTTCGTGGGCTCCGCCGTCCTCGTCGCCTACGCGCGGGGTGACCGCACCGACCCGGGCCTGACCACCGAGATGGCGCTCTTCCTCGCCTACGTGCTCGGCGCCTGCAGCATCCGCGCGCCCTCGCTCGCCGCCGGGGCGGGCATCGTCGCCACCGCCTTGCTCGCCTTCCGGACGCGCCTGCACGCCTTCGCGCGCACCGCCTTGAGCGAGCAGGAGATCCTCGATGGCCTGGTGCTCGGCATCGCGGCGCTGGTGATCCTGCCGGCGCTGCCCGACCGCCCCATGGGCCCGCTCGAGGCGGTGAACCCGGCCCAGGTCTGGCGTCTGGCGGTGCTGGTGATGGCGGTGGGCCTCGTCTCACGGCTGGCGGTGCGGCTGCTCGGCGCGCGCGCGGGAGTGCCGCTGGCCGGCCTCGCCGGCGGGTTCGTCTCCAGCACGGCCACGGTGGGCTCGATGGCGATGCTGGCGCGAAGGGACCCGCAGCGAGCGCCGGCGGCGGCTGCCGGCGCGGTGCTCGCCAACGTCTCCTCCCTCGTCCAACTCGCGCTGGTGGTGGGCGTCAGCAGCCCGCGGCTGCTCCTCGCCCTTCGCTGGCCGCTCCTGGCCGGCGGCGCTGCGGGACTGGCCTGCGCGCTGGTCCTGGTGGGGCGGGCGCGCGGGACCGGCCGCGGAAGCGACGAGAGCCGGCCCGCGCTGCCGGCCGTCGATCTCTTCGCCGCGCTCGGCTTCGCGGCGGCGGTGACCGCGGTCCTGATCGCCGTGAACTTCCTGCAGCGTTCGTTCGGCTCGGTGGGATTTTTCGTCGGAGCGGTCGGCGCCGGCGCCGCCGACGTGCACGCCGCGGCGATCTCCGCGGCCGACGCCGTCTCGCGCGACGCGGTGACGGTGGGCCGCGGCTCCGCTGCCGTGCTCGGCGCCGTGACGGCGAACAGCCTGGTCAAGGGCCTGGTCGGCGCCGCCGCCGGGCCGCGCAATTTCGCCGGGTCCGTCGCGCTGGGGCTCTGCGCCCTGGTCGCCGCGGTCTGGGTGGTGGTGCTCCTCGCCGGCTGAAGCCGTGGGAGGTGTCCACCGGCGCGGCCATGCCGTGGGAGGCGGCGCGCGAGTGCGCGCGGTCGGCGGCGCGGGCGCGCGGCTCTGCTACTCTCGGCGCCATGCCGGCGAAGAGCGCGAGCGGACGCACCCGGCAGAGGGAGATCCGCTTCGTCCTGCACCGCCCCAAGCGCTCCGAGAACATCGGCGCCGCGGCGCGCGCGCTCGCCAACACCGGCGCCGGGGATCTCTGGCTGGTGGCTCCGCAGGCCTGGGACGCCGAGGTGGCCGAGAAGGTGGCCACCCGCGGCGCGCGCCACGTGCTGGAGCGGATGCGACGGGTTGCCACACTCGACGACGCGCTCGCCGGCTGCGTGGAGGTGGTGATGACCTCGGGGCGCCCCGTCCGCGGAGCGATGGACCCTTCAGGCGCGGCGCTGCGGCTGCTCGGCGCGCCCGGGCCGGCCGCACTGGTCTTCGGCGACGAGGCGAACGGGCTCGACAACCTGACGCTGCGCCGCGCAGCCTCCGCCGCGACCATTCCCACCGCCGAGAAGAGCTCGCTCAACCTGGCGCAGGCGGTGCTGCTCTTTGCCTGGGAGGTGCAGCGCGCGTCGGGCACCGCTCCGTTGCCGCCCGCGCCGCCGCGCCCGCTCGCCGACGAGCGTCAGATCGCCATCCTCCGCGAACGGTCGAGAGTGGCCCTCCGCCGCGCCGGCCTCACCCAGCGGCACCAGCCCGACCGCGTGGTCGACGACCTCATCGCCGTCCTCCACCGGGCGCACGCCACCGACCGGGAGGTGCGGCTCCTTCTCGCGCTGATCCGCAACCTTGGCGGCTGGCCCTGAGGGCCTCGTCCTTCCTTGCGCCTCCGGCCGCCCAGACGGCAGAGATTGCACGCTGACGGTAGTCGCGCCCGCAAGTTCTGCGCGCCTTTCCTGCGCAGAACCTGCGGATTCGACTGAATCCGGAACGGTACGCACTTTGCTGAGAGGGCGGCAGGAACGCCATTTTTTCCGGAGGCCCTGCATGTCCGTCGCGCGCACACCCCTGGCCATCATCTGCTCCCTCTCTTTTGCGCTCGCGTGCGCAGGGCCTGCGGGAAAGGACGGCGCCCAGGGTCCGGCCGGTCCGGCCGGCGACGCAGGGGTTGCAGGCGACCCGGGAGCGCCCGGCACCCCCGCCCCCCAGGCCCTGACCGCGGAAACCTGCGTGCTCTGCCACGGCGCCGGCCAGCTCGCCGACACCATCCCCATGCACAAGGCGGCGGCAACGCCGGCCCTGTCGCGCAACTTCGCCCAGATCACCTCGGTGAGCATCCCGGCCAGCGCGCCGATCAAGCCGACCATCACCTTCACGGTGACCGACGCGCCGAACGGCGGCAATCCGGTCGCCGGACTCACCTCGTTCAACTTCACGGTGGCCCAGCTGGTGCCTGTGGACGCGGACGGCGGGAGCATCGACAACTGGCGGCCGGTGCTGACCCGCAACTACGGCACCGCTCCCGACATCTCGCCCGGCGGCGCCGTCGAGGTGAGCGCCAACGCGCGCACGGCCACCACGCCTTCCGCCCAGCTCTCCGGCGTGCTCGTCGAGTCTCCCCCGGGCACGTACACGTACACCTTCGGCAACGATCTCGGCACCGCCCAGGTGCTCGCGGCCTCCACCAACTTCGGCGTGGTCACCACCGCCTTCGACCCCGCGCTCACCACCCGGTTCGGCGTCCTCAGCGGCGCACCCATCCTGGGGCAGAACCCCGGCACCGCGCCCAACGGGACGGTGATCCAGCCGACGGCGCCGGTTTCGGCCACCGCCGACGTGCTTCCTGACGGCTCGCTCTTCACCAACGCGGACCCCTCGGTCGCGAACCAGCAGAAGCATGACTCGCGGGCCATCGTCACCGCCGCAGCCTGCGACCAGTGCCACCAGCGCCTCACCGCCCACGGCCGCCGCGTCAACGTGAACTTCTGCGTCACCTGCCACAACTCCTCGAGCATGGACCCGAAGACGCCGGCCACCGACCGGCAGACGGTGGACTTCAAGCGCGTGATCCACAAGCTGCACATGGGCAAGAACCTGCCCAGCGTGAAGGCGGGCGGCACCTTCACCTTCAACGGCCAGGACTTCAGCGACGTGAGCTTCCCGGTGATGTCGTCGAACGGCACCTCCGATCCGGGCAACTGCACCGTCTGCCACAACGCCAGCAGCGCCACCCTGGGCGCGGCCGCCGACTACTGGAAGACCAAGCCCAACATGGTGGCCTGCGGTTCGTGCCACGACCGGACCAGCTTCGTCGATCCGGCGCCCGCGGGGTGGACGCTCCACAGCGGCGGCCCGCAGCCGGACGACAAGCTCTGCAGCGCCTGCCACGCCACGGGCGCGGGAATCGCACCGGTGGACTTCGTGCACACCGGCCTCTCCTCCGTGCAGGCCACGCTGACCGGCAAGTACCAGTACAAGATCGTCCAGGTGAAGAACACCGCGCCAGGCCAGAACCCCGAGATCACCTTCCAGGTGGTCAATCCGGCGGCAGCCAACGCGCCCTACGACTTCACCGAGCCGGCCTGGTCGCAAACCGCCAACGGCAACAGCCGCCTCGCCATCGACATCGCCTGGAGCACGCGCAAGGTGACGGCGGCCGGCGACACCAACTACACCAACGACGGCAGCGGCAGCATGCCCGGCCAGCCGGTCAGCATCGACGCGCTCAAGAACAAGGTCGCGGGCGACACCGCAGGCACCTTCAAGGTCACCTCGCCGGTGGCCATTCCCGCCAACGCGCTGGGCGTGGGTGAAGTGGTCATGGAAGGCCATCCCGCGGAGCCCGTGGGCAGGCCGGCGGTGCAGCAGCGCATCCCGGTGAAGAGCGCCACCCAGACGTTCGCCATCACCGGCACCGCCACCACCGCCCGCCGCAAGGTGGTGGACATCAACAAGTGCAACGTCTGCCACGTCAACCTGACCCTGCACGGCAGCAACCGCACCAGCGCCATCGAGGCCTGCGTGGCCTGCCACAACACCAACGCCACCGACATCAACCGGCGCCCGAAGACCGGCACGACGCTGGACGACAAGCTCGAGGAGAGCATCGACTTCAAGAAGCTCATCCACGGCATCCACGGAGCGGACTTCAGCGGCAACGGCCCGGTCATCTACGGGTTCGGCGGCAGCGCCAACGACTTCCGCGCCACCGGCTTCCCCGGCGTGATCAACAACTGCGAAGGCTGCCACAACCCCGGCACCTACACCGCCGGCTTCGCCGACGCGAACGGCACCACGACCTCCACCCAGACGCTGGCGGATCCCACCACCTACACGCGCACCACCAAGGTGACCGCTACCTGCTCGGCCTGCCACGCGCAGCAACTGACCATCGACCACATGGTGCAGAACGGCGGGCGGTTCGACCTCACGCAGGCGCAGATCGACTCGACGAAATAGGCGAGCGACACCGAATGCGCGCGCTCTGCGGAGTCGTGACGATAGGGGTGCTTGCTGCGGCCGCGTGCTCCAGGGCGCGGCCGCAACAAGGCGACCTGGCCCAGGCGGTGAGCTGGGAGGAGGACGTGGCGCCGCTCTTCGCGGCCAACTGCACCTCCTGCCATTCCGGATCGGACCCCGCCGGCGGGTACCGGACCACCTCGTACCTCGAGGCGCTGGGACCGGAAGGCGCGCCGGTGGCGGTGGCGGGAGACGGCAACTCGCTGCTCCTGCGCACCCTCGATCCGGCGCATGCGGACGCGGTCCACGCCGGCGTCTCCAGCCTGTCGCAAACCGTGCGGGCCTGGGTGGTGGAAGGCCGGCTCTCCTTCTTCCGCTCGCAGGTGCACCCGGGCGGAATCCTCAATCCCCGGGACGCGGAGTTCCACGGCACGGTGCTGCGCGGCCTGGCCTGGAACTTCGGCGTCTGCGCGAGCTGCCACGGCGCCGACTTCGCCGGCGGGAAGGCGGGCGTCTCCTGCACGCAGTGCCATGCGCAGGGGCCCACCGCCTGCGACACCTGCCACGGCCAGCCTCCCGACACCGGCGCGCACAAGGCGCACATCCAGGGAGCGGTGGGCAAGAAGCTCGACTGCAGCGACTGCCACGTGAAGCCCGCGCGCTTCGACGCTCCCGGCCACCTCACCACCGCGGACGGGAAGCCGAAGGACCAGGCCACCATCACGTTCGGAGCGCTGGCCTCACTTGCCGGACCCGGGCGCGCCGCGCCCCCTTCCTTCAGCGGCGGCACCTGCTCCGAGGTCTACTGCCACGGCGGCACGCTTCCGTTTGCCAGGGGGACCAATTTCCAGCCCTCGTGGAACGGCTCCGCGCCGTGCGGAAGCTGCCACCTCCTCCCGCCGGCGAGCCACGATCCATCGAGCACCGCCTGCAGCGCCTGCCACCCGCTCAGCGCGGGACCGGGACAGACCATCGTCAACCCCGCCCTCCACGTCGACGGCGTGGTGCAGGTGGGCGACAACAGCGGCACCTGCTCGGCGTGCCACGGCACTCCGCAATCCCCCGCGCCGCCGCGCGATCTGTCGGGCAATACCAGCCCCTCCGCGCTCGGCGTGGGCGCGCACCAGGCGCACCTGGCCGGGGCGCACGAGATCTCGGCTCCGATCGCCTGCAGCGCCTGCCACCAGGTGCCGGCGGACGTGCACAGCCCCGGGCACATCGATCACGCGCTGCCCGCGACGGTGACCTTCTCCGGTCTCGCGGTCAACGACGGCGCATCGCCCACCTGGGACCGCGCCAGCGCAACCTGCTCCTCCACCTACTGCCACGGCGGCGGCTTGAAGATGGCCGCCGACACGGCATTCAAGCTGCGCAAGCCCAACTGGACGCTGGGCACCTCGCAGGCCTTCTGCGGCTCGTGCCACGGCCTGCCGCCGACCACCGCGGCGCACGCGGGCGTCGTCTTCCCGGACTGCAACCGCTGCCACTCCAGCACCGTGGCGGCAAACGGCGGGATCATCGTCTCCGGCCCCCCGGGAGCGCGAACCAGTACGCACCTGAACGGAGTCATTGATGTCACTCCGTAAGATCCTTCTCCTCTCTGCGCTGGCGGCCGGGGCCGCGCGCGCCGACGGCACCGCGACCACGCTGCTCGACTCGCGCCCCTACACGCGGGACGGCGGCTACCAGGAATCGCCCATCTACCAGAGCTTCTCGCTCTTCGCGCGCAGCGACGGCACCGACTGGCTCAAGGACGTGCGCATCGTCGCGCGGGGCTGGGGCCGGCTGACCATCGGCACGCCCTTCGACGGGCACCGGACCGCCGGCGACGTGGACTCGCTCTTCCTCGAGGGGCGGCTCCTCGATCGCCACCTGCTCGTGCGGCTGGGCCGCCAGCTCGCGGTGGGCGGAGCGGTGCGGGCCACGCAGTTCGACGGCCTCACCGCCCGCGGCATCGTCTCCCACGGCTTCGGCGTCGAGATGTTCGGCGGCGTGCCGGTGCAGCCGCGCTTCTCCCAGGCCTCGGGCGACGCGCTCGCCGGAGGCCGCGCCTTCTGGAGCCACGCCTTCGACTCCGAGGTGGGCGCCTCGTTCATCTACGCCCTGCGCCGCGGCTTCGTGGCCCGCAAGGACGTTGCGCTCGACGGAACCTACACGCCGGTCCGCAACGTCACCGTGAGCGGGCTCGCGCAATGGAGCCTCGAGGAGGAGCGGCTCGCCGAGGCGCGGCTGCAGGCGCTCTGGCAGGCCACCCAGAAGCTGCAGATCAGCGCCGACGTGAACCGCACCGCGCCCGACCTGTTCCTCGACCGCACCTCCATCTTCGCCGTCTTTGCCGAGGAGGAGCGCAACGAGGCGGGCGGCGAGGTGGTGTACCGGGTGACCTCGCCCGTGTCGCTCTCCGCCGACTGGCACTGGTTGCGGGTGGAGGGCGGCCACGGCCACCGCGGCGGCGCCCGCGCGACCTGGCGCACGCCGACCGACGGCACCTTCGGCGCCGAGGTCCGCCTGCTGACCGAGCCCGACAACGGCTACAAGCAGGCGCGCCTCTTCGCCATCCGCAGGCTGCGGCACGACGTGACCCTGACGGTGGACTTCGACGCCTACTGGCTCGAGCGCGAGGTCAACGCGCAGAAACGCTCGTTCGTGGGCACCGCCACGGCGGGCTGGGCCATCAACCAGAGCTGGGAGGCCATGCTCGCCGGATCGCTGGGCACCACGCCTTATTTCGAGACCCGCACGGAGGTCGTCGCGCGCCTCACCTATCGATTCGGCCTTCCCGGAGGCCTGCGATGAGGCGCGCCTGGCTGCTTGGCTGCCTCGCCGCGGTGGCTTGCGCGACGGCGGCCACCATCCTCGGCACCCAGCCGGAAGGCGACGAGATCCTCTTCCCCCACGCCCGCCACAAGGCGGCAAACGTGGAGTGCATCACCTGCCACGAGAGCATCTGGGACGCGAAGACGCTGCAGGGCGAGTTCCTGCCCGCGGAAGCGAAGTGCCTGGAGTGCCACAAGGCCAAGAAGGAGCAGGGGCAGTGCGGCTTCTGCCATGCCGACGTGAAGTCGGCCGGGCCCTGGCCGAAGCGTGAGCCGCGCCTGAACTTCGACCACGCGGCGCACATCGAGCGGGTCAAGGAAGACTGCTCGCAATGCCATTCGCGGCAGTCGCAGCCGCGCCAGCCGGTGCCGGTGAGCGACGGCCACGCCGCCTGCATGAAGTGCCACAACCACGCCGAGCAGTACGCGGACGCGAAGTGCAACACCTGCCACAAGGACCTGGCCGCCTATCCATTGCAGCCGGTCACGCAGGTGTCGCACCAGGGCGACTTCCTGCGCCGGCACAAGTCGGTCGCCGCCAGCGACTCGAAGTCCTGCGCCACCTGCCACGACCAGAACTTCTGCCTCGACTGCCACGCCAAGACCGAGATGGTGAAGGTGGAGACGAAGCTCATCGACCGGCCCGACCGGCGCTTCATCCACCGCAACGACTGGCTCGGCCGCCATTCGGTGGAGTCTCGCGCCGATCCGGCCTCGTGCCAGCGCTGCCACTCCACCAGCTCGTGCGAGAACTGCCACCAGCTCGAACACGTGGGGTTCGGCGCGCCCAACGCGCGCAACCCGCATCCGCCGGGCTGGTCGCTGCCGGGCTCGGCCGCCTTCCACGGCGACGCGGCCCGCAGGGACATCCAGAGCTGCGCCGCCTGCCACGACCAGGGCGACGCCTCCAACTGCGTGCAGTGCCACAAGGTGGGCGGCATCGGCGGCGATCCGCATCCGGCGGGTTTCCGGACCCGGCACGACCTCGCCGAGGCCCGCCAGGACGGCCGCTGCGTGGCCTGCCACCGCTGAGCAGGATTGGAGCCGACCCGACTCGTCCCGGGACGAGTCGAGTTGGTCCGCTCTTCCCTGAACCATTGCAGCCGCAGCGTCAGCCCCGAAGGGGCTGGCGCGAAGCTGCCCTTGAACTCGAACTTCCCCTCGAACTCGAACTTCCCCAGAAAAGCAGTTCAAGTTCGAGTTCGAGTTCGAGGGGCAGCCTCGCGCCGGCCTTCGGCCGTCACTGCGGCTGCAGGAGCTCGAGGGGAACTGCTCGCTGCGCTCGCGCTGACTGGGATCGTCGTCCGTTCGCCCTCGTCGGCCTCC
>DASSQZ010000163.1:0-30278 GCA_035702105.1 Myxococcales bacterium | reverse complement strand
CCCAAGCTCTCCGACAACATGATCTGGTTCCACCTCGGCAGCGCCCGGGTGCAGACGCGCGAGTTCCAGGGCGCCATCCAGCCGCTGGAGAACTTCCTCAAGGGCACCGGCGGCACCAAGACCGCGCAGTACGCCGGGCTGCTGCTCGGCCAGGCGTACGAGGAGGTGGGCAACTCCACCCGCGCGCGCGAGGTCTACGAGCGCGCGCTCTCGCTCTATCCGGGAAGCGACTTCGCCCCGATGCTGCGCAACCGGCTGAAGAAGATCGCCGCCGCCGGCGCCCCTCTCGGCACTCCGCCGGCCACCGCGTCCGCCCCGAAGCCGCAGTAGCAGCTCAGCGGACGCGCAGCTCCTTTCTTGCCTGCGCCAGCGCGTCCTTGACGCGGCGGGCGTCCTCCGCCGCGTCCTCTCCCGAGCGCGAGAGCCGGCGCCGCAGCTCTTCGATGCCGTCCAGCGCCTCCGAGAGCGGCTTTCCCGCCGGCTGATCGCCGCCCCTGCACTTCTCCCCGACGCGCTCGAGATCGTCTTCCCAGCGCCGCGACCACGCGTCCCACTCGCGGGAGAGCGCGTCGCCTTCCAGCCCTCCGGGGGCCGGCTGCACGGCGCGGGCGGAGATCTCGGCATAGAGCCGCTCCACATCGTCGAGGCAGGCCGTCGCGCTCTGCCGCTCGGCGCTGCGGGGCCTGCGCCCGTAGACGTCGGAGACGACGCTGCGCACCAGCTGCAGGAAGAGCAGCGCGCAGAACGCGCCGTACGCGCAGTACACGGCGACGCGATACGGCTTGAAGGCGGGATCGCGCGGCACGCGCAGGGTCTAGCTTGGACCGGCCGGGCGTTCAAGGGCCTGCATTGGGGTCGGCCACGTCGGGCAGCACGGCCTCGTAGCGGCCGCCGCTGTCGGTGAGGGCGCTCCCGAGCAGGACGCTGCGCCCGTTGGAGTCCAGCGAGTAGAAGCTCACCGTCGCGCCCGGCACCACCGTGTCGTTCCTGCAGGGGCCGCCGCACACCGAGCCCACCGCATGCAGCGGCGGGAAGATCTGGATGGTGGGCAGGAAGGCGCCGGAGCTGGTCGAGTCCACCACCACCTGCACGATCTTGCGCGGCAGCCCCGAGTCCGCCGGGGGCACCACCTCCAGCCGCCACACGCCCGCGTCGACCACCAGGGTGTAGATGCCGCTCGCGTCGGTGGCGAGGGCGAAGCCACTGCGCGTCGTCACCAGCCGGTCGGCGAGCCGCGTGGCGATGATCTGCACGTTCGCGCCGGCGGGCCTGCCGTCCGGCCCCACCACCTGTCCGAAGCGCTTCAGCTTGGGAGGGCAGGTGAAGTCCACCACCGCGCCGCCCGCCACGGTGACCGACTTCTCGATGGAGAGCGCGGGCACGTTGGGGTCGGGTGGCGGCGCCGCCTCCATCACGTAGTCGCCGTCGCGCAGCTTCATCGCGTAGGTGCCGTCCGCGCCGGTGGCGACGGAGCGGGAGAGCGTCCACCCCGCGGCGGCGCCGCGGGCATGCACCACCGCGGAGACCACCGGATTGCCGATGGAGTCGAGCACGATGCCGCTCACCGTCGAGGCGGGCGGAAGCGGGAGCAGCACGGTCGGGGCCGGAGGCACCGGGTCGTAGGTGGGAAGCGGATCGAGCGTGGGCGGGGCGGGGCCCGCATCGGGGACAGCGCCGCTGGCGGTTCCCGCCGGAGGGCCGACCTGGAGCGCGTACTGCGAGGTGCCCGGCGGCAAGGAGAGGGCAAAGCCGCCGTCCGCCTGCGAGAGCGTCGGGGCGCTGAGCGGCCCGCCTTGCGGATCGACGGCGGTGACGCTGGCTCCGGGCAGCGGCAGCCCACCCGCCGCCAGGAAGCCCTGGAAGCCGACCAGGGCGCTGGGCTGCGGCAGCGAGATGTCGAACGGCACCGGGGCCGCCGCCGTGTCGAGCAGGGGAGGCCGGAAGGGCGGCAGCACCGAGGCCGGCTGCACCAGCACGTCCCAGGTGCCCTGGGGAACTCGGACGTTGAAGGCGCCGGTGGCGTCCGCGCTGGAGACGATCTGCTCCACGCGGTCGGAGAGCAGCGGGGTGAGATAGGTCAGCGTCACCAGCGCGCCCGGGATCGGACGCGGCGGCGCGTTGTCCTGGAGCTGCGCCACCGTGCCGCTCAGCGGCACCACCGGGATGAGGTTGAAGTCGTTGAGCGCGCTCGAGCGGAGATCCACCCGGACCTGCCGCACTCCGAAGGCGGAGTTCCCCGGCGGCCGCACCTCCGCCGTCACCAGCGTGAGCCCGGAGGCGGGCGGACGGCACTCGCCGAGGAAGCAGACGTTGGAGCGCGCGCACTGCCCGTTGCTGGTGCACGACGCCGCGGTCGTGTGCGGCTCGCGAAGCGAGCAGCCGCAGGCCGCGAGCGCGACGAGGAGCGCGCGCTTCACTGGCACACCCGCACCGACGGCAGGTCGGACGGACAGGACGGCCTCGCCGGGTCCTGCTCCACCTTGACGTTGATGAAGAACCGGTACACCGCGAGCGTGAACCCCGGGGTGGGGGTGCGGTTGGGCTCGGCGACGTTGGGGCTGTCGTTGAAGGCGGCGTCCTTCTCGCCCACCACCACCTCGAGCACGTGGGGGCCGCTGCTCAGGATCTGCAGCGCGTCGGCGTCGAAATCGAACTTGCCAATCTGGCGGCGGATCGCGGTCGCGTCGTTGAAGGTGCCGGGCAGCGTCTCCTGCCGCACCGGATTGGTGGAGCGCGCCACCGACACATCGTAGTCGACGAACCAGCGCACCGTCAGGTCGATGGTGGGATCGGCCTCCGAGATGGAGAGCGGCGGGATCTCCACCACGCAGTGGCAGGGCGGCGCCTGGGCCGCATCGGCCGCGCCCTGCTTGTAGAGCTGGAGCTGCGGCACGACCAGGTAGGCGGGCATCTCGCCGACGAGGAACTGGGGCGGCGGGTGCGGCTCTGTCGGGATGGGGTCTATGCTCTGCGGCACCATGCACCCTGCGGAAAACAGCGCGCACACGAGTACAGGGACCCATTTCGCAAGGCCTGGGCCAGCACGAAAACACCGGAAATCCGGCAACCTGGGCGCGGCTGTAAGCCGGGGTGCGAGCGCCATCCGCGACATCGCTGTCAGACCTCGTCCCCGGGCAGGTCGTCGGGTGGAAGCGTCTCGCCGCGGCGTTCGGCCTCCATGCGCTCGAGGTGGCGGAAGATGGTGCGCGGATCCACGCCCAGATCCTTGGCCGTCTTGGTGCGGTTTCCCGCGTTCCGCTCGAGCACCTCGTTGATGTAGCCCTTCTGCCACTCGTCCCGGGCCTGGGCGAGCGGCAGGATGGGCTCGAGCTGCTCGGGGCGCAGCTCCAGATCGTCGGCGCTGAGCAGGGGCTTCTCCGCCAGCACCACCGCCTTCTTGATGCGGTTCTCCAGCTGGCGGATGTTGCCTGGCCAGCGAAAGCGCTTGATCGCGATCAGCGCCTGCGGCGAGAAGCCCTTCACCCTGCTGCCAAGCTCGCGGATGGCGCGTCCGAGAAACCACTTGGCGAGCATGACCGCGTCCTCTCCGCGCTCGCGCAGGGGAGGCAGGTGCAGGTGGACCACGTTGATGCGGTAGAAGAGGTCCTCGCGGAAGCGGCCCGACTTCAGCTCTTCGTCCAGGTCCTTGTTGGTGGCGGCGACGATGCGGATGTCCACCGGCTCCGGCTTGTTCTCCCCCACCCGGGTCACCGCCCGATCCTGCAGGGCGCGAAGCAGCTTGACTTGAAGGGGCAGCGGCATCTCGCCGATCTCGTCGAGGAAGAGCGTCCCGCCGCTCGCGGCCTGGAACCGGCCCGGGCGCGCCGCCACCGCGCCGGTGAAGGCGCCCTTGGCGTGGCCGAACAGCTCGCTCTCGAGCAGGTTCTCGGGGATGGCGCCGCAGTTGATGGCGACGAAGGGCGCGTTCCTGCGCGGGCTGCGGCGATGGATCTCGCGGGCGATCAGCTCCTTGCCGGTGCCGGTCTCGCCGGTGACCAGCACGCTGATGTCGGTGCCCGCCACCTTGTCGATCTTGCGGAAGATGTCGCGCATCGGATCGCAGGCGCCGATGATGTCGCCGTAGGCCTGCTCCTCGATCCGGTCGAGCAGCGCCTTCTTGTCGGCGCGCAGCTCGTCGAGCTGCCGGCCCAGCTCGAGCAGGAGCGCGGCGGTGCTGCAGAAGCTCGCCGCCACCTCCAGCTCGCGCTCGCTGAAGAGGTTCGCCAGCTTGTCGTTGCCCAGGTAGATGGCGCCGAGCAGCTCGCCGCGCGCCACCAGCGGCAGGCAGAGCACCGAGGAGAGCTTGAGGTTGACCACGCTCTCGCTGGCGTTGAAGTGGGCGTCGTGGAGCGCGTCCTCGATGCGCAGGGGCTGGCGCGTCTCCAGCACCCGCTTGACGATGGTGTCGGAGAGGCGCTCCACCGCGTCGGCCACGTTCTCGCGCTGGAAGTTGCGGGCCTTGAGGATTTGCGGCACGCCGTCGTTCACCACCAGCACGAACCCCTTGTCGGCGCGCACCACCTCGATCAGGGCGTCGAGCAGGCGGGTGAGCGCGCTGTCGAGGCCGGGCTCGCGCGCGAGCTGCTGCGCGAACTCCGCCAGCCTGGTGGTGGCGAGCACCGCGGGGTCGCGGGCGAGGCGCCGCACCTCGAATGGCGTCTGCACCCGTCCTTCCGCCTGGAAGACCACCTGCGTCGCTCCGAGCTGGAGGATGTCGCCGTCCGCCAGCCTGTGCTGCCCGCGCTTCTTGCCGTTCACGACCAGATGCGCTCCTTCCAGCGCCGTCGCGGTGAAGGACTGGCCGTCGAACTGGATGGCCACCACCCCGCGCAGGTCGGGAACGCGCAGGTCGCTGTCCGCCGCCGCCGCGATGGTGGTGAGCGGCTTCACCAGCGCCACCGAGGAAGGCTGCGCGCCTTCTCCATGCACGAGCAGGGTGGCCATCAGGGTGCCTGCCCCGGCTGGACCACCCGGTCGGGCAGCACTTCCTCCGCCTTGTAGTTGATGGCGGCATGGATCGCGCCTCCCACCCAGAGCCCGTAGAACACCGCCGCGCCCACCCACTTGATCACGTTCAGCCGCTGCGCGTTCCTGAACGAGGTGGCGCCCCCGCTGCTCTCGAACTTGCCGGTCGCGTTGTCGCGCAGTCCCTCGATGAGCAGCGCGCTGCCGGCGCTGGCCGCGCCGGAGATGAGCTGGCCGGTGGCGAGCGCGATGCCCAGCTTGCGGTCTCCGTTCTGCAGCTGGCCGATGCCGAAGGGCATCATCGTCACCCAGAACTCGTGCTGCACCACCCGGCGCTCCACGCCCGGCGCGATCGCCTGCAGCCGCTTGCGCTCCTCTTCCAGCTCGCGCTGCCTGCGCTTCTCGGCCTCCTCCGCCGCGAGCCTCTTCTGCGCCTCCTGTTCGGCGCGCTTCTGCGCGCGGATGGGCGCGAGCCGCGGCTCGGCTTCCTTCTTCACCTGGTCGAAGAACTGCACCGCCGCGGGAGGGACGTAGAAGGGATCGAGCTCCGCGTCCGGGTCGACGTAGAGGTACTCGAGGAACGCGCCGCCCGCGTCGCTCTTGCGGCCCTGGTAGAAGAGCGAGAGCCCGAGCAGGCGGTACGCCTCGGCGCGGGCCTGCGGCGATTCGAAGCGGCCCGCTTCCACCAGCGCCGCGAGCAGCTTCGAGGCCTGGGCGTAGTCGCCGTACTCGAACGTGCGCCGCGCCTGGTTCATGGCGTCGCTTGCCGCCTGCGCTCCCGGCTCCGGTGCCGGCGCCTGCTGGGCGAGGAGCAACCCGGCCAGGACGAGCGCGATCACGGCGAGGCCTGCGCGTAGTCGAGGACGTTGAGCATGCCCGCCTTGAGCGTGGTGACCAGGGTGCGGTCGCCGATGGTGACGATGGCCCTCTGGTCGGGCCTCGTCATCGCATAGGGCCGCGGATCGGAGGCGGTGCCCACCAGCACCCCTTCCACCAGCACGCGCGCGTCGTCGGGCGCGTTGAGGACGCGGAACTTCGCCGGCAAGGGAGGGCCGTAGCGAAGCTGGTAGAGCTGGTCGGGCCGGTTCTTCGTCACCAGCACGTCCTGGGTCGCGTCGGCGCAGCAGGGATGGCGGACCAGCACCCGGTGCGCGCCCGGCGCGAGCCTGAGCGAGAACATGTTGGTGTTGCCCGCGTCCACGCCGTCCACCGAAACCTGCGCCCCGAAGCGGGCGTGAAGCTTCACCTGCAGCGGCTCCAGCGAGGCCACCTTCGTCCTGCCGTTGCGCTCCGCCAGCTCCTTCGCGGCCCGCGCAGGCGGGACCTGTCTTTCCCCGGCGGGCGTTGCAGGTCCGGTCCTGGGCGCGCCGGCGCGCTCCGCGGCCGCTGCGCCCTCGCGGGGAGCGGGAGGAGGCGGCGGCTGCTCGCTCGCGGCGGCGGCCGCTGCGTCCTCGATGGCCCGGCGCGCGGAGGCGTCCTCCGCGGCCCTTCGCGCGGCGGCCTGGGCGCGGGCCTGCATGACCGCGGCGCGGACGTTCCAGCCGGCGAAGAGCAGCGCGAGCAGCGCGGCGAGGCCGATGAGCGATCGCCGCGCGAGCCGGGTCAGCCGCTCGCGCCTGCGAATCCGCTCCACCCGGCCCCGCGCCTGCGCGTTCTGCGGGTCGAGCGCCAGGGCGCGGCCGAAGGCGGCGAGGGCGCCGCTGGTCTTGCCCTCGCGAAGCTGCGCCTCTCCGGCTTCCAGGCTGCGCGACACCAGCCGCGCCCGGACCGTCGCGGCCTGCGCCTCGGGATCGAGCACGAACCGCTTCAGCTCGCCCTCCGGCTCGTCGAATCCGGCCTCGTTGAGGAGCTGGAGCAGGTCCTCCTTGAGCTCCAGGGCGCTCTGGTACCGCTTCGCCGGATCGTTCTGCAGGCAGCGCGCGATCACCTTCGCCTGGGCATCGCTCACGGAGGGGCGGATCTGCCGCGGATCCTTCCGCTTGCCCTCGAGGATGCTGCGGAGGAGGGCGGCCGGCGTGGTGGCCTGGTAGGGCAGCTCGCCGCAGGAGAGCCAGTAGAGGATGGTGCCGAAGGAGAAGAGGTCCGAGCGCGGATCGGCCGGCTTGCCCTCGATGGTCTCCGGCGCCAGGTGCGCAGGCGAACCGAGGATGCTGCCGGTGGCGGTGAACTTCTCGTCCGGATCGAGCAGGGCGGCGATGCCGAAGTCGGTCAGCTTCACCACGCCGTCGTCGCGCACCATCACGTTCTCGGGCTTGAGGTCGCGGTGCACCACGCCGGCCGCGTGGGCGTGGTGCAGCGCCTCGGCGATGGGCAACAGGCAGGCGGCCGCCAGCTCCGGCGGGTCGAACGGATGCCGTTCGGCGAAGGTGCGCAGGGTCTCGCCGCGGATGAACTCGGTCACGAGGTAGCTGGGTTCGGCCTGCGGACCGCTGAAGTCGTAGACGTCGAGGATATGGGGGTGGTGCAGTCGCGCGACCGCGTGCGCCTCGCGATCGAAGCGGCGGCGGATCTCCTCGCGAGCGTTGAGGTGGGCGTGCAGCACCTTCACGGCCACGGTGCGGCGCAGCTGGGTGTCCCAGCCTCGCCAGACCACGGCCATTCCTCCCTGACCGACCTGCTCATCGAGCCGGTACCGGCCCAGCTCCACCGAACCTCCGTCTCCCTGACGCGCGTGTCGCGTTCTACTGCGAAACACGCGCCTTTGCCATTGGGTAAACGCAGGACATTGACGTCAGGCGGTGCGGCGGCCCGCCCGCACCCGCTGCAGCAGCTCCTCGAGCAGGGCCTTGCGGTCGCGCGGCAGCGGCCTGGCTTCCGGCGCGAAGGAGGCCGCGTGCGCCCTGGCCGACCGCAGCTTCTCCTTTTCCCTCGCCGGCGGCGGCGCCGGCGCGTCCAGCCTCTCGGCGCCTCCCAGGTCCGCCTTGCCGGCGGGATTGGCCATGCCCCGCAGTTCCTCCAGGCGCTCGCGCAAGAGCTCGTTGCCGGGGCTCTTTGCCACCGCGCGCTGGTAGGCCTCCGCGGCCTCCGCGAACCGGCCGGAGCTTGCATGGAGCTCGCCCTGCTCGGCGTCGGTGAGCCGCAGCGAAGACTCCGATTCGTCCGGCTCGTTGCGGCGCCGGCTGACCAGCTCGCTGGGTTGCAGGAGCGCGCGCACCGACTCCATGCGGCTGCGCACGCGCTCGTCCTCGGGCCGCTGCGCCAGGTACGCCTCGAAATGCTCCAGCGCCGCGAGCAGCTCGCCGCGGCGCACCGCCCTCTCCGCTTTCTGCTCCAGCTCGCCCGGAGTCATCGCTCGCAATGTAGCAGAAAAGCCGGGCCGGGCCGCCGCCCTGCCGCCTGCAACCGGGCGAGATTCAAGGGGCGAGCAACGGCGTCGCCGCTGGCAAGAGGCCCCGGGAACGGCTCTCCACCGCGAGCTGCTGCAGCCCCTCCACCGCGCTGGGGAACCGCGGCGAGAATCCCAGCGCGCGGAGGCGCTGGGTGTCGTACCAGCGGTCCGCCGAGAGCTGCTCGAGCAGCTCCGGCTCGAGCCTCGGCGCGGGCGCAGGCGGCTCCCCGGCGAAGGCGGCCCGCCATGCCCGCGCGATGCGCCGGTTGAGCGGGCGCCACGACATCCGGTCGGGCAGGTGCTTCGCGAACCAGAGTCCGAGCCGCGCCGGGCCGGGAGAGTAGGGGAACCGCCCCGCCTCGCGCGTGCCGGCCGCCTGCAGCACCGCGCGCGCCAGCTCCTCCAGCGGCAGCGGCGCGTCGTCGGCCACGTTGAAGGCGCGCCCGTCCAGCGCAGACGCCTCTTCGCCGAGGAGCGCCGCCGCCTGCGCCACGTCCTGGGCGTGCACCGTGTGCACCACCGGGCCGCGACGCGGCACCCAGAGCGCCCGCCCCGCCCGCGCCGCCATGGCCGCGATGGCCAGCATCACGGCGAGCCCGCGCCGCTGCCGCGGCCCGTAGGTCAGGGCCGGGCGCAGCACCACCAGCTCGAGCCCGCGCGTGCGCCGCCAGAGGAAGGCCTCCCGTTCCAGCGCCCAGCGGGTGGCGCCGTGGGCGTCGACGGGCAGCTTCACCTCCCCTTCCTCGCAGGGCAGGTTCCGCGGCCTCCCGTACACGGTCGTGCTGGAGAGCAAGAGGAACGGCGACCCGGCCTGCACCGCGGCGGCCATCGCGGCGCGCAGCGAGGCCAGCCCCGCCTCGCGGTGCGCGCCGCCGGCGAACGCGGCGTGGGCCACGAGCCGGGTCCCCTTCGCCAGCTCTGCCGCCACCAGCGCGCCTTCGGGCTCGGTCAACTCGGCGGCGGCCAGTTGCGCGCCCGCGCGCCCGGCGGCAGCGCAGTCGGTCCCGGGACGATCGATCGCGCGCACCTCCCAGCCGGCGTGTGCGAGCGCTTCGCACACGTGCGATCCGATCAAACCCGCCGCTCCGGTGACCAACGCCGCGCGCACAGTGGCGATCTGTCATGCCCGACCGGCTGCCGCAACCCGGCGGCAACGGACGCGGTCCGTGCCTACACTGTGCGCGCGGGAGAGCTTTTTCCCACCTTTCGCGGTCGCGCACGCCCCCGGTATGCTGCGACTCCACTTGGGGGTTTTACAGTATCGTGGAAGGCCTCGAAGCACTCCTGGTCAGCCGATCGCCTGACTTCGTCGTCGTCCTCGACGCGGATCTGCGGGTCGTGAAGGCAAGCGCCGGGCTGCGCGCGGCGGTGCCTCTGGTCTCGTCCGGGGAAGACTTCCGCCGCTCACTCGACGACGCGTCGCAGGCGCGGCTGCGCCAGGGCCTCTCGCTCGACCACGACGCCGCCTTCTCGCTCTCGCTCGAGCTGGTCCACAGGGGCCGCGAGCGGCTCATCACCACGGCGTACAGGTTCTACGGCCTCGACCGGCCGTACATCGGCGGAGTCGGCCGGGAATCCGCCACCTCCTCGGAGCTGGTCGACCAGGTCGAGGCGCTGCGCCGCCGCTACCACGAGTCGGTTGCGCAGCTCGCCTCGCTCACCGGGCGGCTGCGCGAGCTGGCGATGATCGACTCGCTCACCGGCGTGCTCAACCGCCGCGCCTTTCTCGACCACGCCGACGGCGAGTGGGTGCGCCACCGCCGCCACAACCACCCGCTCTCCTGCGCGATGATCGACGTGGACGGCTTCAAGCGCATCAACGACACCTTCGGCCACGCCGCCGGCGACGCCGTGCTCGAGCACATCGGCGCGCTCCTGCGCGCGTCCCTGCGCGCCAGCGACCTCTCCGCCCGCCTGGGGGGCGACGAGTTCATCGCGCTGATGCCGGAGACGAACATGGACGGCGCCCTCTCCACCTCGGAACGCCTGCTGGCGCGGGTGGCGGCGCGGCCCCTGACGGTGCTGGATCAGAACCTGGCCGCGACGCTCTCCATCGGCGTGGCCGAGGCGGAAGGCTGCAACAACCTCGAAGATCTCATGGCCAGGGCCGACCAGGCGCTCTACCGGGCCAAGAACGAAGGCCGCGCCCGCGTCTGCCGCGCCGTCTGACCGGCCGGGACACCATCCGCGCCCGAAGGGCGAAGGGTGTCCCGGCGGCCGACCGCGCCGCGCGCCCGACTGCCGAAGGCTCCTACGCGTGCGCCTGCGGCTCGGGCGGCTTCTGCTCGCTCGCCGGCGGCTGATCCGCCGGCGCCGGGTTCTTCTCCGCCTTGGTGAACGGGTCCTCCTCCAGCGCGGAGCGGAGCACGTCGTCCATGGAGTGGGCGAAGATGAACTCCATCTCCCTCTTCGCCTGCTCGGGCACGTCCACCAGGTCCTTCTTGTTCCGCTCGGGCATGATGATCCGCTTGATGCCCGCCCGGTGCGCCGCCAGCACCTTCTCCTTGATGCCGCCGACCGGCAGCACCAGCCCGCGCAGGGTGGCCTCTCCGGTCATGGCCACGTCGCCGCGCACCCGGATGCCGGTGAGCAGGCTGGTGAGCGCGGTGAAGATGGTCACGCCCGCGGAGGGCCCGTCCTTGGGAATGGCGCCCGCGGGGAAGTGGATGTGGATGTCGTTCTTCTCCAGGAAGCGCGGATCGATGCCCAGCTTCTGCGCCTTGTTGCGCGTGTAGCTGAGCGCGGCCTGGCACGACTCCTTCATCACGTCGCCGAGCTGGCCGGTGAGGGTGATGCCGCCCTTGCCCTGCATGCGGGTGGCCTCGATGAAGAGCAGGTCCCCGCCCGCCGCCGTCCAGGCGAGGCCGGTGGCCACGCCGGGAAGCTCGGTGCGCTCCGCCGTCTCCGAGTAGTGCTTCTCGGGCCCGAGGATGATCTCCAGCTCCTCGGGATTCACGGTGCGCTTGGCGGAGTCGCCCTTGGCCACGTCCACCGCCACTGCGCGGCAGACGTCGGCGATGGTGCGCTCCAAGTTCCGGACGCCCGCCTCGCGCGTGTACCCGGCGATGAGCTTGGCCAGCGCCGCGTCGGTGATCTCGATGTTCTCCAGCGAGAGCCCGTGCTCCCTCACCTGCTTGGGGATGAGGTGGTTGCGGGCGATGTGCACCTTCTCGTCGAAGGTGTAGCCGGGCAGCTCGATGACCTCCATGCGGTCGCGCAGGGGCGGCGGGATGGGCTCGAGCTGGTTGGCGGTGGCGATGAACATGACCTTGGAGAGATCGTAGGGCACGTCCAGGTAGTGGTCGGAGAAGCTGTTGTTCTGCTCCGGATCCAGCACCTCGAGCAGCGCCGCCGAGGGATCGCCGCGGAAGTCGGCGCCCAGCTTGTCGATCTCGTCGAGCATCATGATCGGGTTGATCGTGCCCGCCTTCTTCATCGACTGGATCACCCGGCCGGGAAGCGCGCCCACGTAGGTGCGCCGGTGTCCGCGGATCTCGGCCTCGTCGCGGACGCCGCCCAGGCTGAGCCGCACGAACTTGCGGTTGGTGGCGCGCGCGATCGACTGGCCGAGGGAGGTCTTGCCCACGCCGGGAGGTCCCACCAGGCAGAGGATGGGCCCCTTCATGTCGTTCTTCAGCTTGCGCACCGCCAGGTACTCGAGGATGCGCTTCTTCACCTTCTCCAGGCTGTAGTGGTCCTTCTGCAGCACCCCGCGCGCGTTCTCGACGTCGAGGTTGTCCTCGGTCTTCTTGGTCCAGGGCAGGTCGGCGATCCACTCGAGGTAGGTGCGCGCCACCGTGTACTCGGACGAGGCGGTGGGGATGCTCTTGAGGCGGTTGAGCTCCTTGTTGGCGACCTTCTCCACCTCGGGAGGCAGGCCGATCTTCTTCAGCCGCTCTCCCAGCTCGTCGAGCTCCTCCTCCTCTTCCCCGAGCTCGCCCAGCTCCTCCTTGATGGCCTTGAGCTGCTGGCGCAGGTAGTACTCGCGCTGGGTCTTGGACATCTCGCCCTTGACCTGCGAGTCGATCTTGCTGGAAAGCTTGAGGATCTCGCGCTTGCGGTTGAGCAGCTCGAGGACGAGCTTCATCCGCGTCTTCAGATCGACCGTCTCGAGGACCTGCTGCTTCTCCTCGATGGGAACGTCGACGTTGGCGGCGATCAGGTCGGCCAGGTGGCCGGGCTGGGTGATGCTCTCCACCAGCTCGGTCGCGGCGGCGGGCAGCTCGGGCATCATCTCGATGACCTCGCGCGCCAGCTTCTTGAGGTTGATGCCGAGGGCCTCGATCTCCACCTCGTCGAAGGTGGACTTGTCGTCCACCGGCTCGATGCGGGCCTTGAGATAGGGGTGCTCCTGGACCAGCTCCACCACCCGGAAGCGGGCCAGGCCCTGCACGACGAGCGAGTAGTTGTCCTCGCCCATCTTGAGCAGTTTCACGATCCGGGCCACGGTGCCCATCTGGTGCAGATCGGCGGCGCCGGGATCCTCCTCTTCCGCCTTGCGCTGGGTGACGACGCCGATGACCTGGTCGTCGCGCACCGCGTCCTTGATCAGCGCGATGGTCTTCTGCCGACCCACCGCCAGCGGCAGGACGCCGCCGGGAAAGAAGACGCTGTTGCGCAAGGGAAGGATGGGGAGGACGGAAGGAATGTCCTCCTTGTTGATGAGCCCCGGGGCCGCGGGCGTGACCACTTTGCCTTTCTCCGACATCTCTTTTCTCCCCGTCCTGGGAAACCTGATTCCGCGTGTCTAACGCGAAGTCGCCAATGTAGCCACAGCAGAGGGTCTGGCAATAGCACCGTGTCGGAAGGCTGGCACGCAGGCTGCCGCAGCCTTGACGGCACGGCGAGCCGTCCAAACCTTGCCAGCCAACCCGATGCGCTCCATCCGCAACCTCACGCTGCTCGTCCTCCTCTCCGCCTGCCAGAGCTACGTCGCGGTGCCTGTACAACCCGTGACACTGGTCGCGGTGTCGCAGCGCAACAAGGTGCGGGTGTTCACCAAGGCCGACGTCCTCCTGGTGGTGGACGACAGCTTCTCCATGTCCGGCAAGCAGCAGCGGCTCGCCGCCGCCCTGCAGGGCTTCACCGCGCAGATGGACGCCCTGCAGCCTCCGGTCGACTACCAGGTGGCGGTCACCACCACCACCGTCTCCGAACGCCTGGGATCCTGCGGCCCTCCGGGCGACGCTGCCGCGGCCTCGGCCTGCGACAGCGAGTGGCAGGCGGATGGATTCGCCTGCGACAGCGGGCTCGCCTGCTTCCGGTCCTTCGGCCAGGCGGGGCAGCTTCACCAGGGTGCCGGAGCGCCTGCCGCCATCCTGCGCCGCGCCGACTACGACGCCGCGCATTTTGCGCAGTTCCTCGCCGACTCGGTGCAGGTGGGCGTGGGCGGCTCGCGCCAGCCGCAGGGCCTGGAAGCGATGAAGCTGGCGCTGCAGCAGCCCGGCTTCCTCCGTGAGGGCGCCAAGGTGGTGGTCGCCTTCTTCTCCGACGCAGAGGACTGCTCGGACCCGGCCCACCGCCTCTCGATGCTGCTCAAGGATCCCGCCACCGGCAACGTGGTGGACCAGTGCGCCATCATGGCCCGCGGCGATGCGCCGTCCGCGCTGGAGCCGGTCGCCAACTACGTCAACCTCCTGCGCGCCCTGCACGAGCCCGACGGCACGCCCAAGGAGGTGGAGGTCGGGGCGGTGGTCTCGCTGCGCGACGGCTCGCAGGACCCGGGAGTGTGCGCGAACCCGGCTTGCGACCAGGCCTGTGACGCTCCGCCGGCGCAGGACGCGTGCAGGACCCGCTGCGCCGGCTCTCCCACCCAGGACATCTGCCTCGCCGACTGCACCGCCCAGTGCCACCTCTTCTGCGGCGGACAGGTTCCCTCCAGCCGCTACGTGGAGCTGGCGTTCGCGTTCTCGGGCGTGGCCGCGAACGTCTGCGCCGACGACGCCAGCCCGGCCATGGCCCGCCTCTCCTCGGTGATTGGCATCCCCAAGCAGGTGCTGCTGCGCGCCCAGCCCAGCGGCCCGGAGTTCCTGGTCGTGAAGGTGGAGCGGGGTGGTCAGACCCTCGATTGCCAGCCCGGGGTGGGGTACCAGATGGTGACCACGACGGACGGGCCGGCGGTGCAGTTCAGCGGCCCGTGCACGCTGCAGCCCGACGACACCTGGGACGTGCGCTACCTCACCAACCGCTAGGGGCGGCGGGTGTCGCCGCGGCGGCGGCGCGACGGCGGATCCCTGGAACCTCGTGTTGCCGGCTGTCCGGGTCGGTGGTACGGCTTGCCCTCCCATGCTCCTCCTCGCGCTCCTGCTCGCGCAGCCGCTGCCGCCCGGCGCGCAGCCGCAGCCTCCCGGCCCCCGGCAGCCCGGCATCGCCTCTCCCGCGGAAGGTCCGGCGGGCTGGCGCGAGCGGTTCGATCAGCTCTGGAACACGCGCGACCAGCCCGGGGTGGAGAAGCATATGGAGCAGGTGCTGCTCCAGCACCTCGCCGCGGATCCGCGCTCGTTCGACGCCAACTGGCGCCTCGCCTCGCTCTACAACTGGCAGGCCAACGCCAAGGAAGGCGACGAGAAGGCCGCGCTGGGCAAGAAGGCGTGGGACGCGGGCGACAAGGCCGTCCAGGCGGACCCCGGCGACGTGCGCGGGCACTACAACGCCGGAGTGGGAATCGGCCTCTACTCGGAAGGCGTGGGCATCATCACCGCGCTCTCGCAGGGCCTGGAGGGCAAGTTCCGCGACCGCATCCAGGCGGCGCTGCGCATCGACAAGGACTACCTCGACGGCGCGCCACAAGTGGTCTGGGGCCGTTACTTCTTCAAGCTGCCCTGGCCCAAGCGCAACGTGGACGAGGCCACCCGCGTCCTCACCCGCGCCGTGGCCAGCCACCCGAAAAATCTGCGCGCCAAGCTCTACCTGGCCGACTGCTACGCGGATGCAGACAAGGTGGACGAAGGCAAGAAGCTCGTGCAACAGATCATCGACGCGCCGCTCGGAGAGGATGCTCCGGAGGACAGGCGTCTGAAGAAGCTGGCGCACAACTGGATCGAGGCGCACGGTCCGCCCAATACCGCGCAGTAAAGGGGAACCCGGATGGCAACCGCAGAGAGGCACGTCACCGCGATGCAGAAGCAGCGCGACGATCTTGCCGGAGTGCAGTCGATGGCCCAGCTCTTCCTCCAGCGCGCCGGGACCGACGCGCAGCGCACCGCGGCGCGCAGGAAGGTGGGCGGCAAGTGGCAGGACATGAGCTGGGCGCAGCTCGCGGGCGAGGTGGAGGAGGCCGCCTGGGGGCTGATCGCGCTCGGGGTGAAGCAGGGCGAGATGGTCTCCATCATCGCCGGCACCCGCGTGGAGTGGACGGTGGCCGATTTCGGCTGCGGCTTCTGCGGCGCCGTCACCGTGCCCATCTACCAGTCCAACACGCCCGAGGAGTGCCAGTTCATCCTCGACAACTCGGGCGCGGTGCTGGTCTTCGCCGAGGACCAGAAGCAGCTCGCGAAGCTGCGCCAGGAGAAGGCGCGGCTCCCCAGGATCCGCAACGTGGTGCTGCTCGAAGGCGAGGGCGACGGCACCTGGGCGCTCTCGCTCGAGCAGCTCAAGGCCCGCGGCCGCGAGCACAAGGCGCGGGTCCCGGGGGAGCTGGAGCAGCGGCTCCGCCAGCAGAAGCGCGACGAGCTCATCACCGTCCTCTACACCTCCGGCACCACCGGCATGCCCAAGGGGGTGATGATCACCAACGACAACATGCTGTTCGCGGCGGAGATCACGGTGGGCATGGGCCTGCTCAGCCGCGAGGACAGCCACCTGCTCTTCCTGCCCTTCGCGCACTCGTTCGCGCAGATCCTCAAGTCGTCCTGGCTGGGCAGCGGGCTGACCATGATCTACGCCGAGTCGGTGGACAAGCTGGTGGACAACGCCGGCGAGACCAGCCCCACCATCCTCTCGGCGGTGCCGCGCGTCTACGAGAAGGCCTACAACTCGGTGGTCGCGGGCGGAGTGGCGAGCCCCGGCCTCGCCGGCGCGCTCTTCCGCATGGCCATGCGCGAGTTCGAGCTGTACGCCAAGGCCAAGCAGAAGGGCGAGACCTACAACTCCATCGCCTTCACGCTGGCGAAGCGGCTGGTCTTCCCCAAGGTCAAGGACAAGCTCCTCAAGCGCTTCGGCGGGCGCATCGACAAGTTCGTCTCCGGCGGCGCGCCGCTGGCGCGGAAGATCGCCTACTTCTTCGACCTGCTCGGGTTCAACATGCTGGAGGGCTACGGCCTCACCGAGACCATCGCTGTCACCAGCGTGAACCTTCCCGGGCAGAACAAGCTCGGCACGGTGGGGCGGCCGTTCCCCGGCGTGGAGGTGAAGATCGACAAGGACGGCGAGATCCTCGAGCGGGGCCGCAACATCATGCGCGGCTACCTCGGCCTGCCCGAGGCCACGGCCGAAGTCATCGACAAGGACGGCTGGTTCCACACCGGGGACATCGGCGAGCTGGACGCGGACGGCTATCTCTCCATCACCGACCGCAAGAAGGACCTGATCAAGACCAGCGGCGGCAAGTACATCGCGCCCCAGGCCATCGAAGGCGCGCTCAAGACCTCGAGCGAGCTGATCAGCCAGGTGGTGGTGATCGGCGACCGGCGCAAGTACGTCTCCGTGCTCCTGACCGTGGTGGAGGCGGAGGCCAGGAAGCTGAGCGGCGCCGCCACCTATGCCGAGGCGACCCGGCACCCGGCGGTGCGCCAGAAGATCCAGGAAGCGGTGGACCGGCTCAACGCGTCGCTGCCGTCGTACGAGACCATCAAGCGCTTCCACATCCTCGACCGCGACTTCTCCCAGGAGACGGGCGAGCTCACGCCGACCCTCAAGGTGAAGCGCAAGGCGTGCACGCAGAAGTTCAAGAAAGAGATCGACGGCATGTACGACGGCGAGAGCCTCGACTAGCCGTCTTCACGCGCCGAGTCTCCACCGTAGCGCCTCAGGCGCCCGGCCTTCCACGCGGATCCATCCCCGGTGGACCCCGTGGAGGTGATGCGCGGCGCAGAGGCTGACGAGATTCGCCGCTTCGTCGGCGCCGCCCATGGACCGGTAGACGACGTGGTGCGCGTGCGCCGCGGCGCGGCTGCAGCCCGGCGCCTGGCAGAGCCCCTGGTCCCGGGCCAGCACCTCCTTCTGCAGCGTCTGCCTGCCGCGGAGCGCGGGTCCCCAGGTGCCGACGAAGTGGCCGGCCATGCGCGCGAGGCATTCTCCGGGCCCGATCCATTTCCCGGCGTCCCTGCGCAGGGCCGCGCACGCCATCAGGAACAGAGCGCACACGCGCCGGGGTCCGCGCACGACCAGGTCCCCGCGAGCGCACATCTGCGCATCCTCCAGTTGCTGGAGGGCGCGGCGCAGGGAAATGCAGGTCATTCTTTCGGCGCGATCGATCCAGGTCGCGATGCCCTCGTCTTCCAGGTGACGCGCGAGGAGCCGCGCCTTTTCGTACGACAACCGCCGCTCCCGCACGGCGGCCGCGAGCGCCGGCACCTCGTGCAGCCGGCGCTCGAGCTGCGCCCGCTGGGCCACCGTGCGTCCCGCCATGCCCAGCCGCTCGATGCAGTAATGATCGAACGAGGCGAACCCCAGGCGCCGCCATCCCTGAAGCGTCCGGAAGACCAGCGCGAGGTGCCCGAACACCTGATCCCACCGATCGCGCAATTCGGCCAACCTCCGCAGCGCTGCGTCGAGCTGCTGCGGATCGTGCGCGGGAGTCGATTCGAGGGCAGGCACCGGCAGCATTCGATCGAGGAAGGCCCATTCCCTGCTCTCCCGCTCCAGCCACTCCTCGAGCGCGTCGCGCGTGTCCCGGGCACGATCGGGGACCTGCACGTCCGCGCCCGCCGGCCCGAGCGCAGAGAGGAATTCGCCGGCGATGAGCTCGATCCGCTGCCACCTCTGCGCCGTCGCTCCGAGGAGCCTGTCCGCAAGCTCCATGGCCTCATCGACCCTCGCCCGCTGATCGCCGGTCAGGCGCACGTCGATGCGGTCCCACGGCTCATCCCCCGCGTCCTGGACGCCGCGCTCTTGCACCGCCTTCTTCAGCGCACGGATGGTCTTTGACCGCGCGCGCTCGACCCATGCCGCCTCTTCCTCGCCCACCGCGACGGCCAGGATGGTCTCAGCGCAGCGCGCCGTGATCTCGCCGTCCAGGACCGCAGTCCGCAGCACCGGCCGCTCCCGCAGCTCGCGGGCGAGCCGCGCCATCTTCACCGCCGTGCTCGCGGGAATTCCCAGCCGTTCGCGCGCGTAGTCGCCGATGCCGGCGTACCCGAGCCGCAGCGTGCGCTCGCCGAGACCCAGCGCATGGAGGCTTTCGCCGATGGCGACATCGAGTGCGCCGCGACCTCGGGCGACTCGCGCGAGCAGCGTGTCCACGAGCCGCGCCGCTTCATGGCAGACGACCTCGTCTCGCTCGGGCGACAACGGCCATGCGAGGATCGAGGCAGCGGCGGCGAGATCGGGAAGCGAATCCATCATGCCCCCGAGGATGCCACCGGGGTCCGACATTCACCCGGCGTCGAGGCTGGCGCGGTGGACCACGGCTCCGTCCGCGACCACCACCGCGGCGTGCTCCACCCCTGCGTGGTAGGGCAGATGTGCGCTGTCGGAGCAGGAAAAGAGCACCAGGTCGGCGCGCTTTCCCGCCTCGATGACGCCCCGGTCCCGCAGGCGCAGCGCCGCAGCGCCGCCCCGAGTGCAGGCCCAGAGCGCCTGCGCCGGGGTGAGCCCTGCGAGCAGGCACCCGGCGGCGAGCAGCATGGAGACGCTCTCGATGCGCTGCGAGCCGGGATTGATGTTGCTGCCCAGCGCCACCGTCACGCCGGCGTCGAGGAATGCTCTCGCGCTCGCCGCCTTGTCCCTGAGGAACCAGGCCGCCAGGGGGAGCAGCACGGCGGCCACCCCGGCTCGCGCCAAGGCGGCGATCCCCTCAGGGGTGGCGCGCTCCAGGTGGTCGGCGCTGGCGCATCCCAGCTCCGCCGCGAGCTGCGCGCCTCCGCCTGCGCTCAACTGGTCCGCGTGCAGATGTGCGCCAAGCCCCGCCTCGATCCCGGCGCGGAGCGCGGCGCGGCACTCGCTCGCATCGAACGCGCCCTTCTCGAGAAAGGCGTCGCACCCGCGCGCGCCGGCCTGCGCGGCCTGCGGCGTCAGCTCTTCGATCACCTGCCGCACCCAGAGGGCGCGCGGCAGGTCCGGCGGCGCCGCGTGCAGGCCGAGCAGGGTGGGGATCACCTCGCATCCCGCACCGCGTCCCGCCTCGACCGCCAGGCGCAACAGCCGCAGCTCCTCCGGCACCGAGAGCCCGTAGCCGGTCTTCACCTCCACCGTGGTCACGCCGCTGCGCACCAGCCGCGACAGCCGCCTGCGCGCGCCCTCGAGCAGCGCAGCGTCGCTCGCGGCCCGCGTCGCCGCCACGGTGGAGCGGATGCCGCCGCCGGCCTCGGCAATCTCCAGATAGGTCTTGCCCGCGAGCCGCAGGGCGTGCTCGTGCGCGCGATCTCCGGCGAAGAGGAGATGGGTGTGCGGGTCCACCAGCCCCGGCGCCAGGAGCGCCCCCGCCGCGTCGATGCGCTCGCCCGCCGGCGCCGCCGAGGACGCGCCGACCCACCGGATCCGTCCCTCGTCCCACGCGACCGCGCCGTCTTCGATCAGCGCCAGCGGCGCATCGCCTGCCGCCGCCTGCGGCCCGCTCATGGTGGCGACCCGCGCGTGCTCGATGACCTGCATCAGCGCGTCAGCCCGGGGATCTGCACTCCCCGCTCCCGCGCGACGCGGACGGCGTCCTCGTACCCGGCGTCGGCGTGCCGCAACACCCCCATCGCCGGGTCGCTGGTGAGCACGCGCTCCAGGCGCCGGGCCGCTGCGGCGGTCCCGTCGGCGACGATGACCTGCCCGGCGTGGAGCGAGTAGCCGATGCCCACGCCTCCGCCGTGATGGAACGACACCCACGACGCTCCGTTCACCGCGTTGACCAGCGCATTGAGAACGGGCCAGTCGGCAACCGCGTCCGAGCCGTCCTTCATCGCCTCCGTCTCGCGGTTGGGAGAGGCCACGCTGCCGCAGTCGAGGTGGTCGCGCCCGATCACGATGGGCGCCTTGACCCTGCCGCTCGCGACCAGGTCGTTGAAGATGAGCCCGGCCTTCGCGCGCTCGCCGTAACCGAGCCAGCAGATGCGCGCGGGCAGCCCCTGGAACTTCACCCGCTTCTGCGCCAGCGTGATCCAGCGCCGCAGGTGCGGCTTGTCGGGGAAGGCGGAGAGGACGGCGCGATCGGTCTCGAAGATGTCCTGCGCATCGCCGGAGAGCGCCACCCAGCGGAAGGGGCCCTGGCCTTCGCAGAAGAGCGGCCGGATGTACGCGGGCACGAACCCCGGATAGGCAAACGCGTCGTGCGCCCCGCCTTCCTGCGCGAAGGCGCGCAGGTTGTTGCCGTAGTCGAAGACGTGGCTGCCGCGGCGGCGGAACTCGAGCATGGCCTCCACGTGCTGCGCCATGCTGGAGAGGCTGCGCTTCTGGTATCCGGCGGGGTCGCGCGCCCGGAGCGCTGCGGCCTCGTCCAGCGAGAGCCCGGCGGGGATGTAGCCGTTGAGCGGGTCGTGCGCGGAAGTCTGGTCGGTGACCAGGTCGGGTTTCAGGCCGCGCTTCACCAGCTCCGGCAGCACCTCGGCGGCATTTCCCACCACCCCGATGCTCCGGCCCTCTGCGCGCTCGAGCGAAAGCGACACCTCGCGCAGGGCGTCGTCCAGCGAGGGAGCGAGCACGTCGAGGTAGCCCTGCTCCACGCGCCGCGCGGCTCGCGCCGGGTCCACTTCCACGCCGAGGAAGGTGGCGTTGCACATCGCCGCCGCCAGCGGCTGCGCGCCGCCCATGCCGCCCAGCCCGGCGCTGAGCACCAGGCGTCCGGAGAGGTCGTCGGAGCCGAAGTGCTGCCGTCCCGCCGCCGCGAAGGTCTCGTAGGTGCCCTGTAAGATACCCTGCGTGCCGATGTAGATCCAGGACCCCGCCGTCATCTGGCCGTACATCATCAGGCCGGCCTTCTCCAGCTCGCGGAACTTCTCCCAGGTGGCCCACTTGCCCACGAGGTTGCTGTTGGCGATGAGCACCCGCGGCGCGTCGGGGTGCGTCCGCAGCACGCCCACCGGCTTGCCGCTCTGCACCAGCAGCGTCTCGTCGTCGCCGAGAGTCTTGAGCGCGTCGCAGATGCGGTGGAAGCTCGGCCAGTCGCGCGCCGCCTTGCCGCTGCCGCCGTAGACCACCAGGTCCTGCGGCCTCTCCGCCACCTCCGGGTCCAGGTTGTTCTGCAGCATGCGGAAGGCGGCTTCCTGCACCCATCCGCTACAAGAGAGGGCGCTGCCGCGGGGCGCGCGAATGACCGGAGCCATGCGCGCTTCTATCTCACAGTTGATATGCTCCCGGGATGGAAGAGTGGCGCCAGAACCTGATCGAGGACGACGGGGAGAAGCTGCTCTCGCTGCTCCGCTCGGCGCGTCGCGTCGCGGTGCTGGGCATCAAGACGCAGGCGGCGCAAGGGCAGCCCGCCTACTACGTGCCGCAGGCGCTGCAGCAGATGGGCCTCGAGATCGTGCCGGTGCCGGTCTACTACCCCGAGGCCACCGAGATCCTCGGCCAGAAGATCTACCGGCGCCTCGCCGATGTGCCCGGTCAGGTGGACCTGGTGGACGTGTTCCGGCGCTCCGGCGACGTGGCGGCCCACCTCCCCGACATGCTGGCCAAGAAGCCGCGCGCGGTCTGGCTGCAGAGCGGCATCCGGGACGATCGCACGGCGGAGGAGCTGGCGCGCGCCGGCATCCTCGTGGTGCAGGACCGCTGCCTGATGGTGGACTACCGCGCGGTGGCCCGCAGCGCCGCCAGGTAGCGCGCGTCGGTGCCGCAGCAGCCGCCGCGCATCCGCGCCTGCGGCAGCGCGCGCGCCCACTCCTCCGGCCCCAGGCCTTCGGCGGCGAGCTTCACCACGTCGGCGCCGCGCGCGTCGGCGGGCCAGGGCGAGCAGTTGTAGCCGGCGGCGGCAGCCCCTGCGTCGCGCAGTTGCTGCAGGGGCGCGCTGGAGGTCGCCAGCGTGACCACCACCGGAAGCTCCGTCTCCCGCAGCGCCGCCCGCAGCGCCTCCATCGCTTGCGCCATGCTGGTGGCCGCTTCCAGCCAGATGCAGTCCGCCGAGGCGAGCTGCGCCACCTGCGCCCGCAGGTCCGGGAGCCCCGCCCAGAGCGAGCCGGCCACATGGCGCGCGGCGCTCTCGCGGGCGAGCTCCACCGCCGCCGCCGCTTCCTCCGCCGTCGCGCCGGCGAAGGTGTTGGTGAGCACCACCTCGGCGCCGGCGGCGACGTGCCGCAGGTGCACCCCGCGCACGCGGTCCGGGTGCGACAGGTTCCAGGCCGGAGCGCGCCCCGAGAGTCCCTCCGCGAGGAGCGCGGTGCCCATGGCGGCGTCGAGGAGGAGCGAGCCGCCCCGCAGCACCTCACGCAAGATCGACCTCTTCGCCGGGCTGCGGCACCTCCACGCGCCAGCCCTTCTCTGCAAGCCGCGCCCGCTGTGCCTCCAGCGCGGAGGGCTCGCCGTGCACCAGGAACACGCGCCCCGGCGGGGGTCCCCTGGCGAGCCAGCGCTCCTCCTCCTGCCAGTCGGCGTGCGCCGAGAAGCCGGACATCTGCAGCACCCGCGCCCGCACCGGAACCACCACGCCGCGCAGCTTCAGCTCCTTCGCGCCTTCCAGGAGCCTGCGGCCGCGCGTCTGCTCCGCCTGGTACCCGACCAGCAGCACCGTGGTGGCGGCCTCGGGCAGGTGCCGCTCCAGGTGCGAGAGGATGCGGCCGCCGGTGACCATGCCGCTCGCGGCGATGACGGCGTAGAAACCGGTCCGGTCGAGCAGGCGCGCCGACTCGGATGCGCCGCGGACGAACTGCAGCCGCGCAGGACTCAGCGGGCGCACGCGCTGCGCGAGCAGGCGGCGCACCTCGGCCGATTGCTCCTCGGGATACTTGAGGTAGAGGGGCGTCGCGTCGGTGGCCATGGGGCTGTCCACGAACATGGGGATGCGCGGGATGCGCCCCTCCTGCTCGAGGCTGCGCCAGAGGAAGAGGACCTCCTGCGTGCGCCCGATGGCAAAGGAGGGAATGAGCAGCGGCCCGCCGCGCTTCATCGCCTCGAGGATGATCTGCGCGAGCTGGTCGGCGGCTGGCTCGGGCTCGTGGACGCGGTCGCCGTAGGTGCATTCGAGGACCAGCGCGTCGGCGGGCGCGGGATCGTCGGGCTCGGTCAGCAGGGTACTGCCGGAGCGCCCCAGGTCGCCGGTGAAGACGACGTGCTTGCCGTCGACGCGCACGTCGAGGAAGGCGCTGCCGAGGATGTGCCCGGCCTGGTGGAAGGTGACCTGCACTCCGTCGACCACGTCCACCGGGATGTCGTAGGGGTGCGGCTCGAGCTTGCGCACGGCGGCCTCGGCGTCGGCCGCGGTGTACAGCGGCAGCGCCGGCTGGTGCTTGCTGAACCCGCGCCGGTTCGCATAGCGCGCTTCTTCTTCCTGCAGGTGGCCGCTGTCCGGCAGGAGCAGCGCAGCCAGGTCCCGCGTCGCGGGCGTACAGAGCACGCGCCGCACCAGCCCTTGCGCGCAGAGGCGCGGCAGGAAGCCGGTGTGGTCGATGTGCGCGTGCGTGAGGATCACCGCGTCCAGCGTGCCCGCGGTCCAGTCCTCCCAGTTGCGCAAGCGCAGGTCCTTGCGGCCCTGGAAGAGCCCGGCGTCGATCAGGACGCGCTTGCCCGAATCGGTGGTGAGCAGGTGCCGCGACCCGGTGACGGTCTGCGCTGCGCCGAGGAAGGTGAGGGTCGGCATGGGCGGAGTGTGCCAGAGATCGTGAATCCCCGTACGGGCGGAAAAGGGACTGGCGCACGCTGTCTATGGCCGCCCGTCGCCGGCTGCCGTCATCGGCCGTCCGGCCACCGCGACAGCCGCGCCCGTGGCGTCCGCATACCATTGCCGCTCTCGTCCGGCGGCCGTCGAGGCAGCCGGCCGACCGATGGAGGTCCGCCGGCTCCCGCGCGCGACCCGCTCGTCCAGTCCATTCCCACCGCGCGGCCATTGTTTTGTCGGCTCGGTTCGAATGGCGGTTCAGCCGGGTCCTGACCGCGGAACGCAGAATCGTCGCTCAACAACTCGTCCCGGGACGAGTTCCGTGGCGTGCGGCATCCATGAATTCCGACCCGTACATGTTGTCCGCCGCGTGCTGGTTGTGGGCGCGGCAGAGCAGTCGCAGCCCATCGATGTCGTGCCGATGCGTTCGCGCGAAGCCGTCGAGGTGGTCGAACTCCAGGCCTCCTCGCTCCTCGCACCGCCTGCCCGTTTCGTCGGTAAACGCGCACCGCCCACCATCGCGCAGGTAGACGGCGCGTTTGATGGCGTCGGGCACGTGTCGCGACTGTGTGTCGACGCCTTTTGCGCTGCTGCGTGTCTTTCGACCGAGCGCGAATCGCTCCTTCTTCACTTCGGCAACGTATCGCTCCAGCGCCGCCCGAAAGATCTTCGCGAGATCGCCGTCAGGCACGCGGTGCCGGAGAAGGGACTGCGCCTCCCGGATCTCCTCGCGGAACTCGCGCGAGATGGTCATTTGCAGCTTGTAGGTTTCCTCCGCGATCGGCATGACCGGCGGCGGGGGCGGCTTGTCCGGTCGCGGCGGCGGTTGCGTGAGCGTCAACGGCCGCGGTGTCGGATGCTCAGGCAGCTTGCGCAGGCTCACCGATGCTGCCGGGCGAGGAGCGAGGGCGGCGGCGAGCAACGCGATCTCCTCCTTGCTCCGCCCCGCTGCCCGCCGGAGCAGATCGGCATGATTCTCATTCGTGAGGTGCGGCGCGAGGATCCGAAGCCCAGCGAGGTGAACGAGGCCCGAGCGCAGCGCCTCGATGACGGCTGGCAGGCTTCGCGCAATCCGCGCGACGTGGATCCGGTTGTAAGCGGCCCCCTCTGAGAAACCGAGCTCGCGCGTGCAGAACGCGAACATCGACGGATGGGCGCGGTCGAGGTAGATCTTGCGCGCATCGATCTCACCGAGGTGAAGAAGCAGATCCGCCTCGACCGCGCACGACCGCCGCGCGAGCTCGCGGGTGGCCGAGACGAGTTCGTCGTTGCTCATTGCCGTAATGGATAGATTGTTCATGCGAAAAGCGTATCACGCTGATTTCGCGACGCCGCCGGCCGCGTCTGGCGCGTTTCCGAGGTGCACCCGAGTCGTGGCGCCGCCGAGTGACAGCAGCGCCCGGTAACCGCACCTGCGCCGCTGTGCCGGCCGTCCGCAAGGAGAACCGGGATGTTCCCCGCCAATGCTCCACAAAACATGTCAAGCACTATTTGGACCCGTAGCTCGTCCCGGGAGGAGTGATGCGCTGCCATGGCGCACCCTGGCCCTGACTGAGGAGTAGATCTTGCGGGTGTTCTCCGACAACCGGAATCGCCTGGTCGTTCTTGCGCTGACGCTCGTCGCGTGGGCAGTACCTTCGGCGGCCGCAACGCGGCGAGATCGGTTGATCTCAACTACAGTGTAGTCATAATCCATTTATGCCAGGTGAGCTTCGGTTCGAGTGGGATCCTGCCAGGGACGGTGCGAATCCTCGCTGCGTCTGCTGGCCGTGTGCCACTGCTATCGAAGAGGCGACGAGGTGATCCGCATCATCTCTGCCCGGAAAGCAACCCGCAAGAAAGGGGCAGAGTATGCGCGTTGGTGGAAGCCATGAGGAAGGAATATGGCTTTTCCCGGTCCGTCAAGAACCCGTACGCGAGGCGGCTCAAGAGGGCAGGTCGCGATCCGGCTGGATCGCGATACCTTGACGTACTTCAAGAAGCTCGCCGACGAGGCGGGCGCCTCCCTATCAAACGCTGATCAATATGTACCTGCGCGACTGCGCGGTCCAGCGAAAGAAACTGCGGCTCGAATGGCGATCAGCCGGATCCTGACAGCGGGACGCTCGAACAGCTCGTGAAGATTGCAAGAAAGCGCAACAGGGCTGTATCGATCGGCATCAGCCTGCTTCTTCCAGGCGCAGGAGCGTACTGGTACACGCTGTCGCAGGCATCGTTGTCGATGGTGTACTGCCACAACAATTACCGATTCTCGAACGATTCTTCGCTCGACGGTGACGGAGGGTCAAGGCGCGTGGCTCCAGCTGAGGCGAGCGGTCGCTGCGGGTAGCACTGGCGAATCGACGGGTCCCCGCCAACGCGTTCTCGAGTCGGGAACTCGTCCTGGGACGAGTTGACGATGTGACAACACATTTGCCGCGCGGTGGCATTGGGCGCGAATGAGCTTGCCGCGCGCGGGAGCCGGCGGACCTCCATCGGTCGGCCGGCTGCCTCGACGGCCGCCCCGGCGAAAGCGGCAATCGTGCTCCGGAACGAACGTGCGCGGCTGTCGCGGTGGCCGGACGGCCGATGACGGCAGCCGGCGACGTGGCGGCCATGAACCGCCTGAAGACTTGCCGCCGTAAACCAGCCTGCAGTCTGTCTGCGCGATCAGGGCGCGGTGCCCGACAGCGCCACGTCCGGAGTGGTCGCCGCCGGCGCCGTGGCCTGCACGCGAGCCGCCCCGAAGTTGGCGCGGTCCGCCTCGAACATGCAGATGTTCAGCATCTCCTTCTGCTCCGCCGTCCGCTTGCGCAACCGCTGCCGCGCCACCTGCGCGTCGGCGAAGGCGTCGGCGCTGAGCCTTCCCTTGCCCAGCTTCGCCCTGTACTCCACCACCCCCAGCACCTGCCGCCAGAGCGCATCGTAGACCCGGTCGAAGTGCTCGCGCACGTCCTGGTCCAGGGCCTGCGCGCTCACCTCGCTGGGCTGTCCGTCCACCTGCACGGTGATGCCGTCCAGCGTGCCGAAGCCGTTGTGCCCGCGGTCCACCAGCCCGAGCGACTCCTGCGTCGAGAGCGGGAAGTCGTCGTCGAGGATGGAGAAGCGCAGCGTCTGCGGATCGATCAGCGTGGCCACCACCGACCGGCCGGCGAAGGGGAAGGTGAGACTGCGGGTGGGCTCGGCGAACAGTTGCTTGACGAGCTTGTCGCGGTCCTCGGCGGTGACGTCCTTCAGCCCCGCGGGATCGCGCTTGGGGACTTTCAGCGTCTCCAACTCGTCGCGGAGCTGATCGATGGCGACCACCGCGTTGAGCGCCGCGGCGTCGGTGTAGCCGGCGTGGTAGATGCCCACCAGCTCGGGTTCCGAGGTGCGGCAGGAGACCGCGAACACCGGGCTGCCGCTGTTTCCCGCGGCGAGCAGCGCGTCGATCATGAAGTCGGTGTGGTTCCAGGCCCGCTCCGAATCCAGCGTGGAGGGGTTGATCACCTTGCCGCTGTTGAGCGCCGCGAAGGCGCCGAGCGGAAAGCCGCGCACCTGGACCAGGTTGCCCGCGCGCAGCGCGCCGGAGCGGCCCACGCGGTAGGGCATGACCGCCAGCCGCTTGCGCGCCTTGAGCACCGCGATGTCCGCCTGCGGGTCGGAGAGCAGCTTGGCGAGGGGCACGTGGCCGGGCTCGTAGTCGTCGTTCTCGTCGCGCACGATCTTGAGCTGCTCGCGCACCTTCTTGCTGCCGGTGGGCACGCCCTCGACGTGATGGTCGTCGTCGGTGACCTCCGGCTGGCTGGCGACGTGCTCGTTGGTGACGATCTGCGTCTCGCCGTTCACCACCCGATAGCCGAAACCCGTGCCGTGCTGCACTGATCGCAGGTAGGCGCGGCGCAGCTTGCCGTCGCGGCCGTAGTAGACGTGCTCGTAGGTGGCGGTGTTGCGGATGGCGAAGACGAACGGCTCCTTGCCCGCGTCGACGATGGAGTTGGCCTTCTCGGCGGGAAGCGCGTCGGCGTAGTCGCCGGTGCAGAGCGGCGGCTGCGCCTGTGGCGGCGGAGCGGCGGGCGGTGGCCTGGCCTTGGCCGGCGCGCCGGCGGCAGGGCCCTGGACGCGCCGGGTGGCCTTCGTGGGCGCGACGGCGGCCTGCGCGAGCACGAGCGCGAAGATGAACGCAGGCATCCAGCCTCCTCCTCCAAGGTTAAGCGCCGCCGCCCGCCATGCAAGCGGCCTTTCGGACGCCTTGCCGGCTGCTGCACGGGGGTCTATCGTCGGAGCCCATGCCCTCCCGCATCCGCGTCGTCGCCGCCATGATCGAGAAGGACGGCAAGTACCTGATCACGCAGCGTCGCCCGACGGCAACGCTCCCGCTGCTGTGGGAATTCCCCGGCGGGCGCGTCGAAGAGGGCGAGAGCGACGAGGAGGCGCTCGCCCGCGAGTTGAAGGAGGAGATGGAGATCGACGTGGACGTGGGCGACCGCGTCATCCACGTGCAGCACTCGTATCCGCATTACGACATCGACTTCCGCGTGTACCGCTGCAAGCTCCTTCGTGGGCAGATCGACCACCGCAAGGTCCACGACCACCGCTGGGTGTCGCCGCAGGAGATGGACCAGTACGAGTTCCCCGCGGCGGACGAGAAGACGGTGGCCCAGTTGCTCGACCTGACGCACTGAGCCGACGGTCGGACGCAAGCCCGGCTCCCCGATGACGCGCTCCGTCCCTACCCTATCCCCTGGGGGAGTACTGCGACCTCGGGGGAGGGGACCGTTCGATGGCGATCGGCAAGCCGAATCCGCGCGGGAAGAAACTGGACAAACAGCCCGGCACGGGTCCGCGGTTCGGTTCGCCGCTGATCTACGTGCTGCTCTTGCTGGTGGGCTTTCTGCTCCTGCGCTCGCTCTTCCAGGACGCGGGATTCCAGCGCGTGCCCTACAGCCGGCTGATGGAGCGCATCCAGAGCGGCGGATGCCAGAAAGTCGTCCTCAGCAACGAGTGGGTGAAGTGCTACCCGAAGCCCGGCGAGACGCAGCCCAAGGGCGAGCTGCCCTGGTTCGCCACCCGGGTGACCGGCGACACGACGCTGGTGCAGACGCTGCAGCAGAAGCACATCGAGTTCGAGGCGGTGGCCGAGAACGGCATGAGCGACATGATCTGGATGCTGGTCGTCCCCATCGGCATCGGGCTCCTCTTCGTCTCCTGGCTCACCCGGCGCATGTCGGGCGGCATGCCGGGCGGGCCTCCGGGCGTGATGTCCTTCGGCAAGACCAAGGCGCGCGTCTACATGGAGTCGAACACCGGCGTCACCTTCAAGGACGTGGCCGGCGTCGAGGAGGCCGCCGACGAGCTGAAGGAGATCGTCGAGTTCCTCAAGACGCCCGCCAAGTTCCGGCGGCTGGGCGGGCGCATTCCCAAGGGCGTGCTGCTGGTGGGCCCGCCGGGCACCGGAAAGACGCTGCTCGCGCGCGCCGTGGCGGGCGAGGCGGGCGTTCCCTTCTTCAGCCTGTCCGGCTCCGAGTTCGTGGAGATGTTCGTCGGCGTGGGCGCTGCCCGCGTGCGCGACCTCTTCCAGCAGGCTGCAGCCAAGGCGCCGGCCATCATCTTCATCGACGAGCTCGACGCCATCGGCAAGAGCCGCAACGCCGGCATGTTCGGCGGCCACGACGAGCGCGAGCAGACCCTGAACCAGATGCTGGCGGAGATGGACGGCTTCGATTCCCGCACCGCGCTGATCGTGCTCGCCGCCACCAACCGGCCCGAGATCCTCGACCCGGCGCTGATGCGCCCGGGCCGGTTCGACCGGCAGGTGCTGGTCGATCGCCCCGACCGCAAGGGGCGCGAGGACATCCTCCGCATCCACTCGCGCGAGGTGAAGCTGGGCGCCGACGTGGACCTCAAGCTGGTGGCGGCGCGCACGCCGGGGTTCGCCGGCGCCGACCTCGCCAACGTGGTCAACGAGGCGGCGCTGCTGGCCGCGCGCAAGGACCGCGAGAAGGTGATCATGGCCGACTTCATGGAGGCCATCGAGCGCGTGGTGGCCGGCCTGGAGAAGAAGACCCGACGCATGAACGACAAGGAGAAGGAGATCGTCGCCTACCACGAGTCGGGGCACGCGCTGGTCTCGAGCCT
>DASSQZ010000162.1:0-3497 GCA_035702105.1 Myxococcales bacterium | reverse complement strand
GATGAAGCTGCGCGTGAGCAGGCGGGTGCGCTCGTCGAACATGGAGAGCGAGGCGATCTTCTCCGCCATCCGCTGCCAGCTCGCCGGCGCGAAGGCCACCAGGCAGTCGTCGATCAGATCGGTGGTGACGAAGAGCCGGTCGGCGCTCTGCGCGGCGAGCAGCTCGCGAAATTTCGCGGGAAGGCTGGTGCGGCCCTTGGCGTCGATCGAATGCTGGAAGACGCCCGAGAACATGGCCCGCGATCCCCTGTGTGGCAGTGGCGATCCACTTCATGCCACTTCGATCCACCGGGCGCAGAGTCGGTCAGCTTCTCGGGGCTGTCAAGCAACCTCCCCCTGAACGGACCAACAGCCAGATGTCTGGTAGACCCGCCGCCGCCCACACCCAGCAGCTAGCGTACCCGACACCATTTTCTGTAATCAGATGTGGGAGGTCTGGCTAGTTCCGCCCGGCCGTCGTCTTCGTGGTGAAGATGGACTTGGGGATCATGCAGTGGACGCCCTTGCGGACGTCGACCATCTGGCTCACCCGGCAGTCCGCGGCCATGGCGGCGAGCGAGTACGCCTCGTAGCGGTCGAGGCCCTTCTTCTGCACCAGGAAGTCCACCGTCTCGTTGAGCGCGTTGGCGAACGCCTTCTCGAGATTCTCGTCGAAGCCCACCTGGATGTAGTGCGTCTTCGTCTCGATCCGCGGCCAGGTCAGCTTCATGTCCTTGTGCACGATGGGCTGCAGGCGGATCTCCTGGTACGAGCACTCCAGCGCGGTCAGGTTCACCTCGCCGTTGCCCTGCGCGCAGTGAGAGTCGCCGGTCCAGATCAGGCCGCCCTTGAGGAAGATGGGGATGTAGATCGTGCTCCCCTCGGTCAGCTCGTTGATGTCCATGTTCGAGCCGTTCTTCCAGGGCCGCAGCGTGCTCACCGGCGCCATCGGATCCTTGGAGCCGCCCTTGCGCGGCGAGGGATCGTCGGGGTCGATGCCCACCGCCAGCGTCCCCGGGAACGGCCGCAGGGGAATGTCGATGCCGGGCTTGAACTGCACCGTCTTGGCCCTGGGATCGATGTCGAAATACTTCACGTAGCCTTCGGGGAAATCCTTGGCGAGCACGCCGATGGTGGGGAACTCCTTGCCGGGCAGGTTGAAGTTGGTGCCGACCTTCTTGGGCACGATCTTGAGGATGCGGATCTCCATCACGTCGCCGGGCTCGGCGCCCTTGACGAAGATGGGGCCGGTGAGCGAGTGCGGGCCGCCTCCCGGATTGGCCTTGCGCAGCTCGACGATCTTCTCCATCGAGGTGCCCTTCTGGATCTGATCCATGGCGTGCATCATCGTCTCGATGGAGACGGTGTCTCCCGACTCGATGGTCAGCCGCGGCGGCTCCTTGGGATCGAGCCAGCCCCACTGCACGTTCTGTGGAGTGGCCTTGAGGACGTAGTGTTTCCCCGCGAATGCGGACATCGGCCACAGGACCGCTGCGACGAAGAACCATCGGAGCATGGTTCCCTCCCGCCCGTGTGGGTGTGACCGGACCCTAGCGCCCCGGCGGCGCGTTTTTCAACAGCCCCTCCACCACGGAGCGCGCGATGTTGTGATATCCGCTGCGCGCCTCCGCGTAGATGCGCTCGGCGGCCCTGGGATCGCGCCGCGCCAGCTCGGTGAAGACGGGCCGCAGGTACTTCATCCGCCCGGTCTCCAGGGCGACGCGGCGGGCGCCCTCCACGCCTTCGGGAACGCCTGCGCGCAGTTGCAGGAGCACGAAGGTGTGCCGCAGCTCCAGGCTGCGCCGGGTGGAGAGGCGGAAGCGCGCGTCCAGCTCGCGCAGCCTCGCCGCGTCGGGCTGCATCGACTGGAGCCAGGCGAGCAGCTCGGTGGGATTGCCCGGTTCGGCGGTGCCGGCCTGCAGCTCCGAGAGCCGCTGCGAGCGCGGCAGCGGCGCGTTCGCCGGCAGCCCGGGCCCGTCGATGAAGGCGGGCGCGCCGGCGCGCGCGGCGAGCCCGGGCAGGTGCGCCTCGAGGAAGTCGAGGAAGTCCTGCGTGGTGATGCTCTGGAAGCGGAAGGCTTCGAGATAGGAGCGGAGGAAGCCGTCCCAGGCGGCGCGGCCCGCGGTCTCCTCCAGCATGCGCAGGAGCAGGTATCCCTTCTCGTAGGGCACGGTGGAGTACGCCTCGTCGGGATCCACCCCGGAGAGATCGGTGCGCAGCCGGGTGAGCTGCGGGCGGTCCGCGAACCGCTCGAGGGTGACCTTGAGGTCGTGCAGCCCGATGGCGGCGTGCAGCTCCGCCGACTCGCGGCCCTCCAGCGCCTCGAGGATGCGGCGCTCGGCGTAGACGGTGAAGCCCTCGTTGAGCCAGAAGTCGTTGGCGCTCGCGTTGGTGACCAGGTTCCCGGTCCACGCGTGCGCCAGCTCGTGGGCCACGACGTTCACCAGCGAACGATCGCCGGCGATCACCGAAGGGGTCAGGAAGGTGAGCCGCGGGTTCTCCATGCCGCCGTAGGGGAAGCTGGGCGGCATGATGAGGATGTCGTAGCGCTCCCACTCGTAGGGTCCGAACAGCTCCTCGGCGCAGACCAGCATGTCCTCGACCTGCGCGAACTCGTAGGCCGCCTCGTCCGCCAGCGCGCGCTCGGCCCAGACGGCGCAGCGGGCCGAGAGCTGGCGCGGCGTCAGGTCGCCCACCGCGAAGGCGAGCAGGTAGGGCGGAATGGGCTGCGGCATCTCGAAGACGTCCACCGCCAGCTCGCCCCTGGGCTCGCGTCCCCGCGACGCCGCCGCCATCAGCGCGCGCAGCCGCGCCGGCACCGTGAACCGCGCCGAGCCCACGGTGATGCGGAAGCGGGGCGTGTCCTGGAGGGGAAGGATGGAGCGGGCGTGGATGGGCTGCGCCTGCGAGAAGAGGAACGGCTGCGCCTTGCCCTGGGTCTGCGAGGGCGCGAGCCACTGCAGCGCGGTGGCGGAGGGCGAGGTGGCGTAGCGGAGATGGACGCCGTCGGTGCCCTGGGGCAGCTCGATGCGCAGCCGCGCGCCGAGGATGGGCTCGGAGGGCGAGAGCGCATGCCGCAGCGGAGCGCCCGAGAGCGACTCCACCGCGTCGATGCGCAGCCCGCGGGTGTCGAGATCGAGCGGCCCGGCGCCGGGATTCTGGAAGCGCAGCACCACGTCGCCCGCGAGCTCGCGCCGGTCGAAGTCCACCTCGACCGCGAGCTCGATGCTGCGGGTGCGCGGCTGATCGGTATCGGCGTAGCTGTGCGGGTCGAGGCGGGCCATGCCCTCCCGTTCTTAGCACGCGGTCCGCTCCGGTGGCGCCGGGGAGGTTGCCGCGTCCGCCCGCGCCGCGCATCCGCGGAGCGGCGCGCCCGTGGCCTCTGCGGATCCTCAGGAGCGCCTGCGGGCGTCCGCCAGCCAGTGGATCAGGCGGATGACCTCTCCCGTATCCGCCACCTGCCAGCGCGCGTGCGTGCCGGTGCGCGGCGGGGGCCCGACGTGCACGGTGATCGAGCT
>DASSQZ010000161.1:0-13629 GCA_035702105.1 Myxococcales bacterium | reverse complement strand
GGGGATCTCGTCGTCGAGCTGGAAGTGCCGGTCGATCTCCGTGCGCGCCATCGGCGAGTCCGCGTCCAGCATCCGCGAGGCGCGGAAGTCCGCCAGCAGCACCGCGTAGCGCGTGTCGGGCTCGCGGTCGGCGGAGACCTTCGGCTCCGGAGGGCGCTTGCCCTGCGCCTTCATCTGCCCGGTCTCCACCTCGCCGGCCGGCGACGGCGTCACGGCATTGGTCGCGGGGTTCCAGTCCACCCGCGGATCGTCGATCACGCCCTGGGGAATGGCCTGGGTGACGATGCGCTCCATCACCTCACGCACCAGCCGCTGCCGCTCGAGCGCGAGCGGCTTGTCCTTCTCCGCGTAGTCGGCCTTGATCTGGTCGCGCAGGTTCCAGTGCGTGAGCAGGCGCACGCCCTTGGGGAAGATGCGCTTGCCGTCCGGCGCCAGCACGTGGTGCATCCAGATGTTGTACCCGGCGATGTACGCCTCGGCGTCCGCGCTGGCTTTGGACACCGCCTGCCGCGCCGCTCCCGAAGGCCGCAGCGCGAAGCGGCGGGTGAGCCGCGCCTCCGCCCACTCCTTGCGCGACCAGCGCGGGCCGTTCGCCACCATCTCCTGGAGGTCCGGCTGCGGGAAGTTGAGCAGCGCCACGAAGGCGAGCCTGGAGGAGAAGAGGTCCTCGGGAAGATGGGCGGAGACGTCGATGGCGGCGAAGAGCTGGTCCACGTCCATCTGCGGCCCGAGCTCCAGCTCGCTCCAGCTCCGCAGCGCGCGGCCGATCTCCAGCATGTGCCCGTCGATCTGCTCGAAGGCCGCCGAGAACCGCTTGAGCAGCGCATCGAGCTGCTGCGGGTCGGCGACGAAGCTCTCCTCGACGAAGCCCTTCAGCGCCGCCGCGTCTCCGTCCTCGGCGCGCCAGTACGCCGCCACCTGGCGCACGCCGCGCTCGGCTCGGGCCCGCGCCGCCTCGCCGTGCTTCTGCACCAGCGCGGAGACCAGGGCGCCCTGGTCGACGGAGATCTTCGCTTCGGCAGCCGTGGCTGGCGCCGAAGTGGTCTCCGTGGATTTGCCGGAAGCAGCCGGCGTCTTGCAGGCGAGGAGGGACGCGAGGGCGATGCAGAGGGCCAGTGGTCGCATGGGCCGGGACTTCTAGCATCGTTCCCGCGAGGCGTGGTGCGCCGAGGCGTCCGGACGATGCTCCTGCGTCCATGGCGGGGGCCAGGCGTTCGCGGCGAGCCACTGCGGCACGGTGGTGGCCCGCCGCCATCCCGACCGGAGCAGCCAGGTCCGTGGGTGGGAAAGAATCCGGTCCCGGCGCGGCGCCTCGTACTTGCATGCCGCGGGAGAGCGCCGCGTCGTCGTCGGCTTCGACGACGAGGTGCAGGTGGTTGCCCAGCACCGTGAACTCGATGACCCGCAGCCCGAACCGCTCCCGCGCCGCCGCCAGGCACGCCTCGACGACGCCGAAGCAGCGGCGGCTGCGAAGGCTCCAGACGTGCCCGGCCGCGCGCAACGTCACCTGCACGGCGGCCGGCTTCTCGAACCGCGGCCGTGCCCGATGCGAAACCATGGGCCGCCGCCCCTTCGGCCTGCGCCCGGCTGCGGGCCGCTCGCCACCCCGCCGCGGCAGTGTGAGTCGAAGTTGCCTCATTTGATTGGGGACCAATGATCACCGACGGCCTGACGTCAAGGGTCCGGGCCCCGATGGATCACTTCCAGATCGGTGCCAGAAAGATCGCTGACGCGGACCCACGACGTCGGTGACAGGGAGTGGCCGGGAGGGACGCCCGGCGCCTGCGTGCCTCCGAAACAGGGTGGTCGGGACGAGCCCGGACGACGCGCCTCGTTTCCCTGGCGAGAGGATGTCGGAGAGCCCCCTTCATGCGCCGCTCCTTGACCGCAGCCTGCGGCATCGCGGAACGTTCCCCGGATGTCTGGCGGTCATCCACGGTGCGGACGGCACCCCGCGGCAGCGGCCGCCTGGCGTTGTGAACGCTGCGCGTGCAACCTGTGCGAGGCTTGCGCCGCGGCGGTCGCGGCGGGGCGGGGCGAGATCGTCGTTTGCGCGTCTTGCGGCAGCATGGCGTCGGTCATCACCATGCCGCGCGCCGAGGTTGCTCCCTTCCGCTTGCAGGTGCGCGCCGCGATCCGGCAGGCCCTGGGTCCAAGAGCGCTGGCGCTCGCGGCGGTCGTGACCTGGGCGTCGCAATCGCTCGCGTGGATGGGAAGGGACTGGTGGGTAGCTGGCAATGCCCTGGTCGACGGCGGACAGCGATCCGCGCCAACGCTGGCGGCGATCGTCGTCGCGGTGCTCGCGATCGCCTTGCTCCCGGCGGCGATGATCGATTCCGCCCTCGAGCAGCCCGGCCGCCCGTGGCTCCTGCCCTGGGCCGCGCCCGCGTTCGAAGCACGCATCGGGAAGGACATCGGGCCCATCCGGCTGGCGGTCGCCGCATTCGCCGTCGTCGCTCTCGCGCAGGCGATGCGCGCGCCGCCCGACTTTCGCGGCGACATGGACCTGACCGCCCACCTGGCCATCTCGGCTTCGCTTCGCTTCGCCTCGGTGGTGGCGCTGGCGGTCCTGGCCTCGATGACCGGCCGGCTCGTCTTCACGCGCGCAGAGGAGCTCGGCCACGGCGATGCCGGAAAATACGACGTCCCTGTCTTCCCGGAAGCGAGACCGCGGGGCTCACGCCTTCATCAGGGTTGACGCCCGCGCGCCGCGACGTAAGTTGCGCCGCCATGCCTGCTCAGCCTTCGTTCTTCGCGCGCCTCTGGCTCGCCATCGTCTGCTGGTTCCGCATCGTCTTCGACGCGGAGTTCGCCGCGCGCGTGGTCGCCCTGCGCCAGGGAGCGCCGGCGCTGCCCGCGGAGAAGCCGGCGCTTGCCGCGGAGAAGCCCGCGCCCGCTCCCCAGCCCGCCAGCCCGGCGCTGCACCTGTTGGCCCTGCTCCAGCGGGAAGGCCGGCTGATCGACTTCTGCGAGGAAGACCTGGCCGGCTTCCCCGACGAGCAGGTGGGCGCCGCCGCCCGCACCGTGCACGAGGGCTGCCGCAAGGCGCTGCGCTCCGCGTTCACCTTCGCCCCCATCCGCCGCGAGCCGGAAGGCGCACCGGTCACCGTTCCGGCCGGCTTCGACCCGCAGGCCGTCCGCCTCACCGGCAACCTGAGCGGCGCTCCGCCCTTCAACGGCACGCTCCGCCATCACGGCTGGAAGGCCGCGGAGGTGCGCATGCCCACCGCGTCCGGCGACCCCACCGTGATCGCGCCCGCAGAGGTGGAGTTGCCCTGATGGATGCGCGCTACTCGGTTGGCATCGACCTCGGAACCACCAACAGCGCCCTGGCCGAGGTGGATCTGGCGGAGCCTGAGCGCCCCGGCGAGCCGTTGCCCGCGCCCGTTCCGCTGCCCATTCCGCAGATGGTCGCCCGCGGCGAGACGGCGCCGCGCGAGCTCTTGCCCTCGTTCGTGTACCTGCCGCCGGCGCACGAGGGGCTGGGCGGGTTCGTGGTGGGCGCGTACGCGCGCGAGCGCGGGGCGCAGGTGCCGGGGCGGCTGGTGGCCTCCTCCAAGAGCTGGCTCTCGCATCCCGGCGTGGACCGCCGCTCGCAGCTCCTGCCTCCGGGCGCAGAGGCGGACGTCGGGCGCATCTCGCCGGTGGAGGCCGCCGCACGCATCCTTGGACACGTCCGCAAGTCGTGGGACGCCGCGCACGCGGGCGACAAGCTCTCGCTCGCGGACCAGGCCGTGACGCTCACCGTGCCCGCCTCGTTCGACGCCGTCGCGCGGGAGCTGACGGTGCAGGCGGCAAAGGAAGCGGGGCTCGAGCACCTGACGCTCCTGGAGGAGCCGCAGGCCGCCCTCTACGCCTGGGTGCAAGCCGCCGGCGAAGGGTGGCGCAAGCACGTCCAGCCCGGCGAGGTGATCCTCGTCGTCGACGTGGGCGGCGGCACCACCGACTTCTCCCTCATCGCGGTCGCGGAGGACGAGGGGCGGCTTGCGCTGACGCGCCTTTCCGTGGGCGACCACATCCTGCTCGGCGGCGACAACGTCGACCTCGCGCTCGCCCACGCGGTCAACGAGAAGCTCAAGGCGAAGGGCACCCGCCTCGACTCCTGGCAGTTCGCCGCGCTCACCTACGCCTGCCGCAACGCCAAGGAGACCGGCACCACCGCGCTCGTCATTCCCGGCCGCGGCAGCGGGCTGGTGGGCGGCACGCTCCGCGCGGAGCTGACGGAGGAGGAGCGGCGGCGCACCGTGGACTCCTTCTTTCCCGAGGTGGACGTCACTGCCGCGCCGGCGGTCCAGCGGCGCGCCGGCCTGACGACCATCGGGCTTCCCTACGCGCAGGACCCGGCGGTGACGCGGCACCTGGCCGCCTTCCTCAGGCGCAGCGCGGGCGCGGTGGGGCCGAAGAAGGGCGCCACCTTCCCGCATCCCACCGCCATCCTCTTCAACGGCGGCGTCTTCAAGGACGCCTCGCTGCAAGAGCGCATCGCGGCGCTGGTGGAGAGGTGGGTGCGCGCCGAGGGCGGACCTGCGCTCAAGCGGCTGCGCTCTTCGTCGCTCGACCTCGCGGTGGCCGCCGGCGCCGCCTATTCGGGGCTGGCGCGGCGCGGCCGGGGCATCCGCATCCGCGGCGGCACCGCTCGCGCCTATTACGTGGGTGTGGAAGCGGCGGTGCCGGCGGTGCCCGGGTTCGCCGCGCCGGTGCGCGCCATCTGCCTTGCGCCCTTCGGCATGGAGGAGGGCGGCACGGTCGATCTTCCCGGACTGGAAGTGGGCGCGGTGGTGGGCGAGACGGCGTCCTTCCGCTTCTTCGCCTCCAGCTCGCGCCGGGACGACGCGCCCGGCACGGTGGTGGAGGACGTCGAGTCGCTGGAGGAGCTGCCCGCCATCGAGACCACGCTCCCCTCCGAAGGCGGCGGCGCCGGCGACGTGCTGCCCGTGCACCTGCGCGCCCACGTCACCGAGGTGGGAACATTGGAGCTGCGCCTCGTCTCCGCCGAGGGGCGCACCTTCCAGCTCGAGTTCTCGGTGAGGCACGAGTGAGGTACGCGGTCGGCATCGACCTCGGCACCTCCAACAGCGCGCTCGCGTACGCCGACCTCGACGAGCGGGATCCCGAGGTCCGCGTCTTCGAGGTGCCGCAGCTCGTGGCCGCGGCGCAGACCCAGCCGCGCAAGCTGCTGCCGTCGCACCTCTACCTGCCGGCGTCGGTAGAGAAGCTCGGCGAGTCCGTGGTGGGCGCCTTCGCCCGCGAGCGCGGCGCGCAGGTGCCCGGCCGGCACGTGGCCTCGGCCAAGAGCTGGCTCTGCCATCCCTCGGTGGACCGCACCGCCGGGATCCTGCCCTGGGGCGCGCCGCCCGACGTGACGCGCCTGTCTCCGGTGACCGCAAGCGCGCGCATCCTCGCGCACCTGCGCGGCGCCTGGGACGCGGCGCACCCATCGGCGCCGCTCGCGGGGCAGGAGGTCATCGTCACCGTCCCGGCCTCCTTCGACGAGGGCGCCCGCGCGCTCACCTTGCGCGCAACGGCGGAGGCCGGGCTGCCCCGGGTGGTGCTCCTGGAGGAGCCGCAGGCCGCCTTCTACGACTGGACCCGGGTGCACCGCGGATCCCTCGCCGACGAGCTGCGCGAGGTGCGGCTGCTCCTGGTGGTGGACGTGGGCGGCGGCACCACCGATCTGACCTTGATCCGCGCCGAGGTGCGCGAGGACGCGCCGCCGCTGCTCCAGCGCATCGCGGTGGGCGATCACCTGCTGCTCGGCGGCGACAACATGGACATGGCATTGGCCCGCGCCGCGGAGGCGCGGATGCCCGGCCGGCTCGACTCGGCGCGCTTCGGCGCCCTGGTCGAGGCCTGCCGCGGAGCCAAGGAGCTGCTGCTCTCGGCGGAGGCGCCGGCGCGCGCCACGGTGGCGGTGGCCGGCAGCGGCTCGCGGCTGGTGGGCGGGGCGCAGAGCGCGGACCTTTCCCGCGAGGAGGTGCGCGCGCTGCTCCTCGACGGCTTCTTCCCTCGCGTGACGGCCACCGACGCCCCGGCGCGGACGGCGCGCACAGCCGGCCTCACCGAGATGGGACTGCCCTATGCCGCCGACCCTGCGATCACCCGGCACGCAGCCGCGTTCCTGCAACGCCATGCGCGCACGGCAGCCGGCCAGCACCTGGACGCCGTGCTCTACAACGGCGGCGCGCTCACCCCGACGCTCCTGGCAGACCGCCTGACCGAGGTGATCTCGAGCTGGGGCGGACGCCCGCTGCGGCGGCTGCGCAACGACGCGCCCGACCTGGCCGTCGCCCGCGGCGCCGCAACCTACGCGCTGGTGCGCCGGGGGCTGGGCCTGCGCATCGGCGGCGGCAGTCCGCGCGCCTACTACGTGGGCGTGGGCGACGGCGAGAAGGCGGTCTGCGTGGTGCCGCGCGGCGCGGCGGAAGGATCGGAGCAGCCGCTCGGCCGCGACTTCACGCTGGTGCTGGGGCGGCCGGTGCGCTTCCGGCTCTTCGCCTCCAGCGGGTACCGCCCCGAGCAGCCCGGCGACGTGGTGGCGGTGGACGACGATCTGGCCGAGCTGCCGCCCGTGCAGGCGGTGATCCCGGGCGAAGCTACGGTTCCGGTGCGGGTGCGCGCCTCGCTCACCGAGATCGGCACGCTGGAGGTGTTCTGCGAGGGCGCGCAGCGCTGGAAGCTGGAGTTCCAGCTCCGCGCAGGCGCGCCGGAGGCGGGCGGCGTCTCGCAGCTTCCCCGAACCATCGAGGCCGCGCGCGAGCAGATCCAGATCGTCTACGGCAAGAAGCCGGTGGCACACGCGCACGCCAAGGACCTCTGGCGCGGCCTCGAGCGCGTGCTCGGCGACCGGGCCTCGTGGACGCTGGCCACCGACCGCGACCTCTGGGGCGTGCTCTGGGCAGGCGCGCAGAAGCGAAGGCGCAGCGCCGATCACGAGCGCATCTTCCTCTCGCTCTGCGGATATCTCCTGCGGCCCGGGTTCGGCGCTCCTCTGGACGAGTGGCGGACGGAGCAGGCCTGGACGCTCTTTGCCCAGGGGCTCACGCACCACAAGGAGGCGGCGGTCTGGGCCTCGTGGTGGATCCTCTGGCGCCGCGTAGCGGCGGGGCTTCCGGGCGATGCGCACGAGGCGCTCTTCGAGGCGGTCGCGCCACACCTGCGCCCCGCCCCCAAGGGCCGCGTGGCGAATCCGGGCAAGAGGCCCCCGGGGCTGGCGCCGGACGAGATGGTGCGCCTGCTCGGCGCGCTGGAGCGTCTGCCGGTGCCGCGCAAGATCGAGGCAGGGAGCTGGCTTGTGGAGAAGCTGCCCGGCCCTGGCGTCGCCTGGGCGCTGGGGCGGCTGGGCGCGCGCGTGCCCGTCGCCGGCGCCGCCCACCACGCGGTTCCTCCCGAGGTCGCGACGGAATGGCTGGAGAAGCTCCTCGCCCTCGACTTCCGCCGCGCCGACGAGGCGCCCTTCGCCGTCGCGCAACTCGCCCGCCTCAGCGGCGACCGGGCCCGCGATCTCGACGAGTCCGTGCGCCTCCGCGCCGCCGACCGGCTGGAAAAGTCCGGCGCTCCCCCGGAATGGTCGGGCGCCATCCGCGAGGTGCAGGCGCTCGGCGAGAAGGACGAACAGCGCGTCTTCGGCGAAGCCCTGCCGCTCGGGCTGCATCTCGCATCGTAGGGTTCAACGCCGCTGGCGCGGAAGCCCAGCGGAGCTTACAAGGGCGGCGTGGCCAGCTACATCCATGGCGAGACCGACGCCAAGGAGATCGAGCGCCTGGAGAAGCAGGCGCGCTTTCTCACCCGCTGGATCCTCGACGGGGTGGAGGCGGGACCGGGCGCTCGCGTGCTCGACCTCGCCTGCGGCACCGGCGCGATGATGCGCCGGCTGATGGCCCGGCTTCCCGACGCGCTCCTCTTCGGCGCGGACCTTTCGCTCCCACAACTGAAGGCCGCCCGGCAGCGGACTCCGTCGCTCGCGGTGGTGCAGAGCGACGCCTCCGCGCTGCCCTTCCGCAGCCGCTCCTTCGACGTGGTGCACTGGTCGTGGTTCCTCGAGCACGTGCCGCGCGGCCGCGACGTTCCCATCCTGCGCGAAGTGCGGCGGCTCCTCACTCCCGGCGGCGTGGTCTGGATGTCGGAGGTGGACAACGACTCGCTCTCCTTCTGGCCGCGCATCCCGCTGGCGGAGGAGTGCTTCCGCGCGCTCTGGAAGGCGCAGGAGGACGGCGGAGGCGACCCGATCGTGGGCCGCAAGCTCTACGGCCTCTGCCGCTCCGCCGGCTTTTCCGACGTGCAGGTCCTGCCCACCACCTTCCACCTGCACCACGGCTCGCCTCCCGGCTACTTCCACGGCATGCTCGAGGAGTTCGCCGAGATCCTCGACAGCGCCCGCGAGTCGCTTCCCGTCTCGCTGCGGGCCCGCGCCGACGCGGCCTGCGCCGAGATCCTGGGGCTCGAGCGAGACCCCGGCGCGTCATTCACCTACACCTGCTTCCGCGCCCGCGCGCGCTGAGGCCATTGAGGAGAGAGCCACATGCTCGACGCAAAGGGATGGGCCGCCTTCGACGCCCGCTCGCCGATGAAGTCGCACCGCTTCCAGCGCCGTGAGCCCGGTCCGCGCGACGTGCTCATCGACATCCTCTTCTGCGGCATCTGCCACTCCGACCTGCACCAGGTCCGCAACGAGTGGGCCGGCACCACCTACCCCATCGTGCCCGGCCACGAGATCGTCGGCCGCGTCGCCCGGGTGGGCGCCTCCGTGAGCCGGTTCAAGCAGGGCGACACCGTGGGCGTGGGCTGCTTCGTCGGCTCCTGCGGGGTCTGCGACGCCTGCAAGCGCGGCCTCGAGCAGTACTGCGCAAAGGGCGCCATCGGCACCTACAACGCCGTGGACGAGCGCGGCGAGCGGACCTACGGCGGCTACTCCGACCGCATCGTGGTGGAGGAGAAGTTCGTCCTGCGCATCGCGGCGAAGGAGCGCCTCGACGCGGTTGCGCCGCTGCTCTGCGCCGGCATCACCACCTGGTCGCCGCTCAGGCACTGGAAGGTCGGCAAGGGGCACAAGGTCGCCGTGCTCGGCCTGGGCGGCCTGGGTCACATGGCGGTGAAGCTCGCCTCCGCGCTCGGGGCGGAGGTCACGCTCCTCAGCTCGTCGCCCTCGAAGAAGAAGGACGCGCAGCGCCTGGGCGCCCACGACTTCGCCGCCACCTCGGACGCGAAGAAACTGGGCCCGCGCTTCGACTTCATCATCGACACGGTCTCCGCGCCCCACGACCTCAACGCGCTGGCGAGCGCGCTGCGCCTCGACGGTACGCTGGTGATGCTGGGCGCCTCGCCGGAGGCCATGTCGCTGCACCCCTTCTCGCTGATCATGAAGCGGCGCTCCATCGCCGGGTCGCTGGTGGGCGGCATCCCCGAGACGCAGGAGGTGCTCGACTTCTGCGCCGAAAAAGGCATCACCGCAGACGTGGAGACCATTTCCGCCCGCGAGATCGATGGCGCCTACGACCGCATGCTCAAGGGCGACGTCCGCTACCGGTTCAGCATCGACGCGTCCACGCTCTAGCAGGCTGCTAAGCAGGCTGCTAGGCCGCGGGCCTTCTGCCTCCCCTGCGCGGCGGGTGCTCCTCGAAGAGCATGTGCGCCTCTCCCGTGTCGAGGCCCATGGCGGTGACCAGGGCGCGCAGGCCGGCGGAGAGGCCGCGGCGCTGCTTCGGCGGCAGCTCCCCGACGCCGGCGATCAGGCGCTCCTGGAACATGCGCGGCGCCTTGTCCACCATCGTCCGGCCCTTGCGGGTGAGCCTGAGATCCACCCGGCGGGCGTCGGCCGCGCTGCGCTCGCGGCTCACCAGGCCTGCCGCGAAGAGCCGCGCCACCACCACCGAGACCGAGCTGGGATGCGTGAGCGTGCGCCGCGCCAGCTCGGTCATGGAGAGCGTCTCGCCATGCCGGAGCTGCTGCAGCACGAAGAGCTGCGCGCCCGAGATCCCCGCGCGCTTTTCCGCCTCGCGAGACGACTCGCGCAGCGCGCGCACGAGCCGCCGGAACGCGTCCAGCGTCTCCGCAGCATCCTCGGATGCCTTCCCCGCCACGGAACATCCCTATACCGCATCTGCGCGCGGCGTACAGCTTTTGGAAGCCCTCAGTGGAGGGTGAACGCCCTGGCCAGCCTGCGCGCCCCCGGGCTCCCCCGCATGCGACGGCTCAGCTTCGTCTCCCTGCGCCGCGCCCTCTTCGCCGGCGGCGCCGCGCGGCCCGCCTGCAGCAGCTCGAGCAGCGCCCTTTCCGCCCTGTGGCCGCGCGACTCCACCAGCTCCTCCACGGTGCGGTAGTAGGTGCCGATCACGGCGCCCTTCTCGAAGCTGTGGAGCACCGAGGGCCAGATGTAGCTGGCCTTGCAGACGGCGGGAGTGTTGCCGAGCTGAGCGGCGGTCTCCTTCACCGCCGCGACCATCAGCTTCTTGCGGTCGGTGCGGCCCTCCACCCTTTCCGCATCCAGCCGCGCGAGCGCGCAGGCCGCGATCAGCGTCCCCGCCCAGGTGCGGAAGTCCTTGGCGCTGAAGCTCTCGCCCATGGCCTCCTTGACGGCCTGGTTGATGTGCCGCCTGCGCACGTCCACCACGCTTCCGTCCTCGGCCACGTACTGGAAGAGATCCCTGCCGGGCAGCTTCTTCAGCTCGCGGACGATCCGCGCGACGCGGCGATCGCGCAGCTCGCGAAACTGCTCCTTGCCGGACTTGCCGCGATAGCGGAAGCGCACCGTATCTCCGCTCACCAGCGCGTGGCGCTTCTGCAGGGTGGCGATGCCGAAGCTGCCGTTCTCCTTCGCGTAGACCTGGCTGCCGGGGCGCATGAAGCAGGTGGAGAGGATGCGCAGGATGCAGGCCATCACCCTCTCGCGCGGCAGCCCCTGCCTGCGCAGCCCCTCGTCGATGGCCCGGCGCAGGCGCGGCAGCGCGCTGCCGAACGCGAGCAGGCGCTCGAACTTCCTCTGCTCGCGCTGGCGGACGGCGGCCTCGCTGTAGCGGTACTGCCAGCGGCCCTTCTTGTCGCGTCCCACCGCCTGCAGCCGGGCGCGCGGATCGCGGCTGACTGCGACGTTCGTCCATGCCGGCGGAAGCCGGAGCGCTCGCAGCCTCGGCAGCTCCGCCGCCGGAGCGCCCCTGTAGTGAAATCCGCTCCTGGATGACCCGACCCGCCTGTATCCCTTGCGCTGCAGCAGCTCGACCTGGGTCATCTGCCGCATAACTTGCTGCTCGACTCCGCCGGATGCCCGCCCGGATGCCCGTCTTGCGGCCTGCCACCCTCCTCCGAAAGCCGCGGGTCGGGGCGGGATTGTCCCTGCTTCGCCCGCTGTTGGGTGCATCGGATGCCCTGCTCCCGCATCAAATTCCGTGCCGGAAGCAAGGCGGTTGGACAACGGCGGGCGGCAGCCTGGCCGGAAGCTTGATTTTTCACCCCGATTCTTGGTAGTTGCAGCGCCCCTTTTCAGGGACCTTCAGGAAGGCAGACGTGGCGAACGCGAACATCGACGTCATCCGCAACATCGGCATCTCGGCGCACATCGACTCGGGCAAGACGACGCTCTCCGAGCGCATCCTCTATTACACCGGGCGGATCCACGCGATCCACGAGGTGAAGGGGAAGGACGCCGTCGGCGCCAAGATGGACTCGATGGACCTGGAGCGCGAGAAGGGCATCACCATCCAGTCCGCCGCCACCTACTGCGAGTGGGACGTGACCGACGGCGCGCGTCCCACCCACAACATCAACATCATCGACACGCCCGGACACGTCGACTTCACCATCGAGGTGGAGCGCGCATTGCGTGTGCTCGACGGCGCCATCCTGGTGCTCTGCTCGGTATCGGGGGTGCAGTCGCAGTCCATCACCGTCGACCGGCAGATGCGGCGCTACAAGGTGCCGCGGCTCGCCTTCATCAACAAGATGGACCGCGCCGGCGCCAACGCCTTCCGCGTCACCCAGCAGCTTCGCGAGAAGCTGAACCACAACGCCATCATGATGGAGCTGCCCATCGGCGCCGAGGACAAGTTCCAGGGCGTGGTGGACCTCATCACCATGAAGGCCCACTACTACGACGGCGAGAACGGCGAGAACATCCGCACCGAGGAGATCCCCGCCGACCTGCTCGAGCAGGCGAAGACCATGCGGCACGACCTCATCGCCGCGGTGGCCGACTTCGACGAGAAGCTGACCGAGATGTTCATCGAGGAGAAGGAGCCCTCGGTGGAGGACATCCGCCGCGCCGTGCGCGCGGGCACCATCGCGCTCAAGCTCACGCCGGTGTTCTGCGGCTCGGCCTACAAGAACAAGGCGGTGCAGCACCTGCTCGACGGCGTGGTCTACTACCTGCCCAACCCCAAGGAAGTGACCAACGAGGCGCACGACCAGAGCAAGGGCGAGGAGAAGGTGGTGCTCGCTTCCGACGAGAACAAGCCGTTCGTCGGGCTCGCCTTCAAGCTGGAGGACGGCCGGTACGGGCAGCTCACGTACATGCGCATCTACCAGGGCAAGGTGGCGAAGGGCGACTTCATCGTCAACATGTCCAACCAGAAGAAGGTCAAGGTGCCGCGCCTGGTCCGCATGCACGCGGACGAGATGCACGACATCGACCGGGCCGGCGCCGGCGACATCGTGGCGCTCTTCGGCGTGGACTGCGCCTCGGGCGACACCTTCACCGACGGCGAGGTCAAGGTCACCATGACCTCGATGCACGTGCCCGACGCGGTGATCTCGCTCGCCATCGCGCCCAAGGAGAAGTCCGGCGCGGCCAACTTCTCCAAGGCGCTGAACCGCTTCACCCGCGAGGACCCGACCTTCCGCGTGCACCGCGACGAGGAGTCGGCGCAGACCATCGCCTCCGGCATGGGCGAGCTGCACCTCGAGATCTACATGGAGCGGATCAAGCGCGAGTACGGCTGCGAGGTGGTGGTGGGCCAGCCGCAGGTGGCGTACCGCGAGGCCATCCAGCAGCGCGGCGAGTTCGCCTACACCCACAAGAAGCAGACCGGCGGCTCGGGCCAGTTCGCCCGCGTGGCCGGCTACATCGAGCCGCTGCCCGACGACGCGGTGGAGGCCTACGAGTTCGTCGACGACGTGGTGGGCGGCTCCATCCCCCGCGAGTTCATCCCCGCCTGCGACAAGGGCTTCAAGGAAGCGATCAAGAAGGGCTCGCTGATCGGCTTCCCCGTGGTCAAGGTGCGCTGCGTGATCAACGACGGCCTCTCCCACGCGGTGGACTCCAGCGAGCAGGCCTTCAAGACGGCGGCGCTGATGGGTTTCCGCGAGGCGTACGAGCGGGCCAAGCCGGTGATCCTCGAGCCCATCATGAACGTCGAGGTGCAGGCTCCGGAGGAGTTCCAGGGCGCGGTGGTCGGTCAGCTGAACCAGCGTCGCGGGATCATCCAGAACACGGAGACCGTGGAAGGCTACGTGATCGCCAGCGCTCACGTGCCGCTCTCCGAGATGTTCGGCTACTCGACGGACCTGCGCTCCGCCACCCAGGGCAAGGGCGAGTTCTCCATGGAGTTCGCCAAGTACCAGCCGGTGCCGCGCGCGACGCAGGAGCAGATGATCAAGGAGTTCCGCGAGAAGCAGGCGGCGGCGAAGAAGTAGAGTCGCACC
>DASSQZ010000160.1:0-6847 GCA_035702105.1 Myxococcales bacterium | reverse complement strand
CAGCGCGAGTTGCACCCCACCGACATCGCCACCCCGCCCTCGCGCTGCCCGGTGAAACGCACCACCGCCGCGTCGCCCTGCCCGGGCCGCATCGCGGTGCCGATGCGCACCATGTGATCGTACTGCCGGTACACCCATTCCTTGGAGGCGACGCCGGGCGCGGCGAGGACCGTCTTCAGCGCGGAGAGCAGGCTCTTCGGCTGGGGAACGTCCGGCGTTCGCTGCACCTCGTCCTGCCAGGCCGGCCGCGCGCGCGGGCGGTCGTACTGCGGCGCATCGTCGGTGAGCGGCGCGATGGGAAGCTCGGCCACCACCGCCCCGCCGGACTTGAGCACCAGCTTGCCGCTGTCGGTGACGCGCCCCACCAGCGCATGCGCGAGGTCCCACTTGTCGCAGACGTCGAAGACGTCCTTCTCGCGCCCCCTCTTTGCCACCAGCAGCATCCGCTCCTGCGACTCGGAGAGCATCACCTCGTAGGGCGTCATGCCCGTCTCGCGGCGCGGCACCGCGTCCAGGTCGAGCACGAGCCCGCTGCCCGCGCGCGAGGCCATCTCCACGCTGCTCGAGGTGAGGCCGGCTGCACCCATGTCCTGGATGCCCACCAGGCAGTCGGTCTTGAACAGCTCCAGGCACGCCTCGAGCAGGAGCTTCTCCATGAACGGATCGCCCACCTGCACCGTGGGCCGCTTGCTCTCGCTCTCCTGGTCGAACTCGGCGCTGGCCATGGTGGCGCCGTGGATGCCGTCGCGCCCGGTGCGCGCGCCGATGTAGATGACCGGGTTGCCCACTCCGCTGGCGGTGCCGCGGAAGATGCGCTCCTTCTTGAGCACGCCCAGGGTGAAGGCGTTGACGAGACAGTTGCCGTTGTAGGACGCGTCGAAGGCCACCTCGCCCGCGACGGTGGGCACGCCCATGCAGTTGCCGTAGCCGCCGATGCCTGCCACCACCCCTTCGAGCAGGCGCGCGGTTTTTGGGAAAGAGGGGTGGCCGAAGCGGAGCGCGTTCATCGAGGCGATGGGGCGGGCGCCCATGGTGAAGACGTCGCGCAGGATGCCTCCCACCCCGGTGGCCGCTCCCTGGTACGGCTCGATGTAGCTGGGGTGATTGTGGCTCTCCATCTTGAACGCCACCGCCAGTCCCCCGCCGACATCGACCACGCCGGCGTTCTCGCCCGGCCCCTGCAGGACGCGCGGCCCCGTGGTGGGGAGGTGGCGCAGGAAGCGCTTGCTCGATTTGTAGGAGCAGTGCTCGCTCCACATCGCCGAGAAGATGCCCAGCTCGACCAGGTTCGGGTCGCGGCCGAGGAGCTTGCGGATGCGCGCATACTCGTCTGGCGAGAGGCCGTGAGCCGCGACGGTTTCGGGGGTGATGGCCGCCATGGGGCGCGCACCATAGCAGACCGCAGGCCGTCGGGCGCAGACACGCGCGCCCCGGGATACTTGCAAAATTCCCCGACCGGAGGTCGGATCGGGGATCGTGGCGGACGACCAGGTCGAGCAAGGGCGGAGGGGCCTTGCCGAGGCGGAGCGGCGGCAGCGCGTCCTCTCCGAAGTGTCGCGCGTGCTGCTCGACTACGTCGGGCCGGACGAGATCGAGCCCCTGCGCCGCGTGGTGGACCAGGTCACCGCCGCCATGGGCAACGACTGGTGCGCCTTCGCGCTGGTCCAGCCCGACGGCACGCTCCGGAACGTGGCCACCTACCACCCCGATCCGCGCCAGAGGCAGCTCGAGCAGAAGCTCAACGCGCTGATTCCTCCTTCGCGATGGGACAGGGGACCGCCCGAGCGCAACGCGCTGGTGCAGCGGCGCACCATCGTCACCGAGAACATCACCGACGAGATGCTGCGGGCGGCGGTGCCCGGAGACGAGGCGTTCGAGGCCATCAAGGAGGTCGGGCTCACCTCCGCGGTGGTGGCGCCGATGTTCGACGGCACCGAGCCGATGGGCACGCTCCTGCTCGCCACCACCGGCTCCGCGCGCAAGTACACGAAGGACGACGCCGACTACGCCTTCGCGCTGGCCGGCCGCGCGGCGCAGGCGGTGCGCAACGCCCGGCTGGTGCGCGAGCTGGCCCAGGAGCGCGACCGGCAGCGGCGGGAGCGGCAGGAGGCGGACCGCCGGCTCGCCGAGATGAGCGCGGTCTTCGACTCCGACCCGAACGGCATCGCCCTCTTCGACGCGGAGGGAACGCTGCGGATGGCCTCGCGCAAGATCGAGGAGATCTTCGGCATCCCGCTGCGGTCGATGTACGGCGGGCACTACCAGGACATCTACAGCAGGAAGCTCAAGCAGGCGGCCGCGCGCGACCTCGATGCCATGTTCCGGCGGGTGACCGAGATCTTCGCCGATCGGGAGGCGCGGTCGGTGGACGAGGTGGAGCTGGAGCGTCCGCGCCACCGCTGGCTGCGGCGCATGAGCGCGCCGGTGCGCGGCGCGGACGGCGAGTACCTGGGCCGGCTGGTCGTGTACATCGACGTCACCGAGCAGCGCGAGCTGGACCGGCAGCGGTCGGACTTCCTTACCGTGGCCGCGCACGAGCTGCGCACGCCGCTCACGCCGCTCTCCATGTACCTGCAGAACATCCAGCGGCGGCTGGTGCGCGGCGACGGCGTGGACCCGGAGCTGATCACCAAGGCGCGCCGGCAGGTGGAGCGGATGAGCCGGCTGGTGGAGGACCTGCTCGACGTCTCGCGCCTGGAATCGCACCGGCTGCAGCTCGCCCGGGAGCCCGTCGACCTCTGCGAGCTGGTCCGGCAGGTGGTGCTCGACTTTCACGCGACGGGGCAGAACCATCAGCTCCACACGCACTGCGGAACGCCCAAGGTCATGGTCCAGGGCGACCGCGAGCGGCTCGAGCAGGTGGTGGTCAACCTCATCCAGAACGCGGTGAAGTACAGCCCGCTCGGCGGGCAGATCGTGGTGCGGGTGGACGCGGAGGGCGCCGAGGCCCGCGTCTCCGTCTCCGACCCCGGCATCGGCATCCCTGGCGACGAGCAGCCGCGGCTCTTCCAGCGCTTCTTCCGCGCCGCCAACGCCACCACCCGCAACTACAGCGGCCTCGGCATCGGGCTCTTCATCTCCAACGAGATCGTGCAGCGCCACGGCGGGCGCTTCGAGGTGCAGAGCCAGGTCGGAACCGGCTCCACCTTCACCTTCTACCTGCCCCTGCTCGGGGGAGCGCCGCTGGAGGCGCCGCCTCCGCCGCGGTCCAGGGTGCTCCTGGTGGACGATGACGCGGAGATCCTCGAGGCCACCGGGCAGGTGCTGCGCGACTGGGGATACGAAGTCGACGCGGCCCTCGACGGGCTCACCGCGCTCTCGCTCGCCCGGGGCAGGCGGCACGACCTCGTGCTGGTGGATCTCATGATGCCGGTGATGGACGGGTGGGCGTTGATCCACAAGCTGCGCGAGGAGAACCTGCTCGAGGGAGTGCCGGTGGTGGTGTTCTCCGCCCACCGCGAGCTGCGGGAGAAGGCCAGGCAGCTCGACGCCGATGCGACCTTGCGCAAGCCGTTCGAGCTGGGCGAGCTGCAGGGCGTGATGGAGCGCCTCCTCTCCCCCGACCCCGCGGCCTGATAGAACCGGAGCCATGCCCCGGCGGGTGAAGAAGATGGCGCAGCCGCGCCGCCGCCCTGCGCTCGCGGTCCTCTCGCGCAAGAAGTCGCTCTACTCCACGAGGCGGCTCCTGGAAGCGGCCCGGGCGCGCGGCTTCCGCACCCGGGTCATCGACGTGCTGCGCTGCAACCTCGCGCTCGAGGCGGGGAACCTGCGCCTCTACCACCGGGGCAAGGAGGTGCGCGGCGTTGCGGTGGCTCTGCCCCGCATCGGCGCCTCGGTGACCCAGGTGGGCCTCTCGGTGGTGCGCCAGCTCGAGGCGATGGGCGTGCCGGTGGTCAACGGCGCCTCGGCGATCGCGCGCAGCCGCGACAAGCTGGCGGCGCTGCAGCAGCTCGGGGCGGCCGGCGTGCCGATTCCGCGCACGGTGCTGGCGCGCGCGGGCGGCGAGGTCCGGCAACTGGTCGCGCAGGTGGGCGGCCTTCCCGCCATCCTCAAGCTCATCCAGGGCACGCAGGGCGTGGGCGTGATGATCGCCCACAGCGAGGCCGAGGTGGAGAGCATCGTCAGCACGCTGCGCGATCTGGGGCAGGAGCTGCTCCTGCAGGAGTTCGTGGCGGAGTCGCGGGGACGCGACATCCGCGCGCTGGTGGTGGGCGACCGGGTGGTGGGAGCCATGCGGCGCGAGGCGCGCAGGGGCGAGTTCCGCAGCAACCTGCACCGCGGCGGGTTCGGCACCGCGCTGAAGCTTCCCGACGAATATGCCGACGCGGCGGTGCGCGCCGCGCGAGTGCTGGGCCTTTCGGTCGCGGGCGTGGACCTGCTCGAGGCGCGCGACGGGCCCAAGGTGATGGAGCTGAACTCCAGCCCCGGATTCGAAGGGCTCGAGAGCGCCACCGGACTCGACATCGCGGGCGAGATCGTCAGCTTCGCCGCGCAGCTCGCGGATGGCGCCCGCCGCGCCATGGCGCTCTGACGCCGGCTGGCGGGCGAGCGCTGCCTGCGAATGGACGTGGGGGTAGGCATTCCCCCAGGGCTGCGCCGGGGCCTTTTCCCCTCGCGACAGGGGACGGCACGGCATCCCGCGCGCTTTGCGGGACTCCTTCGTGGTCAGAATCCGGTGACTTGCGCAGGCAGGCGAGCAGGCTCGCCGCAGGAGAGCAGATCGTCCTTGCTCCGCCCCGCGACTACGGGTCAGGATGACTGCATGGCCATCCGACCCGGCCCGGGCGCCGTTTTCCAGCGCCTCCGCTCCTCCCGACGCGACGCTCCTGCCGCGCTGGAGGTGGTGCTGCATCACGACGTGCTCTGCTCGTGGTGCTACATCGCCGACGCGCGGCTCGACTACCTTCGCGACGAGTACGGTCCGATGATCCGCTGGAGCCTGCGCCCCTACCCGCTGCGGCCGGAGAACCAGATCCCGGACAAGAAGCAGCGCGCGGTGCTGGCGCGGCACTTCCGCCGCGTGGCGCGGGAGCTGGAAGGAAAGGGCGTCAAGGCGGACCTCTGGACCGGCCAGGACCCGCCGGCCAGCTCCGTCCCGCCGCTGCTGGCGCTGGAGGCCGCCCTCGGCCAGGGACGCGAGATGCAGCGCGCGCTCCTCAAGGCCATGCGCCGCGCTGCCTTCCTCGAAGGAATCAACGTCGCGCGCCGCGACGTGCAGGTGGAGCTGGCCTCGCGCATCGGCCTCGACGTGGGCCGCTTCCTCGAGCGCCTCGACGACCCCTCGCTGGAGCAGGAGGTCAACGACGCCGCCGAGCAGGCCGAGGCGGTGGGCATCAAGGGCGTGCCGGCGCTGGTGATCGGTGGCGAGTGGCTGATGCAGGGCTGCCGCGAGCTCTCCGAGTACCGCCAGGTCATCGACAAGTACCTCAACGAGCGCATGTCCCCCTCGCAAGTCCGCCTGATGCACTGAGAAGGGCCGCGGCCGGCCGACCTGGGATCATTCGACGCGGTGCTTCCAAGACGGGGCGCAGGTGACTATGCTCCGCGGCCCATGGCACCCGTCCTCGCGTCGCTGATCATCGTTGCCGGACTTTCGCTGTTCGCGTGGATCATCTCCTATCGCGTGCGGCCGCTGCTCTTTGCCCGCAAGGACGTTCGCTGGGACGACCCGGGCACCCGCACCGAGAAGCTCCTGCTCTACGGCATCGGCCAGGGCCGGATGCCCACCAAGCCCGAGCGCCCCGCGGGCGCGGCGCACGTCTGGATCTTCGTCGCCTTCCTGGTGGCGCAGCTCGGCACGCTGACCAGCTTCGGGCTCGCCTACGACCCGGAGTTCCACCTGCCCTTCCTCACCCACGAGTCGGCGCTGGGGCAGGGCTACCTCTTCGTCAAGGACGTCATCGACCTGCTCGGCAGCGCCGGCTGCGCCGTCTTCCTCTACTTCCGGCTGGTGCAGAAGAAGGAGCGGATGACGCTCTCGTGGGAGGGCGTGTTCATCCTCTGCATGATCCTCGGCGTGCTCTGGAGCGACGTGCTCATCGACGCCGCCATCCTCGCGCGGAGCGCAGGAGAATCGCCCTGGTACCTGCCCGTCTCGGGCAAGGTGGCGGAGTGGTTCCTCACCGGCATCACGCCGGTCGCGGCCAACAACATCATGACCGTGGGCGTCTTGCTGCACATCGCCATCGTGCTGGCCTTCCTCAACTTCCTGCCGCTGGGAAAGCACTTCCACATCATCACCGGCCTGCCCACCGTGTTCTTCCAGCGCCTCACCCCGCAGGGGCAGCTCTCGAAGATCGACCTGGAGAACAGCGAGAAGTTCGGCGTGGCGAGGCTGACCGATCTCTCCTGGAAGGAGATCCTCGACACCTATTCCTGCACCGAGTGCGGCCGCTGCCAGACCTATTGCCCCACCTACGATACCGGCAAGCCGCTCACGCACAAGGAAGTGAACCGGGCCATCCGCCATCACGCGCAGAAGGTGGCGGAGCAGATGCCGCTGCCGTTGCGGCAGTTGCTGCGGGGAATGAACCGGATTCCTCCGGTCACCGGCGGCGGGCATTCCAACGGCCACGGAGAGGCGCACGCGAACGGCCATGGAGAGGCGCACGCCGATCCCGCCACCGGCTCGGAAGGAGCGTTTGCTAGCGGCCTGCAGCTTCCGGCGGAGATGGTGGAGAAGCTGCCGCCGCTGGTCGGCGAGGGGGGCGTGCTTCCGGACGAGACCATCTGGGCGTGCACGACTTGCGGCTGGTGCGAGCAGGCCTGCCCGGTGTTCATCGAGCAGCTCCCGCGCATCGTGGACATGCGGCGCAACCTCGTGCTGATGGAGAGCCGCTTTCCCGAC
>DASSQZ010000159.1:0-9239 GCA_035702105.1 Myxococcales bacterium | reverse complement strand
GGCTACGGCGAGATCATCGGCGGCGGGCAGCGCGAGGACGACTACGCCACGCTCAAGGCGGAGATCGAGAAGCACAACCTTCCGCTCGAGGCCTTCGGCTGGTACCTCGACCTGCGCAAGTACGGCTCGGTCCCGCACGCGGGCTTCGGGCTCGGGGTGGAGCGGACGGTGGCGTGGATGTGCGGCCTGCACCACGTGCGCGAGACCATTCCCTTCCCGCGGATGATGGAGCGGCTGACGCCGTGAAGCTGGTCGCGGCGCTGTCGTTCGTCATGCTGGCCATCGGCGCCGCTACGCTGGTCTACTGGCGCTCGCAGCCGGAGGCGCAGCCCTGCGACACGAGGGAGATCGCGCAGTCGCGCTCGCCCGACGGGCGCGCCCAGGCCGACGTCTTCGAGCTGCGCTGCGGCGCCTCGGTGGCGACGCACGTGGCGCTGCGGGCCGCCTCGGCCCCGCTCCGGGCCCGCAGCGACGTCTTCGTCGCGGCCGGCAGCGCGCCGGTGCAGGCAACCTGGAACGACTCCCGCGAGCTGGTCGTGCAGTCGCCCGGGGCCCGCGTCCTGGTGCAGGAGACCTCCTGGCGCGACGTCACCATCCGCCTGCGCTGACGGCCTATCTCTTCTTCTTCTGGAAGACGTTCTGGCTGGGGGCTTGCGGGACGTAGCGCTGGGGTCCCGGCGGCGGCGGCTTCTTCTCCTCGGCCGCCGGGGGCGGTTCCGAGGGCAGCGCGGGGGCGACCGGAGGCTCGCCCGGCGCCTGCGGCGCGAAGGGCAGCGGGGAGGCGCGCGGGATCGTCGGCGAGGGCGGCGGCACCTTGACCACCCGCTGCTCCACGCGCGCCATGCCGCGCGCAGTCTGCGAGAGCGCCGAGACCAGCTTCTGCGGATCGGACCCGAAGACGAGGGCGCGTCCCGGCCCCTGCAGCTCCTCGATCAGGGTGCGGACGCCCACTTCCGGCGAGAGCCGCGCCGGCAGCTGCATCGCCGCCTCCTGGACGCCGGCCTGGCCGAGCTTGCGCAGCGCCTCCGCCACCCGCTCGCGCAGCTCCGGCTCGGGCTGCGAGGCGGGACCCACGCCGAAGAGGAACATCTTCTTGTACGCGAGCCGGGTGCCGGGCTGGGTGAGCACCGCCTCTCCCGCGTCTCCGGTCAGGAGCCCTCCGCGGAGCAGGCGGGAAAGCCGGCCCGTCAGGCGCCAGTCCACCAGGCCGGAGAGGCCGGTCAGCGGCCGCTCGTCGGCGGCGATGAAGAGGCAGAGCGACTCGGCCGCGGCCTGGTCCATGGCGTCGAGCGTCAGCGGGAAGAAGGAGAGATCCATCAGGCCTTCTTGGGCGTGCTGTTGGGCAGGTCCATGTGAGCGATGCGGTCGAGCACGCCGTTGACGAACGCGGACGACTCCTCGGAGCCGAACTTCTTGCCCAGCTCCACCGCCTCGTTGAGGGTCACCCGCACCGGCACGTCGGCGCGGCGGAGGATCTCGTAGACGGCGAGGCGCAGGATGTTGCGGTCCACCCGGGCCATGCGCTCGAGCTTCCAGTTGGTGCTGGTCCTCTGGATGAGCGAGTCGATCTGCGCCTGCTCCGACCGCACCCCGCGCACCAGCTCGTCGGCGAAGCGCTCGGTCTCGCCGTCCGCCTCCTCGAAGTGCGCCATCACCCCGCGCACCGCCTCGCGCGCGTCGCCGCCGCTGGTGTCGAGCTGGTAGAGGGCCTGCAGCGCGCACTCGCGCGCCCGCGTCCGCGAACCCATCAGTCGCCCACCGCCGCGAGCGCCCGCGCCTGCTCGATGCAGGCGAGCGCGGCCTCGCCGCCCTTGTCCGCGCCTCGCAGCTCGGCACGCTCCTGCGCCTGCTGCAGGGTCTCGCAGGTGAGGACCCCGAAGCTCACCGCCAGCGGCCGCGGGTTGGTGCCGCCCTCCAGCGCCAGCGCCGAGAGCGATCGGGTGACCGCATCGCAGAGGACGCGGTAGTGATCGGTGCCGCCGCGGATCAGGCAGCCGAGGGCGACGATGCCGTCGATGCCGCCCTTGCGCGCCACCCGCGCCGCCAGCGGCGCCAGCTCGAACACGCCGGCGCAGCGGTAGACCTTCACCTCCGCCGCCTTGCGCTGCGCGAGCGCGCGCTGCGCTCCCTCGAGGAGCTGATCGACGATCTCCGCGTTCCAGCGCGCGGCCACCACCGCGAACCGCAGGCCTTCCGCCGAGGAGGGAACCGCTGGGGGCGAACCGGTGCTCATCGCGCGCGCATCCTACTTCTTCGTCAGCGAGAGCAGGTGACCCATCTTGTCCCGCTTGGCCGTCATGTACCCTTCGTTCTGCGCGGACAGCCCTGCCTCGATGGGCACCCGCTCCACCACCTCCAGGTCGTAGAGGCGCTTGAGGCCGTCGATCTTCTTCGGGTTGTTGGTCATGAGCCGCAGCTTCTTCACCCCCAGGTCGCGGAGGATCTGCGCGCCGATTCCGTAATCGCGCAGGTCGGCCTTGAAGCCCAGCCGCTCGTTCGCCTCCACCGTGTCGTGGCCTTCGTCCTGGAGGTTGTAGGCGCGCAGCTTGTTGATCAAGCCGATGCCGCGGCCTTCCTGGTCGAGGTAGACGAGCACGCCCTTCCCCGCCTGGTCGATCATCTCCAGCGCCCGATGGAGCTGGGGGCCGCAGTCGCAGCGCTTGCTCCCGAAGACGTCGCCGGTCAGGCACTTGGAGTGCACGCGCACCAGCACCGGCTCGTCCGGCTGCCACGAGCCCTTGACGAAGGCCACGTGCTGCGCGTTGTCGACCTCGTTCTCGTAGGCGATGCAGCGCATGTCGCCGCCGAAGGCGGTGGGCACCTGCGCCTCCGCGCCGCGGCGCACCAGCGCCTCGCGCTGCATGCGGTAGTGGATCACGTCGGCGACCCCGACGATGTGGAGCCCGTGCACCTTGGCGAACTTCTCCAGATCGGGCATCCGCGCCATGGTGCCGTCGTCGTTCATCACCTCGCAGATCACGCCCGCGGGGGTGAGCCCGGCGAGGCGGCAGAGATCGACGCTGCCCTCGGTCTGGCCGGCGCGCACCAGCACGCCGCCCTTGCGCGCGCGGAGCGGAAAGACGTGTCCGGGGCGGACCACGTCCTCGGGCCTCGCCTCCGGGTTGCTGGCGGCCTTGATGGTCGTGGCGCGGTCGTGCGCGCTGATGCCGGTGCTGACGCCGCGCGCAGCCTCGATGCTGACGGTGAACGCGGTGGCGTAGGTGCTCTGGTTCTCGCTCACCATCATGGTCAGGCCCAGCCGCTTGACCTGCTGCTCGGTCAGGCTCAGGCAGATGAGGCCGCGGGCGTGCCGGGCCATGAAGTTGATCGCCTCCGGAGTGACGAACTGGGCGGCGAGGACGAGGTCGCCCTCGTTCTCGCGGTCGGCGTCGTCCACCAGGATGACCATGCGGCCGGCTCGCAGCTCCTCGAGCGCCTTCTCCACGCGGGCCATGTTCTCGTCCACTCGTGCTCCTCAGGTCCGGAATTGCAGCAGGCGAGCCACGTGCTTGCCCAGGATGTCCGCCTCGACGTTCACGCGCGCGCCCGGCCCCTTGATGCCCCAGGTCGTGGCGCGCAGCGTCTCGGGGATGAGAAACAGCGCGATGCGATCCGGGTCGAGCAGCTCGTTGACGGTGAGCGAGATGCCGTCGAGCGCGATCGATCCCTTGTACACCACCAGGGGAGCCGTGCCCTGGGGCAGGCGCAGCTCGATGCGCACCCCTTCGCCCACCGGCTGCCGGCCGAGCATCTGCCCGACGCCGTCCACGTGCCCCAGCACCAGGTGGCCGCCCAGCCGGTCGCCGAGCGCCATGGGCCGTTCGAGGTTGACCCGATCGCCGGCCTTGCGCTCGCCGAGCGTGGTCTTCTCCAGCGTCTCGGCGCTCACGTCCGCGGTGAAGCGGCCGGGTGCGAGATCCACCGCCGTGAGGCACACCCCGTCCACCGCGATGCTGGCCCCGTGGCTGAGGCCGTCGAGGCGGGTCTGGACCGACAGCCGCACACCTTGGGGCACGCGTTCGACCGCGGCCACCGTGCCGAGATCCTCGATCAGGCCCGTGAACACGAGCGCGGTATACACCTTCCCCGGCGGGCCCGCTTGCTTGAATCTCCGCAGGGCTGGAGCATCCAATCGGCATGACGTCTCGCAGCCGATTCGCGCTCCTCCTCGCGGCCATTTTCGCCGCAGCAATCACCACTTCGGCCCGGGCGCAGCAGGGCGCTTACGCGCCTGATTTCGAGCCGCCGCCCCCGCCCCCGGACGACGACATGCCCGCGGATGCGGCGCCGGGCGCCGTCGGACCGCCTCCCCAGGCGCCCGATCAGCGCACCTTCGAGAGCCAGCTCTCTCCCTACGGCCGCTGGATCGATACGCCCGAGTACGGCCGCGTCTGGCAGCCCGCGGGCGTGGGACCGGACTGGCAGCCCTACGCGGACGGCCAGTGGGTGAGCACCGGGTACGGCTGGTCGTTCGCCTCGCCGGCGCCGTGGGGCTGGGCCGCGTACCACTACGGCCGCTGGGGCTGGCGGGCCGGGTTCGGCTGGTTCTGGGTGCCCGGATACACCTGGGCCCCCGCCTGGGTGTCGTGGCGGTGGGTGAACGGCTACGCCTGCTGGTCGCCGCTCGCGCCGCGCGGATTCGTCTACGGCCGCCGCTGGCCAGGCTGGGTGGTGGTGCCGCACGCGCACTTCGCGCATCCGATCCGGCGCTGGGCCGTTCCCCGCGCCCGCGTCAACGTCATCGTCCGGTCCGCCCGCCCGGTGCGCGGCTTCCCCGGCTGGCGCGGCCGCGGCAACGGCGGTCCGGGGCGGGGAAACTTCGAGCACGGCGGCCACGGTCACGGACACGGGCACGGCCGCTAGCCGTTGCCCGCCGGAGGCGGGCTTTGCGGCGACACACGCGCGAGCGTGACCCGGGTGTCTCCGTGAATGCGGAGACACCCTCCTGGATGAAGCTCCGCGTCAGCGCCGCCTCTTCGCCCTGAGCGGGCGGAGCGTGAGCAGGACGTCGTCGCCGATGCGCGCGGCGCTGCGCAGCTCGAGCTCGCGCATCACGTCCAGCCCCACCCAGGAGAGCGCGGCGTTGCCGAAGATCTTCGGCGCGACGAACAGGCGCAGCTCGTCCCAGAGACCGGCCTCGAGGAACCGGCCGTGCACCTGCGCGCCGCCTTCGACCAGCACGCTGGTCAGGCCGCGGGCGGCGAGATGGCGAAGGACGCCCCGCAGCGGCCCCTTGGCGACGATGGTCTGTCCCGGCTGGCGCAGCAGGCGGGCGTTGCGCGGAGGCATGCCGAGGACGATGCGCACCGGATTGCGTCCGCCGGGAACGCCGCGGACGGTGAGCAGCGGATCGTCCGCGCGCACCGTCGCCGCGCCCACCAGGATGGCGTCGAGCTGATCGCGCCAGCGATGCACGAGGGACCGCGCCGCAGCGCCGCTGATCGGCTGCGGGCCTCCGGCCAGCTTGCCGTCCAGGGTCACGGCGGCCTTGAGCACCACCCAGGGCAGGCCCGAGGTGATGAACTTGAACCACGGCTCGTTGGAGGCGTCACACTCCTCGCGCAGGATGCCGCCCTGCACCTCGATGCCGGCCTTGCGCAGCCGCGCCGCGCCGTGTCCCTCCACCCGCGGGTTGGGATCCACGCTGCCGAAGAGCACGCGCCGGACGCGCGCGGCGATCAGCGCCTCGGTGCACGGCGGCGTGCGACCCAGGTGGTTGCACGGCTCCAGGGTGACGTAGACGTCGGCGCCGCGCGCGCGATCGCCACACCCGCGCAGCGCGTTGACCTCGGCGTGCGGCAGTCCCGCCTTGACGTGGTGGCCGCGCGCCAGCACGCGGCCGCCCTTCACCACCACGGCGCCCACCACCGGATTCGGGTGCGTGCGCCCGCGGCCCTTCTCCGCCTCGGCGAGCGCGAGGCGCATGAAGCGTTCGGCGCTCACTTCTTCTGGATCTTGCGCTCGGAGATGAGCTCCTTCAGCTCGCTCATGAACTCCCCGAGGTCCTTGAACGAGCGGTACACCGAGGCGAAGCGGACGTAGGCCACCTCGTCGAGACGGGCCAGCTCGCGCATGACCGCCTCGCCGATGACCGAGCTCTGCACCTCCTTCTCTCCCATTTCCTGGAGCCGCCGCTCGATGCCGTCCACCACCGCCTCCAGCTGCTCGGCGGAGACCGGCCGCTTCTGGCAGGCGAGCTTCAGCCCCTCGATGACTTTGTGGCGGTCGAACGCCTCGCGGCGGCCGTCCTTCTTCACCACCATGGGCAGGATCTCCTCCACCCGCTCGTAGGTGGTGAAGCGCCGCTGGCAGCCCAGGCACTCGCGCCTGCGCCGGATGACCGCCCCCTGGTTGGAGAGGCGCGAGTCGATGACCTTGTTCTCGAGCTCGGCGCAGAACGGGCACTTCATGGGCGGGGCGGCCGCAGTGACGCGGGGTGTCTCAACCGCGCCTCTTGGCGTAGAGGGGGAACGATCGCGCGAGGTCCCGCACTTCCCCGGCCACGCGGCCGATCTCCGCCTCGTCCGCGGCGTGGTCGAGCACCCGCACGATCAGTCGCGCGATGTGCTTCATCTCCGCAGGGCCCATGCCGCGGGTGGTGAGCGCGGGGGTGCCCAGCCGCAGCCCCGAGGTGACGAAGGGCTTCTCCGGGTCTCCGGGGATCATGTTCTTGTTGGTGGTGATGTGCGCCTTCTGCAGCGCCGCCTCCGCCGCCTTGCCGGTCAGCTTCTTGGGCCGCAGATCGCAGAGCATGAGATGCGTGTCGGTGCCTCCGGCCACGAGGCGGAGCCCGCCCTCGAGGAGCCCGCTCGCGAGCGCCTGCGCGTTGTCGAGGATGCGCTGCTGGTAGTCCTTGAAGTCGGGCCTGAGCGCCTCGCCGAAGGCCACTGCCTTGGCGGCGATGATGTGCTCGAGGGGCCCGCCCTGGATGCCGGGGAAGACGTTGCTGTCCACCGCCTTGGCGTGCTGCTGCTTGCAGAGGATGAGCCCGGCGCGGGGCCCGCGCAGCGTCTTGTGGGTGGTGGTGGTGACCGCGTCGGAGAGCGGCACCGGCGAGGGGTGGAGGCCCACCGCCACCAGCCCGGCGATGTGCGCGATGTCGCAGATCATCAGCGCGCCCACCTCGTCCGCGATCTCGCGCAGCCGGACGAAGTCGAGCGTGCGCGGATACGCCGAGGCGCCGCAGAGCACCGCCCGCGGCCGCACCTCCCGCGCGAGCTTGCGGGCGGCATCGAAGTCGATCTGCTCGGTCTTCGGATCGAGGCCGTAGTGGTGGATCTCGAAGAGCCTGCCGGAGAAGTTCACCGGCGACCCGTGGGTGAGGTGGCCGCCCTGCGCGAGCGAGAGCGAGAGGATCTTGTCCCCGGGCCGCAGCAGCGCGAAGTAGGTGGCCATGTTGGCCTGCGAGCCCGCGTGCGGCTGGACGTTGGCGTGCTCGGCGCCGAAGAGGGCCTTGGCGCGGTCGATGGCGAGCTGCTCGACCTTGTCCACCACCTCGCACCCGCCGTAGTAGCGCTTCCCGGGCAGGCCTTCGGCGTACTTGTTGGTGAGGGTGGACCCCTGCGCCTCCAGCACCGCCTCGGAGACGAAGTTCTCGCTCGCGATCAGCTCCAGCCCGTCCGCCTGCCGCGCCGTCTCCTCGCGGATGAGCCGGAAGATTTCAGGGTCCACTTCGGCGAGCGGCCTCTCCATCGATGCGGGCGCCATTGGCGCTCGCTCATATCGCGCGCCCGCGGGCGCGGCAAGCGCGCGCGAGCCGCTATTCCAGCTTCTGGAAGGCGATCACGGCGTTGGTGCCGCCGAACCCGAACGAATTGGAGATGGCCGCCTTGATGCGCGCCTCGCGCGCCTTGTTGGGCACCACGTCCAGGTCGCACTCGGGGTCCTGGTGCTCCACGTTGATGGTGGGCGGGATGATGCCGTGGTGCAGGGCGAGCACGCTGAACGCGGCCTCCACGCCCCCCGCGGCGCCGAGCAGGTGGCCGGTCATGCTCTTGGTCGAGCTGACCATCAGGCCCTTCTTCGCCCAGTCGCCGAACACCCGCTTGATCGCCTTCACTTCGGCCACGTCGCCCACCGGCGTGCTGGTGCCGTGCGCATTCACGTACTGCACGTCCTCGGGGCGGAGGCCCGCGTCCTGCAGGCACAGCCGCATGGCGCGCTCGGCGCCGTCGCCCGACGGGGTGGTGATGTGGAAGGCGTCGGCGGTGGCGCCGTAGCCGGTCAGCTCGCAATAGATGCGCGCGCCGCGGCGCTTCGCGTGCTCCAGCTCCTCGAGAATGAGGATGCCTGCGCCTTCGCCGGCGACGAAGCCGTCGCGATCCTTGTCGAAGGGGCGGGAAGCCTTCTGCGGATCGTCGTTGCGCTCGCTCACCGCCCGCGAGGCGATGAAGCCGCCGATGCCGAGCAGCGTGATGGTGGCCTCGGCGCCGCCGCTGATCATCACGTCGACGTCGCCGTGCTGGAGGTGGCGGACCGACTCGCCGATGGCGTGGTTGCCGGTCGCGCAGGCGGAGACCGGCGCGTAGTTGACGCCCGCCGCGCCGTAGCGGATGGAGATCTGCCCCGCCGCCAGGTTGACGATGATGGAGGGGATGAAGAAGGGGCTGACCCTCCGGTGTCCCTTGTCCACCGCGACCAGGTGGGTCTCCTCCAGCGTGGCGAGGCCGCCCATGCCCGAGCCGACGATGACGCCGGCGCGCTCTCCGAGCGGCTTGTCGGTGGGCAGGCCCGCGTCCCGGAGCGCGAGCTCGGTGGCGGCGAGCCCGAACTGGATGAAGAGGTCGTTGCGGCGCGCCTCCTTCTTCTCCATGAAGCGCGCGGCGTCGAACTCCTTGACCTCTCCCGCGATGCGGGTGGGAAGCGCGCTGGCGTCGAACCGCGTGATCGGCCCCACGCCGCTCTTGCCGGCGATCGCCGCCTCCCACGTCTCCTTGGTGCCCACCCCGAGCGGGGTCACGAGCCCAAGCCCCGTCACGACCACTCTGCGTTCGACGCGCTGCATTCGTTCTCCGGCTGGAAGCTGGGAAACGCTCCAGGCCCCGGAAAGCTAGCTACTTCTTGTGCTCGTTGATGAAGTTGATCGCGTCCTGCACCGTCTTGATGTGCTCGGCCTCCTCGTCGGGGATCTCCACCTCGAACTCCTCCTCCATCGCCATCACCAGCTCGACGATGTCGAGCGAGTCGGCGCCCAGGTCCTCGATGAAGGCCGACTCGGCCTTGATCTCGTCCTCTCCCAC
>DASSQZ010000158.1:0-7090 GCA_035702105.1 Myxococcales bacterium | reverse complement strand
GGTGCGGTGGTTCGCGACCAGCAGCACGGGGACGTCGCGCGGCAGCGCGTCCAGGTGCTCGCGGCCGTGGAGGCGCAGGCGCCGGCTCACCAGTTGCCCGACCAGCGGCGTGATCACGAAGCGCTGCCAGAGCCAGGCGATACGGCTGCCCGCGCCCTGGTTCACGAAGCGCATGGTGCGGAAGGCGAGCCGCTCGAACCAGTTCAGCACCCGGAACGGATCGGTCCCGGACGCGGCGCGCGCCTCGCCCACCTCAGAACCCCGGCACCAGCTTGGAGATGATCTCCTTCATGATCTCGCTCGTTCCGCCGCCGATGGTGAGCAGGCGCGCATCGCGGAACGCCCGCGCCACCGGCGTCTCGACGACGTAGCCCATGCCGCCGTGGAACTGCTGGCAGTCGTAGACCACCCGCTGCATCAGATCCCCGGCGAAGAGCTTGGCCATGCTGATCTCCTTCACCGCCGGCTCGCCGCGGTTGAAGAGGTCGCAGGCGCGGTAGGTGAGCCAGCGGGCCGCCTCGATGCCGGTGAGGTGCTCGACGAACCTGTGCCGCCAGACCTGGAACTTGGAGAGCGGCTTGCCGAAGGCGCTGCGCTCGTTGCCGTAGCGCAGCGCCTCCTCGACGAGCTGCTGCATGCCCTGCACCGCGCCGATGGCCGCCACCAGCCGCTCGCCCTGGAAGTTGGTCATCACGTGGTAGAAGCCCTGGTTCTCCTCGCCGAGCAGGTAGCGCACCGGGACGCGGCAGTCCTCGAAGAAGAGCACCGCCGTGTCGCTGGAGAGGTTTCCCACCTTCTCCAGCTTCTTGGAGACGCCGAAGCCCCTCACGTCGGTGGGGAAGGTCAAGAGCGAGATGCCGCCGTAGCCCGCCTCGCCGGTGCGGACCGCCAGCGTGATGAAGTCGGCGCGGGTACCATTGGTGATCCACATCTTGGCGCCGTTGATCACGTACTCGTCGCCCACCCGCCGCGCGGTGGTGCGGAGGTTGGCCACGTCGCTGCCGGCGTCCGGCTCGCTGATGCCCAGCGCCGCGATCTTCTCTCCCGCGAGCGCCGGGGCGAGGAACTCCTTCTTCTGCTCGTCGGTGCCGATCTCGTTGATGATCGGCGTCGCCATCTGCGACTGGACCAGCAGCGCCATGTTGACGCCGCCGTTGCGGCTGTGGGTCAGCTCCTCGGCCAGCACCACCACGTACCAGTAGTCGCCGCCCGCCCCTCCCACCGACTCCGGGTAGTTGATGCCGAGCGCGCCGATCTCGGCCATGCCGGTGAAGACCTCGCGGGGAAAGATGCCCGCCTCGTCCCACTCCAGCGCGTGGGGCTGCAGCTCCTTGATCACGTACTCGCGCAGGGTCCTGCGGAAAAGGTCGTGCTCGGCGGTGAAGGGTGGGTCCATCGAAAACGGCATGCGTTCCCCGGGGCTGAATGAGCGCTCATTCATAGCATGGCGCCCAGCGCCGCGCCCGCCGCGAGCGCCGACCACAACAGCGACGAGGCGACCGGCCTCTCCATCTCGCCCGATCCGCGCGCCACCGCCGCAGGAATTGCGGCGAACATGGCCCCGAGCCCCAGCAGGCGCAGCGGCGGCAGGAACCATCCCAGCGCCGCCGCCAGCGCCGCCAGCCGCGGCAGCACTGCCGCGTTGGGCATGCGCGGCTCGATGCGCGCGGCCACCGCCATGCCGGCGATCGGCCAGACCACCGCGGCCCACGGCTCCACCGGCGCGCGCGAGAGCATGCCGAAGAGCCCGCAGGCGAACGCCAGGGGCGCGAGCCAGAGGCCGAAGGGCGAGCGAAGGACGTGGAGCCGCGCGGCCATCGGCCAGGACGACCGGGGCGTGCCGCGGTCGCGCAGATCCGGCACGCCGACCGACCCGAGGAAGAGCGCCGCCGCGCCGGCCACCAGCGCAGCGCCGGGCGCCGCGAGCCCGAGAGCGAGGCCGGCCACCGCCCCCAGGCCCTGCGCCATGTCCAGCCAGGCAAAGGCGGCGCTGCGCCGCTCCACGGTGATGCTGTCGCCGGCGCAGGAAGCGCACAGGTCCGACACCGCCGGGAGCGCCACCGCCGCAAGGCCCAGGGAGAAGAGACCGCCGAGCGTGATCAGGCTCGCCGCAACGCCCGCGACCGCCGCACAGAGGAGCGCCAGCGCCACCGCCGGACGGGGCAGCCGGGTCCCAAGCCAGGCCCAGAGCGGGCGCAGGAGCCGGAGCGCACCCCACGCCAGCGCCGCGGGGCGCCCCGCGGCACCTGCCACCCAGGCCCAGGCCGCAAGCTCGGTGCAGCCGGCCAGGAGTGAGAGGCGCAGCGTGAAGCGCGCCTCGTCGGGAAAGAGCCGCGGCCGGATGGGGGGCGCAGGCAGGATGCGAAAGCGCGACAGCTTGGGCCCTACGGGGGCGAACTCTTCGGGCAGCTTCTCCGGCACCGGCGCGCTCATAGCACACGCATCTGCTCCAAGGTGCGACATCGCGGGCGCCCCCCGGCCGCCGCCGATTGGGCCGCAGGGCGCTCTGGCATAAGATCCCGCCGTGGAGAGCTCCCCTCGGCAGTCGGACGGTTTCGCCGCGCAGAACGCCTGCGAGAACTGCGGCGCGCCGTTCACGCCGGTGGTGACCGGGCAGACGCGCTGCGACCGCTGCCAGGGCCTGCTCCAACCCGAGCCGCGCTCGCCGCTGCAGGAAGCCGAAGTCGCGGGGTTCCGGCTGCTCCGCGAGCTGGGCGCGGGCCGCTTCTCCCATTCCTGGCTGGCCCAGGACCCGGCGTCGCGCCCGGTGGTGGTGAAGCTCCTGCGCCGCTACGCCGCCGATCCCGAGGCGGTGCGGCGCTTCCTCGAGGAGGCGGAGCGGCTGGCGGCGGCGCCCGAGCTGGCGCATCCGCACGTGGCGCGGCCGCTTGCCGCCGGCGTCCACCTCGTGCAGGCGCTCTTCCTCGTCTACGAGAGCGGCGGAGAGGCGACGCTCGCCGACGAGCTGAGGCAGCGCGGCAGGGTGGCGCCCGCCCGTGCCCTCGAGCTCTGCGCGCAGGTGTGCGAAGGCCTGGCCGCGGCGCATCGCGCGGGCCTGCTGCACCGCGACCTGAAGCCGGCCAACGTCGGGCTCACCCGGCTGGACGACGGCACCGAACAGGCGGTGGTGCTCGACGTGGCCACCTCGCACCTGCTCGCCGGCATCGGCCTGCGCGACGACGGCATGCTCCCGCTCTCCAGCGCGGCTTACGTCTCGCCGGAGGAAGCCGCCGGCAGGCGCCAGGACGCGCGCAGCGACCTCTACTCCGCGGGCGTGCTCCTCTTCCACGTCATCTCCGGCCGGCTGCCCGTCATGGGCGCCACTGCCGGGGAGCTGTTGCGCGCCCATCGCGAGCAGCGGCCGCTGCGGCTGCGCGAGGTGGGCCGCCGGGTGCACGACGATCTGGAGACGCTCGTCTCCCGCCTGCTCGCCAAGGATCCCGCGCACCGGCCGGCGAGCGGCGACGAGGTTGCGCTGATGATGCGCGCGCTCGCGTCGATCGCGGAGTGCGCGCCGGAAGACCCCGCCCCCGCCCCGGAGCCGCTGGACGATCCGCTCGCCGTCGCCGACCTGCAGGAGCCGGATGTGCCCCCGCCGCAGATGCTCCCGCCCGCGGTGGACCCCGGACTGGAGCGGGCGATGCTGGGCGAGGTGGGCCCGGCGCCGCAGGCGGCCAGCCCCGCGCTCACCGCCCGGAAGGCGTTCAAGCTGCCGGCATGGTGCCGGCCCGCGATCACCGCCGCGGGAGCGCTGGCCGCCGTCGTGCTTGCGCTGCAGCTCCTGCATCCGCCCGGCGAGGCGCCACCTGCCCCCCCGGTGGCGGCCACCGCCGCAGCCCCGGCGGCAGGCGTGAGCGGGGCGACGTCGAGATCGCCGACGCCGGCCGCTGCGCTGGAGACCGCAGCCGGGCGCGCCGCGCCCCTCGCGATGGAACCCGCCCCCGCGGCGGTGCAAACCGCGCCGAAAGCGGTGCAAGCCGAGCCGAAAGCGGTGCAAGCCGCGCCGAAAGCAGCGCCCGCCCCGAGTCCCTGGGCGAAGGACTTCGAGCGCGCCCAGAAGGCGCTCTGGACCGATCATCCCGCAAGCGCCCAGGTCATCCTCCGCGACGTGCTGAAGAAGCGTCACCTCTCCCGCCGCGACCGCGCTCGCGCCAGCAAGCTGATGGGCGACGTGGAGGCCAAGCTCGGACACCGCAGCGGCGCAGCGGCCTGGTGGCGCAAGTCGCTCCAGCTCTACGAAGACCCGGAGGACCGCGCCCGCGTTTCGCAGCTCCTCCAGGCGCAGCGCTAGCCGATCGCCTTTAGTGGCCCGCCGAATACTCGATCGGCCGCTGCTGGCCGACGCCGCGCATCGTGTAGTGGTCGGCGGCGGTCTGGACGATCTGGTAGCAGCCGGAATCGGGATACCAGGTCGCGCGCCAGCGGAAGCAGACGGTGCCGTGGTCGGCGTCGATCTCCATCGTTCCGTCGGCGTCGGGAATGCGGCACCCGGGGCAGACGCGCTCGACCTGGTTGCCCGGGCGCACGTAGAGCGTGAACTGCTGCGGTCCTTGCCTGGCCGCGAACGTCGGGTAACGCGCGAAGTGGGCGCCGATTTCCGGGGCGGTCAGCACGTGCGGAAAGCTGCCCCCCGCCGGCGCCGCAGGCGGGGCCGCGGCCGCGGTCTCCGGGGCGGGAGGGGCCTGGCTCGGTCCCGGCGCCGCCGCGACCGCGGTGGACGGTGCGGGCGCCGAGGCGAGGAGGCCGTCGTTCGCAAGCGCATTGGCGAGGCCGCCGACCAGCTTCTCCACCCGCTCCGAGTCGCCGACGAGCGAGCCGCCCGATGCGTACCGGATCGTCGCTCTCCAGACTCGCTTGCGCGTCGCCAGATCGATCAGCTGCGCGTCGAAGTCGGCGTCGAGGATCTGCCCGGTGTTCCTCTCGACCGTGCCCGCGATCCTTTGCACGATCAGGGCGGTCGAGGCGTTGAATGCGCGGGCCTGATCGTCGAACGAGGGAGAATTCTCGAGCGCGAGCCGGTCCGGCGTGGCCGCGAAGGCCGCGGCCACTCCCCGCTTCTCGAACTCGGCGATGGTGCGATCCCGCAGCATTCGACGGTAATCGCTTCCAAACCTTTCCATGTTGGTGAAGGCGACCAGCGTCCGCTCGAGCTTCTTGTCGTAGTCCTGCCTCTTGTTGCTCTGCACCTTCACCTGCGCGCAGGCAGAGGCGCAGATCAGGACCACGACTTCCGCGAGCGACATCGACCGGAGCCGGACGGTCATGACGTCCCCCTGGGCTGGGAGTCGCAAGAGTACCGCGAACCAGCCGAATCGGCGAAGCCCCCCTTTGCGTGTCCGGCCCTGTCGGGATCCGGCCGCGACCCGCTCAGTCGGCGGACGGCGAGGACGGAGGCAACGGGGGTGCCGGAGTCGTGCCCGGGCAGACGTGGGGAGGGTCCGTGTCGTCGCCGTGGCAGAGAGGCGCCACGGGGGGCAGGGAGGTCGCGCTTTCGACGGCGGGGACGCCCGCCACCCACAGCGCGTCGATGGGACTCACCGCCGGACCGACACGGGTCAGATCACCAGGGTACGCCACGTCGATGACCAAGGAGTCCGGAGGAGATTCGGCGTGGGACCGTGCGAGGTGAGAGCAGCCCACCAGCAAGAGAGCGAATATCGTCGCTTTGCGCACCGCGTTCTCCTCGGCATCCTGCATGCCGGCCGGGAGCGTGCCTGATCTCGAATGCCTTTGCGCATCGTGTGCACGCCGAGCAGGGTCTTTCAAGTGCGACGGGGAGGTCACCCGGCACGGGCGTTCACACGGCTACTTTGCCAGGACGACGTGCATGGCGTGGTCCGTCGAGGCCTGCTCCGTGCACCTGTAACCGAGGCTCACCGTATCGATGCCCGCGAGGAGGTGCTCGCCCCGGCCGAGGAGCACCGGGGAGATCACGAGGTGGATCTCGTCGATCAGCCCCGCGGCCAGGTACTGGCGAATGCTGGCGACTCCGCCGCCCAGCCGGACGTCCTTGCCCCTCGCCGCCTCCTTCGCGCGCTGCAGCGCGGCGTGGATGCCGTCGGTCACGAAGTGGAAGGTCGTTCCGCCTTCCATGGCGATGGGCGCGCGAGCATGGTGCGTGAGCACGAAGACGGGCACGTGATAGGGCGGGTTGTTGCCCCACCATCCCTTCCAGGTGTCGTCGGACCAGGGACCCCGCTGCGGCCCGAACATGTTGCGCCCGAGAATCCAGGCGCCCACGTTCTCGAACCCGCGCGCGGCGAAGTCGTCGTCGACGCCCTCTCGTCCAACCTCGTCCCCGATCAGCGGGCCGGCGAAGTCGGCGTGCATCTTCTGGAACGTCCTGGTGCCGAAGACCCACTTGTGCAGCGCCATGCCTCCAATGCCCATGGGATTGGCCAGGTCCTGGCCGGGACCGGCGCCGAAACCATCGATGGAGATTCCGAACGCGTTGACGCGAAGCCTCGACATGGAGCTCCTTTCGGCACAGGCATCCGCTGCGCCCCCGGCGGCGAACCTTCACCGTCCGCGACGAACCGGCCAGGGCAAGATCGACACGCCGGCGGCGGATGGCCGCCACAAAAACACAGATGCCGGGCCCGCGCTTTCGCGACGGGCCCGGCATCCGGTTCGCAAGTCCGGCGTTGCTGCGGTTACTTGGACGCGGTCTTCGCGCCGAGCTGCGACTGGACCATCTTGGCGTGCTGCAGGTGCCCCTCGAGGGTGGGGACGGCGTTCTGGAGCAGCGTCTTCAGCTCCGCGTTCTGCGCGCCCGGCACCAGCGTGTTCTTGACCGCGTCGATCACGGCCTGGTGATACGCCACCTCGGTGTCGATGTAGTCCTTGTCGAACTTCGCGCCCTTGTCCTTCTTCAACTGCGCGTGCGCCTTCTTGGCGCCGTCGAGAAGCGACTTGGACACGGCGCTCGGCTCGGGCGTCACGTGCAGCTTCGTGGCCAGGGCCACCGCCTCCTTGATGCCGGCCTCGTGGTCGTTGACCATCTGCTCGGCGAACTGCTTCACCTCGGCGTTCTTGCTGTGCTTGAGCGCGTACTTGCCCCGCTCGACGTCGATCTTGTGCGCGGTCACTG
>DASSQZ010000157.1:0-20274 GCA_035702105.1 Myxococcales bacterium | reverse complement strand
GCAGCAGTTCTTCGCGGTGCGCAAGAAAGAGGAGCCGTGGCCGGAGCGCTGCCTGGCTGACCTGCCGTTGGTAGTCGAACGCCGCGACGACCGTCTTGCCGGTTCCGGTAGCGGCGACGACCAGGTTGCGCTGGCGCCCATGCAGCGTGCGCTCGGCCTCGATTCGTTCGAGGATTTCAAGCTGGAAGGGATAAGGCCGAAGCGTGAAGAAGAAGTGCTGACGTGTCTCGCGTCCGGGTCCGCCCCGCTCGTCGCGGAGAGCGCCTCGCAAACGTGCTCGTTGCGCCTCGTCGCTTGGGTCGTAGCGCTCGAACTCGCCCTCCTCCCACAACGACTCGAAAGCGCCGCGGAACTTGTCGAGCACGTGTGGCATATCCGCTTGCGCCACCTTGACCATCCACTCATGTCCGCTGAAGAGCGCAGCCCGCGAAAGATTCGCGGACCCGACGTAGCCGGTATCGAGGCCGTTCGGGCGACCAAAGAGCCAGGCCTTGGCGTGCAAACGCGTTCGCCGCGCATCGAACGAGATACGAACCTCAACGCCAGGCAGCACGGCGATCGCATCGACGGCATCGGCCTCCGTGGCCCCGGTGTACGTCGTGGTCAGTAGACGCAGCCGTCGTCCTGCTCGCGCATGTGCCTCCAGCGCAGTCTGCAGGCACCGGAAACCCGATAGCGTAACGAAGCTTACAAGCGCATCGATGGAATGCGCGGTGGCGATCTCGGTCGACAGCTCGTGGCCAAGCGCGGGCTCGCCGTGCGCACGCGTCAGGAGCGTCGTAACCGCGAACGGCAATTCTGTTCGCGCTGGAGGCGTCCCGTCATGAAAGGAGAAGAGCAACTCGCCGGGCGGTTCGACATCCTGTTCGGTGGGGACGGCGCCGGCGCTGTCCGCGCGCACGCGCTCGAGGACCGTATTGCAGAGCGCGATCTGCCGCTCAAGAGAATGTTCGCCGCGAATCGAGCGCAGCGCGCGAAAGAGTTCGGTCGCGACATGTCTGCTCAGCCGGAGCGGCGCATCGGCATCCTCGAGATTTGCCCGCTCCACCTCCTCCGGCGTGCGCTGGCGCGCCAAATCGGCGAGGCCGCGGGTGACGAGGTGATCGTAAAGAGTGGAAGGCATCTCAGGGCCACCGGTGGGGTGTCGAGCGCAGACGTAGAACGACGCCAGGCTTGACCTCGATCGCCGGATGGCGAGCGAGGATGGCGCATACAGCGCTGGAGCGGTGTACGCGCAGCTCTTTGAGCAGCACGCGATTGCTCATCTCGCCGTGCGTCTTCAAGTACTCCCAAGCGAGATTAAACATCCAGGCTGGGATCGCTTCGCGCTGGTTCCGCTCGCGTGATCGCTCGGTCTCGACGTAGAGCGCCTCCGGTGTCACATCGGTCACCCGATTCGGCTTCGGTCGAGGCCCGAGTGTCAAGAATACGCGGTTTCGCCGTACTTCGCGCTCGAGGAAACTCCACAACTCGGGTGCGAAGAACTCGTGGCGTGGCTCAGCGACCGCCAGCACCTCCCAATCCTGCGCGCGCGGATCGGCCCAGAGCGACTCCGCCCAGGACCAAGCCTCAGCCAAAGGCCGCTCAGCCTTGGTCCCGCGCAACCAGACTCCCGCCTCCATGTTCGTGGCCAGTCCAGCCGTCAAGTTGGCCGAGCCGATAATGGCTTGCAGCGCCGAACCGTCCGCGCCGAGATAGACCTTTGGATGGAACGTACGTCCGCCGGGGTTGAGCACCCGTACATGAATCCCGAGGTTCAGTGCCGTTGCCAACGCTGACGATTCAGTTGCACCGAATGTGGTGGTCACCAAGAGACGCGTGGGGAGCTTGAGCCGGTGTCGCTCGTCCAGTTCATCGTGCAGGAGATGAATTCCGCGTTGATCGGCAAAGGCTACGCACAGGAAGACATCCGCTGCGTCGCGCAGCGTATGCCTCACGCCTTCGAGAAGGGTGTGGTCCCGCGTTGTGACCGTATCGACAAGCACGGCCTACACTCTACACGGCAACAGGGTTCATTCAGGCGACGGGACGCAGTTGTTCGATCGCTGCGGCGATGCGGTTCTGGACCTCCTCGTGCTGCCAAGAGCGGAAGTCGTCCCTCGCAAACCAGAGGCGCGCCTCCTCCGGTTGCTGCGCGTACAGCAGCCTCGAGATGGAAAGCGTTGCGAGCCCACCCGTTGGCCAACGCGCGGCGCGCGAAAGCTCACCCAGTTCGTCTCGCCGCACTACGAATCGCTGCAACCACCGGTCGAGGTGTTCCACCGCGGCCAGGTGCGCGGCCTTGGACTGGTTGCAGCGAGCGTGAGTTGGGACCAGGTTCTCCAGCCGGTTCTCGGGATACCGCGCCCAGGGAAGAAAGTGATCGATGTGCGCCTCGACAAGGCGACCATCGCAATAGAAGCAGCGGCCCCCGTGCAACTCGCGGAGGGGGCCACACAGCGCTACGAGTTGCGCCCGCTCCAGCCCGAAGAGGTGAGCGTGCAGGTCGCGCTCGCCGAGCACGAGCCCGTTCAAGTCTCTCACCTTGCGCACCCAGCGCGCCTCGACGAGGTCGCGCACGATCCCGTGGAAGCGCGCGAGCGCTGCAACCACGCCGGGCCGCATCTGGATCCGGTTGTCGAACTCGGTCGCTTGGCCGCGCTGGTAGGCGCGAACCTGCCGCTGCATTGAAGCTCTACGTTCGACAACGTCATCCAGCGTCCACGGCAGTTGATAGAGGAACTCGTCGTTTCCCGTTGGCAGCCGCTGCAGACGCGGAAGCGGCATCTCGACGAGGCTCCATTCCACTTCGTCGAGGAGGCTCGCCCACCGCTCAGCCAAGCGCCCCGCAAGAGCCATGAGCGGCGCTGTCGCGAATCCAGTGCGCGCAGCCTCAGCCCGGAACGCGGCGACCGCATTGACGATCCGAGCTTGTCGATGCGGATTCTGCCGCAGTTCTGCGCCCTCATAGTGCAAGGCTTGTGGCCAGTACAGCTCGACGATCTTTTCAGCCAGTTGGCGCGTCGTAAACGTGTCCACGCCAGGAGAAGCTTCGACGGAGAGCTCGACCAGCCCCAGGAGGACGGCGAACTTGTAGGTCGCGGTGAAGTCTCCATTCGCCAGTAGGCTCTGCAGCTTGTCGAGGAAGGCCACCTCGAACGCGGCCTCTCCTGGATGCTTCATGGCTCGCCTGGGTGGAGGGTCTGCCAGCTCCCTCGCGCAGGAATCACGTGGCGGATGCCACCTCGTGGGTCGGCAACGTCACTGCGGTACCGCGGGATGATGTGGACGTGAAGGTGCATCACGGTCTGCCCGGCGGCCTCGCCAACATTGAAACCAATGTTGTACCCATCGGGATGGAATTCCGTGTCGATGGCGCGTTTCACATTGGCGACCAGCTGGAAGATCGCTTGCTGCTCCTCTTGGGAAGCGTCGAACCACGTCGGTACGACCCGTCGCGTGATGACCAGCGTGTGCCCAGGGCTGACCGGGTAGCGATCCCGCGCGGCGAAGGCGAGGGCGTTGGAGGCCACCCACGATGATTCCGGCAGATCAAGGAACGGCGAATCCATTCGGTCTCCGTCAGCCGAGGAACACGTTCTCGTTATGCCAACGCAGGAGCTCGGAGGCCGGCTGACTCTCGGAGCGCGGCGGTAGGCGGAGTTCGTGGCCCTGGAGAGCGTAATACTCACGTCCGTTCTCGAACTCCTCGCGGATGCGGCGGCTCACCTCGACACGAGCCTCCGGCGTGACAGTGAGGTATCCGCGGTCAAAGAGCGTATGCAAGTCACTACGCAAAAGCAGGCCGTTCCGGATGCTGTGGCGACCACCGGCGGCGTAGGGCTGAATATGCGCGGCCTCCAGCACGGGCAAAGTGCGCTCTCCGGTCACTGCGCAGCGGCGCTGATACACGTCGGTGACAAGCACGCGGAAGGTGCCTTGCCCCAGCCGAGGCGCGACGAGTTGCGGAAGGCCATAGCGTTCCGTCGCGGCCTCTGCGACGATCGGCGTGCGGGTGCTCGCTATCGCCTCCTGTAGAGCTCGCCAAAGCGTGGCACCGGGCTCGCGTTCCAGGTCATACGTCTTTCCCTGCACGATGTTGCGCGCAAAATCCTCGGGCACCGTGACCCACCGCTCGCGCGGAAGGAAGAACGGTTCTTCGAGGAGGATGCAGCCGACGGGGTAGTCCTCGCTGCGGTCGCCAGCATGCCGGCGATACTTGTCGACTCGCTGGCGCATCTCCAGCAGCGTGCGTGCGCCGTTCGCGACGCCAAACGCGTCCCAGGCGAGGCTGATGGGCAAGATCGTGGCGTGCGCGAAGACTCCACCGCCGACGATGAAGTTCTGCGGGCTGTGCAGCTTGAATAGAAACAGCTCACCTGGTTCGAGCACACGGAAGACACGGTTCCCACCGGGCTGCCAGAAGTTCACTTCGTCCAGGTGCGCTTGCGCGGCGAGCAGCTCGTACCAATCAGCGTCGGTGACACCGACGAACGCCCTCACGCGGGCCCCCTCGTGAGCTCATCCTGCAGGTCCTGAGGCGCCACGTTGAAGGCCTGGGCTCGCGTCATGGAACCCTCGCGCTTGAGAAGCAGGTCTCCTCTGCCGAGCAGATTCTCCGCACCCGACTCGTCCAGCACGGTGACTGAGTCGTGCGAGCTGGGCAGCTTGAAGGCGATGCGGACGGGCAAGTTCGCTTTGAGCGCACCAGGCACCGCATCCACGCTGGGCCGCTGCGTCGCGATGACGAGGTGAATTCCGACGGCTCGCGCGCGTTGGAGAAGCCGCTGCACGGAGCCGATGAACTGCGTCCTCAAGTCGCGATCAGTAAACGAGGCAAGCAAGTCAGCAAACTCGTCAATGACGACTACCAGCGCGGGCATAGACCCTCGGGGCAGATCGGTCCGCTGGGGCACGCCCGCATCGATCAACTTCTGCGTTCGTGCCGGCATTTCGACGTCCACCAAGGACTGGAGCAGGGCCACTGCATCATCCGGATCGGTAACCACCGGCTGCCAGAGCGGCGGCGACCGAAAGGACGTGAAGTCGACCATCTTGGGATCGACGATAACGATCCGGCATTCCTCGGGCGGCAAGCGCAGCAACGCGAGGATGAGCCCCTTGAGAAACACCGACTTTCCCGAGCTGGTCGTGCCCGCCACGAGCAGATGTGGCGCTGTGGCCAGGTCCAGCTTGAGCAACTCGCGATTCAACGAAAGACCCACCGGCACCTCGAGCCCGCTGAGATCGCCGAGTGAGGCTGCCCGCCACGGAAGCACTTCGCGATCCCGACGAGGTGCGTCCAGAGCGACGTGCTTGCCGTCGTTGCACACGAGCGGCGGCACGGGCCAGCCCATGTCGCGCTGGACGTCGCGGGCGCTCTTCTCGACCCGCGCGATTGCTTCCCCCTCGCGCAGCGCCAGCTTGAAGCGCACCACGTTAGGACCGACGACGGCGAGTGCGGGATCGATGCGATCGAGATGGACCCGATGGGCTCGGAGCGACTTCTCCAGCTTGAGGGCCTCCTCGGCGATCTCGCCCGCAGCCGGTGGTGGGAGGGTCTCGATTTCACCAACGCGCAGCGTGCGGCCCCAGCGCGTCCAACAGGGCTTCTGGACCGGACAGGTACGACAGGTCTCAAGATCTGGCGCGGCAGGGGGCGTCATCTTGCCATCGGCCATCCCGGCGAGGTCTCGGGCGCGCGAGGCGAGTTGACGCTCGCCATGCTGATCCAGCGGCGCTACGACCTTGACCTCGATCGTCTCGCCAGAGACGTACGCGAGTGCGGGCGAGAAGCCTTCACCAGAGCGCTTGAGAGCGAGCGCGTAGAGCCGCACTTGCTCCTCGGCGGCCAAGTCGGCAAGGCCCGTCTTGAGATCGAAGACATAGGCTCGCTTACGCTCCAGGTCGCGGCATAGAAGATCGAGTGCGCCGCGCACCTCGACGCCGTTGAGATCAAGCTCGACGCGCCGCTCACTGGCCTCGAAGGCGCGCGTGAAGGCCTCGGTGCCCGTGAGACCCGAGCGACGCGCGCGCAGGAGCAGCTCGCCCAGGAGGGACGATAGGTCGAATACGATCCGCCCGAGACGCACCAAGTCCTGCGAGGCGACCGCTGGTGCTACCCCAGGGGCGCGGTCGAAGAACTCGCGATAGAGCCCCTCCACGACCGCGGTCAGAAGCAGTGACTCGTCGAGAGGCGTCCTGGAAAGTGACTCTTGAACCAGCGGGTGCGACGCGCCCCGCGTAACGAATCCAGCGAGGGCGGCGTGCGCCGTCTGGCCGATGCCGCCATCACCATCGACGACCCGGTAGCCCTCTCGCGCCAACAGCATCTGCCGCGGGCATCGGGCGGCGATGGCCAGCTCGGTCACCGAAAAGCGCGCGATCATCGCGGCCTCCGCAGTACGGCGCGGTCCCCATCCTTTCCTCGAAGGGCAATGGCCTTGCCCTTGTGCTCCAGGTCGTCGCTGGCGCGCGCGATCTCCTCGGCCGTGACACCGTGCGCCTTCGCGAGTTGCGCCTCGCTCGCAACGAACGGCGGATGGTTCAACGCCGAGAGAACCTTCGACTCAGCATCCGTGGGCTGTTGTGCCTGCTCGGTTGCGAATGCCGCATCGAGGAATCGGCGAACGACATCCAGCTTGGGAGCGATCTCTTCCAGAACGACAGCCGCCGCGACGTCGGGCGACACGTCGATGTCTCTCGCCGCAGCCTGGTTCAGGAGACGTTCGACGGCCGTGAACGTTGCCGCATCCTCAGACGGCAGTTGCACCATTGCCGCGCGTGAACCGAGCTCGGCGAGCTCCTTTCCGGCCTTGCGAGGAAGTGCGAGCTTCTCGTCGCGCAAGAGCAATGCGCGGTCAGTCTTCTTCAGTGCGTCCTTGAGCCGCCTCACCGTGGCAGCAGCAGACACAGCGTTCTGCGAGTTGGATGCCTCGGCATATACGGTAACCTCTTTGCCCTCCCGCGCGAGCTTGGCTTCCACTCCTGCGATGCGGTTCTTTCCCACCTTGGAACGTCCTGCGCGGACTACCTGGGTGCCCGCCAAAGCGGAGCCGGCAGCGCGACCCAGGATCGTCACCATCGCTCCTTGCGCCACGGATGCCAGCTCGTCCGGGGAGCGGTCGTTCTCGTGACCGACCTCCTCGCGGATGCGCGAATACGCCTCGCGGGCAACCTGACGTGGTTCCTTTGCCTTGAGCTCGATGTGCTGCGGAGGCGCGGCGGTCAGCCCCAGATTCGCGAACCACGCCAGAACGCGGCGAGGGCCTCGCAACCCGTTGTCGGCGATGGCTCGCCGCACGAAGCCTTCAGGAAACGGAAAGGTCGAGTGCGGCGGAACCTGGCCAAGCCCTTTCCACATCCCCTCCAGGCGCTTCGCCACGAGCTTCTCGCCTAATTCCGGAGACATGGGCGCAAGGTGCAACGCCGGGCGCTGAGAGAGGCGGTCCTGCACTTGCCGGCGCGATGCCTTCTGAAAGCCTTGCCACACGTCGGCTTGGCAGAAGAGCACTACCAGGGCCCGTCCGCCGCCCGTGTAGAGCTGATCGGCCAAAGCCTGAAGGAAGAGCGACACCGCGTCCTCGCCCAGCCGAGCGATGCCCTCGAGCTGATCGAACCCGAGGACAATCGGCACGTCGGACAAGTGGAGCAGTGTCGAGAGGGCAAGATACGCGCGGTCCTCGCCGTCGAGAGGCTCTCGTACGCCGAGCTTCGCGAGATCGTCTTCTGCAAGCGAGTGTCCGCCCAGCCATCGCAGGACGAGGTGCGAAAGCTCCTCGCGCGGGAAGCGGCAGAGCACGGTCCAGACATCCGCGTCGACGTGCTCAGGCGACGGGAGTCTGTGAAGGCCGCGCAGCAAGGCAGGTTCTACGCGAGCCCAGTGCGCGCGCAGCCATGCCGCGACCAGCCCTGGATGGCCCTCGGGTTCGGGGAGGAGCCTGGCCACCTCAGAGAGTTCGCCGTCGCCTGCAACGGAATGGACGGCGCGCGTGAGAATCCGCCAGAGGATGAACTCGATCGGCGTGCTGGGCCCCTCGAGCGGCGCTTTCGCCAGCGGGCGGGAAAGCCCTGCGACCAAAGCCCGCAACGTATGCGTGAACGGCGCGTCTGGATCCCGGATCGGCTCGATGGGAACCATCGCCCGCTCAGTGCCGGGCTTGAGCCATGACTCCTCCGACTCGGCTCGAAGCGTGGCCAGCAAGTGCGTCTTGCCGTCGCCGGGCTCGCCCGTGACGACCTGCAGCCTGAGGGCGCCCGCCGCACGCACGTCCTCGATCGAAGCTCGTAGCTTCTCGCGCACAACGGCGTGAATTTCAGGCACGTCGCCAAGCGGCTGCTCGAACCCGTTGCGCAGCACGGAGTCGAGGAACGGGTTCGATTGCGCGAGCGCGAGCTTCTCCAACTCCGCAGCCGTCATGGCCCCCACCTTCACTTGCTGAGTGCGTAGTAGACGAGCCCGCGTCCGGGGACCTGGATGCCCTCTGGCGCATCGGGCCGCCTCGGGTCGTCTGCGATTTTGAGATCTACGCGGAAATCGCGCTCCATCGCGAGCAGCGCCTGGTCGAACTGCGCCCGCGTTGCGCCGGTCTGCTGGAGGACAACCCTGCGGACCTCCGGGATCGGCACGAGCCCGCCATGACGTCCCTGTTGATCAGCCTGGCGGATCGCCGCCGGTATGACGGCTTCGAGCTGCTTGCCGTTCGCCACCGGCCTGCTCTGTGCGTGCGGCGCAAGGAGCTGCGCAAGCTGGTCCAGCTTCTGGCTGAGCCGCGCCTCGACCGCCTCAAGGTCCTCCACAGTGGCGGCGCGAGGCCGCGTGCGCCTGTGCGACGTCGGCGGCTTCAGCGCTCGTGCCACAGCAGCGGAGACCTGATACGCGCGTTGCCTGCCCTTCGAGTGACTCTCCAGAAGCCCCCGCTCAACCAGGCTGACCAGGACGGCCTCGAGGTCGCCGACGTTCTGAGAAACGGTACTGCCCGAAAAGAGCCTCGCCGCTGCGGCGACCGTGACGGTCTTGCGCGGAGTGCCCTTTGCGGTGAGTAATGCTTCCAGCAATCGGCGCTCATCCCCCTCTGGCAACGTGACCTCTTCCATCGGCCCTCCGGATCCCACTCTAGATCAGGTGGGCCAAAGCGAGGGACTCGCATCGCGGCTGACCAAAGTGCAAGCGATGTCATGGGCAGTCCCGTTCCTCGGTAGCGCCAGCACCCCACGCGCGCGCGACGGCACCGAGCGGCTCGAGCGTCGGAGGGCCGAATTGTCGCGGGATTACAGGGCCATTGAATCGGGGCAGGCGCGCGACGAGGTTTCCCATCCGGGAACCCACGGTGTGGCAGGGCATCTTATCTATGCGTATGTCTGCCGAGGCACAGGCTGCGACCGGCCCGGCCCTCCGGGGCGAAGAGAGGGATCGGCTGCTCGCTCGTGTCGTCTTCGAGGCTTCCTGGGAGCGGCTCCTCGATGGCGACACCATGCGCTGGAAGGCACCCGGCCCGATCTTCGGTTACTCCGGCGACGAGCCCCGGCCCACCCTGACGTGGTGGCGGGAGCGCGTTCATCCGGGGGATCGCTCCCGAATCGAGCAGACCTTCGCCGAGGCGACCCGGCGTGGAGCAGCCGTGTGGTCGGGCGAATACCGCTTTCGCCGGAAAGAGGGCACCTGGGCGTGGGTCTGGTCCCGCGCGGCGATCGAGCGCGATGCCGGCGGCCGCGCGCTCCGGGCAGTCGGGGCAATGATCGACGTCACCCTCCTCAAACAGGAGGAGGCGCGGTTGCGCCTCTTGGTCGAGCAGATGCCCGCCCGCGCAATCGCGGCGGACAGGGACCTCCGCGTCCTGTGGGACACCGGCGCGGCTCTTTCCGGCACCCCGAACGCCGCCGGCAAGACCGTCGATGAGCTGTTCGCCGCCTCCCCCGACCGGGACCGTGTCCTCGATGCGTGCAGAAGGGCGCTGGCCGCCGCCGAGCCGTCCGGGCTGCTGATCTTCGATGGCCGTCAGGCCGCGCACTGGCGGCTCCGCCCGCTCCGTGATTCCGAGGGCAACGTCATCGGCGTGATTGGCGCCGCGTTCGAGGTGGCCGATCGCGTCCACGCGGACAGCGGCTTGCGCGAGGCGCGGCGGATCCTCGCCGCCGCGCAGCGCGTGGGAAAGATCCGCGCCTGGGAGGAAGACCTGCGCACCGGCCTGGTGACGCTCGACCTCTCCACCGCCGACGTCCACCAGCGCGGCCGCGAGGAGGTCTGGAAGGAGATCCATCCCGACGATCTGGCGCGGGTGATGCAATTGCGCAGCCGCACCATCGAGGAAGGCCTGGGCTTCGAGATCGAGTACCGGCGGGTGAGCGAGAACGGCGCCGAGCAGAACATCCTCGTTCGCGGCGAGCTGGTCCGCGATGCCGAAGGCCGGCCCGAGCGCATCGTCGGCGTCTCGCTCGACGTGACCGAACGCGTGCGCGCGGTGGAGGAGCTGCGCGAGACCCAGCGGCTGCACCGGCAGGTGTTCGATCTCCTTCCCGTGGGAGTGATCGTCGCCGATCGATCGGGCAACGTGGTCTTGAGCAACCCGGCATCCAGCCGCATCTGGGGCGGCGACGTGATCGTGTCGGGGCCAGAGCGCTGGCGGAAGAGCAAGGGCTGGTGGCATGGCGACGGCCGGCCGGTCGACCCGGACCGCTGGGCCTCGGTGCGCGCGCTGGAGAAGGGCGAGACGAGCCGCGACGAGCTGATCGACATCGAGACCTTCGACGGCCGAAGACGGATCATCGAGAACTACGCAGCACCGGTGCGGGACGCGCAGGGGGCGATCACCGGGGTCGCCATCGTCAACCAGGACGTCACCGAGCGGGTGCACGCCGAGGAGGAGCTGCGCAAGGCCCAGCGCCTGCTGGTGGAGGCGGAGAGGCTCGGCCAGACCGGCGGCTGGGAACAGGATCTCCTCACCGGAAGGATCGTCAACACGGAAGGCAACCTGCGCGTGTTCTTCGGCGACGATCGTGCGAAGGGCGCGAGGCTCGAGGACTACGCCGAGGCGGTCCATCCCGACGATCGCGAGCGCGTGATGCGCGCGCGGGAGGCGCTCCTGGCCGGCACCGCCGGCCCGGAGATCGAGTACCGCGTGGTGTGGCCGGACGGCAGCATCCACTCGATCCACGGTCTTGCCACGGTGGTGCGCGACCAGGCGGGCCGGCCGGTGCGCGTCTACGGCACGAACCGCGAGGTCACCGATCGCAAGCGCTGGGAGGAGGAGCTTGCGCGGCGCGCGCGGCAGCAGGCGGCGGTGGCTCAACTGAGCCTCACGGCCCTTCGCGGCGAGGGCCTGCAGCCGCTGTTCGACGAGGCGGTACAACTGCTGGCGCAAACGCTGCCGGCCCACCGGACCATGCTGCTCGAATCGCTGCCCGATCGATCCGAGATGATGTTCCGGGCCATCGGGGGAAGCTGGACCGGCGTGACCCCGAGCATCACGCTGCACACCGAGCCCGGTTTCATGACCTGGTTCTCGCTCCAGGCGAAGACGCCGGTGGTGGTTGGCGAGCTGGCCGCGGAGACGCGGTTCGTCCCCTGCGAGGTCCTCTGCAGCGAGGGCGTGGTCAGCGGGATCAGCGTCCCCATCCCGGGCAAGGATCGTCCCTACGGCGTCCTCGGCGCCCACACCATCCGCCAGCGTACCTTCACCGAGGACGAGGTCAGATTCGTCTGGTCGATGGCGAACGTGCTCGCGACCTCGATCGAACAGCACCGCGCCGTCGACGAGCTGCGGGAGAAGCGCGAGCAGCTCCACGTCCTCTCCGGCAAGCTTCTCGAGGCCCAGGAGGCGGAGCGGCGCGCGGTTGCGCGCGAGCTGCACGACGACTTCGGCCAGGTGCTCACCGCCATCAAGATGAACCTGATGCGCAAGCAGCAGGACCAGGCCGAGAGCATCGCGCTGGTCGACGGAGCGATTCTGCGGATGCGCGATCTGGCGCACGACCTGCGTCCGCCGCTGCTCGACGAGCTGGGCCTCGACTCGTCGTTGCGCTGGTACGTGGAGCGCGAGGCGACGCGAAGCGGCCTGGAATTCAAGCTCGCCTTCTCGCCCTTGCCGGAGCGGCCGCCGCCGGCGGTGGAGACGACCTGCTTCCGGGTGGCGCAGGAAGCGCTCACCAACGTCATCCGCCATGCGCACGCGCGGCTGGTTTCCATCGAGCTGCGCGGCGAGGATGGCGGGCTCGTGCTGGTGGTTCGCGACGACGGCACCGGCTTCGACGTCGAGGCCGCGCGCAGGCGGATTGCCAGCCAGGGCCTGCTCGGCATGCAGGAGCGCGTCGCTCTCGTGGGCGGGAAGCTCGACGTCCGCTCCGGGCCGGGCGGCACCACCGTCACCGCCAGCCTTCCATTCGCTCGAGGGCGCCGATGAGACCGATCAGCGTCCTCATCGCCGACGACCACGCGCTCGTCCGGGCAGGCATGGCGGCCCTGCTGCGCGAGCTGAGGGACGTGGAGGTGGTGGCGGAGACCGGCGACGGCGCCGACGCGCTCAGGCTCATCGCCGAGAAGAAGCCCGACATCGCGCTGGTGGACATCTCGATGCCCGGGCTGAACGGCCTGGAGGTCGCGGTCCGCGCGACGAAGGAACAGCCGCGCACACGCGTGATCATCGTCTCGATGCACAGCGACGACGAGTCGGTCCGACGCGCGCTGGTGGCGGGCGCCGCCGGCTACCTGATCAAGAGCTCCGATCGGGCCGAGCTGGAGATGGCGCTGCGCGCGGTCGCGGGCGGCGACACCTGGCTGAGCCCGTCGATCTCGAAGAAGATCGTGGCGACGTTCACCCAGCGAGGCGGCCGCGCGCCCGAGAGCGACGGGCCGTTCGAGGTGCTGACCCCGCGCCAGCGGGAGGTGCTGCAGCTCATCGCCGAAGGCCTCTCGACCAAGGAGATCGCCGCCCGCCTGGGCCTGGGCGTGAAGACCGTCGAATCCCACCGCAACGAGCTCATGGAGCGCCTGGGAATCCACGGCGTGGCGGGCCTCGTCCGCTACGCCATCCGCGTGGGGCTCGTCAACCCCGGCTCCTAGGTAGATTCCCGGGGCAACTCCCGGGTAATTGCCGATGCCCGCATCCCCATCGCTCCCTTACGCTCGTTGCGAATGGTTGAATCACCACATCGATCGGGTGGTCGCGAGGAGTGCTACCGCCTCGCCTTCGAGCGCAGCCCGCTGCCGAAGTGGCTGTACGACGTCGAGACGCTGCGTTTCGTCGAGGTGAACGCCGCCGCGATCGCGCACTACGGGTATTCCCGTGAAGAGTTCCTGGCGATGACGGTGGAAGAGATCCGGCCGCCTGACGACGTGCCCTCCTTCCGCCGCGAGGTCGAGAAGGTCGTGGCGACGCCGGAGCACGCCGGACGATATCGGCACCGCAAGAAGGACGGCACCGTCATCGACGTCCAGGTCCACGGGTACACGTTCAAGCTCGAAGGCAGGTTGACGCGCCTGGTCCTGGCCATGGACGTCACCGAACAGGTGCGCGCCGTGGAGGCGCTGCGCGCGAGCGAGGAGCAGGTCCGGCTCCTGCTCGACTCCACCGGCGAGGGGATCTACGGCGTCGATCTCGACGGGCGCGTGACCTTCGCCAACCGCGCCTGCCTGCGCGTGCTGGGCTATCCCGACCAGCGCGCGATCCTGGGCCGCAATGCCCACGACGTCTTCCATCACTCGCGCGCCGACGGGACTCCCTACCCGCGGGAGCAATGCCGGCTGCTCAACGCCGGGTTGCGCCACGAGGGCACCCTGGTCGACGACGAGGTCCTCTGGCGCGCCGACGGTACCTCCTTTCCCGTCGAGTACGCCTCCTATCCGGTGCGACGCGGCGACCAGCGCGTCGGCGCCGTGGTCAGCTTCGTCGACGCGACCAGCCGGCGGCGCGCCGAGGAAGTCCTGCGCAAAACGGAAGAGCAACTCCGGCAGGCGCAAAAGATGGAAGCGATTGGCCGGCTCACCGGCGGCGTTGCGCACGACTTCAACAACATCCTCTCCGTGATCCTCAGCTACTCGGTGCTGCTGATGGAGGAGGCGCCCGCGGAAAGCCAGCTCCAGGACGACCTGGCCGAGATCAAGTACGCCGCGGAGCGCGCGGCGCGGCTGACGCAGCAGCTGCTCGCCTTCAGCCGCAGGCAGATCCTGTCCCCGAGCGTCAACGACCTGAACGGCGTCGTTTCCGGAATGGAAGACATGCTCCGCCGGCTGCTGGGCGAGGACGTCGATCTCGTCGTTTCGCTTGCGCCCAACGGCGCGCGCGTTCTGGTCGATCGCGGGCAGATCGAGCAGGTGATCATGAACCTGGCGGTGAACGGGCGCGATGCGATGCCGGGTGGTGGCAAGCTGACCATCGAGATCCAGCGCGCCGAGGTGGACGACTCGTACGCCGTCGCCGGGCTGGTGCCGGGTCCTTATTTCGTGATTGCGGTGACGGACAACGGCGTGGGCATGGACGCCGCGACGCAGGCGCGGATCTTCGAACCCTTCTTCACCACCAAGGAGCCCGGCAAGGGCACCGGCCTCGGCCTCTCGACGGCGCTTGGAATCGTGCAGCAGAGCGGCGGGCACATCACCGCCTACAGCGAGCCGGGCGAGGGCACGACCTTCAAGGTCTACCTGCCGCCGGCGCCCGGCGCCGCCGTTGCAGACGCCGCCGATGCTCCCCGCCGGGCGTCCCTCTGCGGGACCGAGACCATCCTGCTGGTCGAGGACGACGAGCGCCTGCGTCACCTGGCGCGCACGATTCTCGCGCGCCACGGGTATCAGGTGCTGGAAGCGCGGGACGGCGGCGACGCGCTCACGATTGGCGAGCAGTACGCCGGAAACATCGCGCTGTTGCTCACCGACGTCGTGGTGCCGAAGCTGACGGGGGTGGAACTGGCGCGCCGGCTGAGCGCGCCGCGGCCCGAAATGGCGGTGCTGTACACCTCTGGCTACGCCGACGACGCGGTCCTCCGCCACGGGGTGCTCGAATCGGGCGCCGCGTTCGTGCAGAAGCCGTTCACGCCGGAGGCGCTGCTGCGGAAGGTGCGCGAGGTGATCGAGGCGAAGCTGTAGAACTGACCTGCCCCGCACGGGCCCGGGCGCAAGAATGTTTCCGGTCCGTGTCGATCCGGCCCCCCGCCGTTCGTCGACGATCCGGAACCCCCAAGGAGGCAGACATGAAATACCTGACGTTCATCCGGCATTCCGAGGCGTATCGCGAGTCGCCGCCGCCCGCTGCGCTGATGGAGGCGATGGGCAAGTTCGTGGAGAAGTCGATGAAGGATGGCAGCCTGGTCGATACGGGCGGGCTCTTGCCGAGCAAGGACGGCTCGCGGTTGCGGCTGGCCAAGGGAAAGATCACCGTGTCCGATGGCCCGTTCACGGAGAGCAAGGAGGTGATCGGCGGCTGGGCGATCCTCAAGGCCGATTCCAAGGCCGAGGCGATCCGCATCTCCAGGGATTTCCTGGAGCTGCACCGCAAGCACTGGCCCGAGTTCGAGGGGGAGTGCGAGGTGCGGCCCATGTTCGACCCCGGCATGGGGCCGTAGCGGCGCCGGGAGGGTGGCGCGGTCCGCGGCCGCGCCGTCGTCTCAGAGGGTGAGGTTGATTCCGCCCGTCACTCCCCAGAGCAGGTCGCCCTGGAAGGTGTAGACGCGGCCGCCGAGCCGCAGGTGGAAGACCTGGGCGACCGGGATGAGGAAGGAGGCCTCCAGGCTCGGCTCGACGCGGGAGCTGAACAGCAGCATCGGGCGGATTTCCAGGGCGAAGGTCTTCAGTCCCTCTCGCCAGAGCGCGTACTTGTGCGGGAGGCCGATCTCCAGGCCGTCCTGGATGCGGTCGTCGAGGATCGAGCGGCGATAGCCGATGGCGAGGCCGCCGTCGACGTGCTCCTTGGGCGTGATCCGCAGGAGCACGTGGGTGGCGAAGGCCGAGACGCCGCTCGAGGAGGCGCCGTCGAACTGGAAGTCGGCGGCCACGTGGCTGACGCCGAACGACAGCCGCGTGCTCACCAGGCCGCTGCCGGCGGAGTTGCGGCCCGACTCGGCGCCGCCCATCAGGTCGAGGGAGAAGGTGGGGCAGGCGAAGCGCTGCAGCACCAGGCGCGGCGCCGGCCTGTCCACCGCGTAGAGCACCACCGGCAGCGCGGCGGTCGCGAGCACTGCCACCAGCAGCCAGGCCCTGTCGTCTCCGGAGCCGGAAGGGAGGGAGATGGGCGCTGGCCCGCCGCCGCCGCCGGACGAGCCGCCCAGGGGGACGATGACCTCGCCGCCGATTCCGAAGCGGCCGGTTCCCGGCCTGGGCACGCCGAAACAACTGTCGTAGTAGCTGACCTCGGAGGGCGATTGCGGCGGTGGAGGAGGCGGCGGCGACTCCCCGTCGGGCGGTGGCGGCGGGGCGCTCACGGCCTGCGCCCAGGTCGGGCTCGCGAGCGAAAGGACGAGCACCAAGGCGACCACCCGATTCATCTGCGCACCCCTGCGCGGCGATTGTAACCCGTGCTCGGCCCTCAGACCCCAGGATCGCGGCCATCGGCCACGGCGTCACTCGAAGTGGATCGGCAGGTACGTCTCCAGCGCACCCAGCGGGACGAAGAAGTCTGCCGCCAGGGTCGGTGCAGGGCAGCTGCCGAGGCTCAATCGAGCCCCGGCACCCCGCTGCGGTCGCCGGTGAGCTCCCAGCGCAGGAGCGAGGCGGGGATGAGGCCGGCGGCGTCCTTTTCGTCCATGAACTGGCGGACCGTCCTGCCCGTGCCGAGCATCACCGAGAGCAGCTTGTCGAACTCCAGCTTGCCGATCAGGTAGCTGGTGCCGTACGCCGGCTGCTCCAGGTACAGGTGCTGCTCGAACCAGACCGTCTCGCCGGAGAGCCGCAGCCAGCCGCGCGGCGTATGGTCCGAGGCGAACTTCGCCGCCTGCTCCAGCGACATCTGGTTGGCGTGCATGCGCAGGTCGCCCAGGGCGCGGGCGGCGCGCTGGGCCGCCAGCACCCAGACCAGCTCGCGCGAGCGCGGGCGCTCGTCGCAGAGGCCCAGGTGCATCGCCAGCTCCTCCATCGCGGTGGCGAAGCCCTCGGTGCGGGTGTCGAAGATGTTGTAGAGCAGGGCGCCGCGGCGGATGGGGTCGGGATGCGGGTCGTGCTCCATGCGCGCGAGGTCGAACCAGTGGTAGCCGTGCGTGCGCATCAGCACCGGGTCGCGGTAGTCCACCTCGGTGAAGAACTCGAGCGGGCGCTTGGCCGTGTATTGCCCCAGGTGGCTGCGCAGCGCCGGGTCCATGTCCTTGCGCACGGTGAGGACGTCGTGCTGCGCGAGAAAGCCCATGTAGTCGCTGACGCCGACGTTGAAACGGCGCGCATGCTCCTCGGCGCTGGCCACCGGGGAAGGTTGCGGCAGGGCGCGGTTCCTCTCCTCCTCGAGCAGGAGGGTGGCGCGGGCGCGCGCCAGCTCGCGCTCCATCAGGACCACCTCGTCGGCCCAGCGGTAGCGGACGAGCTGCACGTTGGCGAGGTACCAGTCGTAGTTCTCGATGCCCACGCCGGAGGGGCCGGTCTTCGACGGCGCCTGCTTCTCCAGCCACTGCACGAAGCCGTCGGTCGCCTCGAGCGCCCGCTGCACCGCGGCGGTGAGCGCCACATGACCGGAGGCCTTGCCCAGCAGGTCGACCAGCGCGGTGCGCTGGTCTTTCACGCCGCGGATTCCGAACAGCCAGAGGTCTCGCGCGTTGCCGGTGAGGTTCCCGCGCGCCTGCTGCAGGAGCCCGGGAACGTGCGCGAGCCGCCGCGCCAGCTCGTCGGCATCGCGCGGCAGCCTGAAGCGGAACACCTCCACGCCGCCGAGCGCGTGCGGCCCTTCGCGCGCAGGCTGGTCGGTCTCGTCGGTGAAGACGGTGACGTAGAAGTCGGGGTTGCGCGCCCAGGGCCTGAGCACGCGATGGTCGAAGTCGAGCCCGTTCATCTCCGCGCGCACGATCTGCCAGTCCACCTGCTGCGGCACCGGCCAGGGGCGCGGGTCGAGCGCGGAGAGTCGCTGCTGCCACGACTTCAGCTCGGCGGCCTGCCGCCCCATGGCCGCGGGCGTGTAGTCGGGCACGCCGTCCACCAGCACGGGCTTCTGGAGCGCCCGCCATTCGGCGAACAGCCGGACCAGATCGGAATACCCGCCTGCGACAGCCAGGAGACCCAGCATCAAGGCGCCCATGGCGGCGCACTCTACACGCGCGAGGCTCGCCTTGACGCGCGCGCCTGCGATTGCTTTCCTGCGCGCCGATGCGGCCCGGGTCCTGGTTGCGGCGGGCGTCCTTCGTCGTGCCGGGCCTGCTCCTGGCGGCGGCGTCGCCAGAGGCGCGCGCGCAGAAGCTGCCGCTCCCCGACAAGGACGTCGCCGCGCTGGCGCAGGAGCTGAGCGGCGAGACCGCCATGCGCAACCTCGAGGGCATCGCGCGCTTCCACCGCCAGCGCGGGTCGGAAGGATTCCGTTCCGCCGCCGGGCTGGTGGCGGAGCGCGCGCGCGCCTATGGGCTCAGCGAGGTGGCCATCCTCGAATTCCCCGCCGACGGGAAGATCTTCTACGGCACGCAGCGCTCGCGGCCCGCCTGGGACGCGGAGTCGGCCGAGCTCTGGGACCTGGGCCGCGGCCGCAAGCTCGCGAGCTTCGAGGCCGAGCCGGTGGCGCTGGCGGAGGACAGCGAGAGCGCCGACGTCACCGCGTCGCTGGTCGACGTCGGCCACGGCACCCGGGAGGCCGACTACGCCGGCAAGGAAGTCAAGGGCAGGTTGGTGCTCACCTCGTCGCAGCCCGCCGCAGTGCAGGAGCTGGCGGTGGGCAAGCTCGGGGCGGCCGGCATCGTCAGCTTCGCGCAGAACCAGAAGACCGCCTGGTGGGGAGAGGACGAGAACCTGGTCCGCTGGGGGCACCTGGACTCCTTCTCGCCGCACAGGACCTTCGCCTTCATGATCTCGCTGAAGACGGCGCGGGCGCTGCGCGAGCGGCTGGGCAGGGGCGAGGAGATCCGGCTGCACGCCACCGTCAGGGCGGGGCGGCACCCGGGGAAGTACTCGATCGTCACCGCGGCCATTGCTGGCGCCGATCCGCGGCTCGCGGACGAGGAGATCGCCTTCAGTTGTCATCTCGACCACCAGCGCCCCGGCGCGAACGACAATGCCAGCGGCTGCGCCGCCATCCTGGAGGCGGGGCGGGCGCTGCAGAAGCTCATCGGCGAGGGCAAGCTGGCGCGGCCGGCGCGCACGCTTCGCTTCTTCTGGCCGCCGGAGATCGAGGGCACCACCACCCTGCTCAATGCGAGGCCCGACCTGGCGGCGCGGGTCAAGGCGGTGGTGCACATGGACATGGTGGGCGGCGGGGCGGCGACCAAGGCGGTGTTCCACGTCACCCGCGGGCCTTCGAGCCTGCCCTCGTTCATCCACGACGTGGCCTGGGCATTCGCCGCGTTCGTCAACGAGCAATCCTATCGATATGCCGCGACCGGCAGCGCCGGGCAGCCGCTGGTCGCGCCCTCGGGCGGCAAGGAGCCGCTGCTCGCCCAGGACTCGCCCTTCACCGGCGGCAGCGACCACGTGGTCTACCAGGACTCGTCCTTCCGGATTCCCGCCATCTACCTGAACGACTGGCCCGACCGGTACATCCACACCAACTTCGATGGCGCCGCCAACATCGACCCGACCAAGCTGTTGCGGGCGGCATTCATCGGAGCGGCCAGCGCATACGCCCTGGCCAGCACCGGGCGCCGCGACTGGACGTCGCCGCCGCCGGCGGACGGGCCTCCCGGCGCCGGGCCGCTGGCGCTGGCCTACCGGCGCAGGCCGCAGCCCAAAGGCCCGATGACGGTGTTCGGCTACGACTGGTTCGCCGACCACGCCAGGGCGGCGAAGGTTCCCACGCCGAAGCTGCTGGAGGAGGGCTCCATTCCCGATGCGCCCCGGCCGCCCCAGACCGGCGGTGCCGAGGACTACGCCTACGAGATCCTCAATTTCGCCGACGGCAGCCGGACCGTGCAGCAGATCCGCGACGCCGTCTCGGCCGAATACGGTCCCATCGACGCGGACCTGGTGGCCGGATACCTGCGCGCGCTCGCCGCCATCGGCGTGCTCGAGCCGGCGAACTGATCATCGCCACCCTGCGATGGCGTGGACCTCGGCGCGCCGGGCGAGCGGCGCGCCGGAGCGCCTCACTTGCTCGCTTGCGGCATGGTCAGCCCCTTGTACTCCAGCAAGGGACCGATCACCGGCGGGCCGCCGTAGAAGTTCTCGAAGAGCGTGAGGGGCTCCTGGGTGCG
>DASSQZ010000156.1:0-58291 GCA_035702105.1 Myxococcales bacterium | reverse complement strand
GGAACGATTCCCTATCCTGGCGGAAAAAGGGAAATCAGCATTCTCGACATCAAGCAAGTGCGGAAGATCTGCCGTTTAACTGAAGAGTTCGGAATCGACTCTGCGGTGTTCTATGATGAGGAGACTGCTGTTGATGAGATTATCAATCGGTACCGAAAGGTATTGAGAAGTCTAGCTGACAAGTAGAGTACAAAGTTGGGTGCTATGGACGCGTCACGCGGACGGGCTCGTCATACAGCGCGCCGCCGCCGCCCAGGTCGGTGGCGCGGGCCCTGGAGAGCACGTTGGCGTTGCGGTTTTCGCGCAGGTGGCCGCCCTTGGCGAGGAGCGCCACGTCGCGGCGCTGCTTCGGGTCGTGGCGGACTTGAATGGGCAGACATCCGAGGGCGCTCTCCAGCTTGCCGAAGCCGCCGTCGGGAATGCCGGCGGCGGAGTCCGGATGCACGGTGACGGCGGCGGGACCTGCAGGCTGCCCCTTGGACCACTGCGAGTTCTGCGACTTCTCCGTGGAGATGGCGGTCAGGTAGAGCGGGAACTCCGCCGACACCTGCGACCGCGCCGGCGCGGAGGTGATCAGGTTCACCCTGCCCGTCTTCGTGGCGAACTTCCGGTCCGCGAAGAGCACCTTGGGCGAGAGCGCGCTGCGCTGCGGGCCGCCGGACTCGAGCTGCGAGACGGTGAAGCCGGCGTCCTTGCGCAGGATGCGTTCCTTCCATTCCCGCGCCGAGCCGTCCAGCACGCCCGCGAGGCCGACGCGCTCGGAGAGCGCCTGCAGGATCTGCAGATCGGTGCGCACGCCGGGCGGCGGCGGGACCACCGGCCGCGAGACCCCGACGTAGTGGTTCCCGTACGCGCCCATCAGATCGTCGTCCTCGAGCAGCGTGGTGGTGGGCAGGACCAGCGTCGCCGCGCGGGTGGTGTCGGTGGGCCAGGAGTCCACCACGCAGACGAACTCGCGCGAGCGGAGCGCGCGGTCGGTGGTGCCCGACTCGGGGAGCATGGCCACCGGATTGCCCGCGGTGATCCAGACCGCGCGGATGGGCGGGTCCTGGGCGGCGAGCACCTCCGGTCCGTAGAGCGGCTCCAGCACGGTGCGCGGCGCCGCGGGGATGCCCTTGATGAAGGTGTGGTCGAACGTCTTGCGCCGCTTGAAGTAGTACGACACCCCGCCGCCCGCGACGCCCAGGTTCCCGCTGATGGCGCCGAGCGCATCGAGCGCGCGGACGATGGCGCCGCCGTTCACGCGCCGGGCCATGCCCCATCCGACGAGGATGGCAGAGGGACCTTCGTGCAGGCGCCGCGCGATGTCCTCCGCCGCGGCGGGCGAAACGTCGGCATCCTCGCACCAGCCCGCGACCGAATGCTGGAAGGCCAGCGCGCGGAACTCCGCCACGTTGTCGCAGTACTTGTCGAAGCCGGGCTCGGTCCATCCGCGCTCGAAGAGGAGACGCGCGGCCGCCATCGCCAGCGCGAAGTCCGCCCCGGGCCGCACCTGCACGTAGCCGTCGCAGAGCCGCGCCGTCTTGTGCCAGACCGGATCGATCAGGAGCCTGGACGCGCGCGATTCCTTGAGCACCGGCACCAGGTGCGGCGAGGAGATGACCGGGTTCTTTCCCCAGAGGATGACGTTGCGCGAGTTGCGGATGTCGAAGATGTCGTGGGCGTCCTCCTCGCCGAAGTCGAGCATCTGCGCTTCGTCGCCCGCGCCGGAGCAGATGTCGCCGCGCTTCGTGGTGGTGGGCCCGAACTTCTCGAAGAAGTAGTCGGAGAGGTGCTTGAGCGCGCCCAGCGAGCCGCCGCTGCGGTAGTGGAAGATGGCGGCCGGCCCCGACTCGGCGCGGATGCGCAACAGCTCGCGGGCGGCGAAGTCGAGCGCCTCGTCCCAGGAGACGGGCTTGCCGCGCAGCAGTGGAGACGTGAGCCGGTCCGGGTGGTACTGCAGCGGCAGGAAGTTGTTGGTCCGCCAGCAGAGAAAGCCGCCGGTGACCGGGTGCGACGGGTCTCCGCCCAGCTCGACCACGCGCCCGTCCTCGACGTGCGCCACGATGGAGCAGGCGTCCGGGCAGTCGCGGTTGCAGACGGTCTTGCGCATCTCTCGGGTCGGGGAAGCCATGCGTTTCCGCATTCTACCGGATGCCGCGGCGGGCGCCCGTGTCTTACCTTCCCGACGAGAAAGGGGGCGCCGGATGGTGCAGATGACGAGCGGGCAAGCGCTCGCAAGCCCGATGCCGCCGGGCCCGCGCGAGTTGCGCCCGCGGCCGGTCCGGGAGCGCCGGCCGCAGCGGGCGAAGCTCGCGCTGGCGCATGGCGCGTATCTCGTCGCGGCGGGCCTGTGGCCCGTGCTGCACCTCCGCTCGTTTGCCAGGGTGACGGGCCCGAAGCCCGAAGGGTGGCTGACCAAAGGTGTGGGCGTGTGCTGGGCAAACCTCGGCGCCGCGTTGATGGCCGCCGGCGCGCGGGGCAAGGTCGCGCAGGAGCTGAGGCTCGCCGCGGCGAGCACCGCGCTCAGCTTCGCGGCGATGGGCTTCTGGGCCGCCGGTTCGCGGCGCCCGATCTCGCCGGCCCGGCTCGTCGACGGCCTTCTCGAGCTGGGCTTCGCCGCCGCCTGGACTGCCTCGGAGCTGCGCGAGCGAACCGCCCTGGGCCGCCCGCCGGAAGCCGCGTTCGCCTGACCTGCGTCGGTGGCATCGGCAAGCCGGAGAGCGCGGCCTTCCCGAAGGCAGGGTGCCTGCCCTTCACTTCCTGACCAGGTCGCGCCCCAGCCGGCAGCGCGGCTCCTGTTCGCAGCGCACCACCAGCACCTCGCCGCCCTTCACCGCGTAGATGTCCTGGCAACCCTCCACGAGCCGGGAAGGGCGCAGGCGGAAGTCGATGCCGCCGCGCAGCCATTCGGCCCAGGAGACGCTCCCGTCGCAGTCCAGGTCGCGGAAGGCCTCGGGCACCTCTCCCTCGCGGGCAAGCTGCACCGCGCGGACGCCGCTGAGCGCGAAGAGCAGCACCGGGCCGCCCAGGATGATCAGCGCCACGTAGCGCGGCTTCATCAGTTCTCGATGCGGTAGTTGGGCGCTTCCTGCGTCACCTGCACGTCGTGCACGTGGCTCTCGCGCAGGCCGGCGGCGGTGATGCGCACGAACTTCGCCCGCGTGCGCAGCTCCTCGATGCTGCGGCAGCCGGTGTAGCCCATGCCGCTGCGCAAGCCGCCGACGAGCTGGAAGACGTTCATCGAGAGCGGCCCCTTGTAGGGCACGCGGCCCTCGATGCCCTCGGGTACCAGCTTGAGGTCTTCGGCCTCTTCCTGGAAGTAGCGGTCCTTGGACCCCTTCCTCATGGCGCCGAGCGACCCCATGCCGCGATACGACTTGTAGCTGCGGCCCTGGAAGAGGATGACCTCGCCGGGCGCCTCCTCGGTGCCGGCGAAGAGCGAGCCGATCATCACCGTGTGCGCGCCGGCGGCCAGCGCCTTGACGATGTCGCCCGAGTACTTGATGCCGCCGTCGGAGATGCAGGGCACGCCGAACTTCGCGGTGGCGCGCACACAGTTGTCGATGGCGGTGATCTGCGGCACGCCCACGCCGGCGACCACGCGGGTGGTGCAGATGGAGCCGGGGCCGATGCCCACCTTGACCGCGTCGGCGCCCGCCTCGCAGAGCGCCGCCGCCGCCTCTCCCACCGCCACGTTTCCCACCACGATCTCGATGCCCCTGAAGTTGCGCTTGAGCTCGCGCACCGAGTCGATGACGCCGCGCGAATGGCCGTGCGCAGTGTCCACCGCGATCACGTCGGCGCCCGCCGCCAGCAGCGCATGGACGCGCTCGTCCCGGTCCGGGCCCACGCCCACCGCCGCGCCCACCAGCAGCCTGCCCTTGCCGTCCTTGGCCGCCGCGGGGTGCGCGAGCGTCTTCTCGATGTCCTTGATGGTGATGAGGCCCTTGAGCTCGTACTTGTCGTCGACGACCAGGAGCTTCTCGATGCGGTTGCGGTGGAGCAGCTCCTTCGCCTCGTCCTGGGTGATGTTCTCGCGGCAGGTGATCAGGTCGCGGGTCATCATCGCCTCGACCTTCTGATCGAGGTTGCGCTCGAAGCGCAGGTCGCGGTTGGTGAGGATGCCGACCAGGCGGCCGTTCTTCGTCACCGGGATGCCGCTGATCTCGTGCTGCCGCATCAGCGCGACGGCGCGGTGGACCGGCGCGTCGGGCTCGATGGTGACCGGATCCACCACCATGCCGCTCTCGTACTTCTTGACCTTGGTGACCTCCAGCGCCTGCTGCTGGATGGTCAGGTTCTTGTGCACGAACCCCATCCCGCCTTCCTGCGCCATGGCGATGGCGGTCCGCGCCTCGGTGACCGTGTCCATGGCGGCGCTGACGATGGGGATGCGCAGGCGGAGATTGCGGGTGAGCTGGGCGCCTACATCCACCTGCCGCGGCAGGACGTCGCTCTCCGCCGGGAGGAGGAGAACGTCGTCGAAGGTGAGAGCCAGCGGCACGTTGGGGTCGATCATTGAGCGGGCCAGTGTAGCCGCCGGAAAACGATGCGGCAATGCCGGATTCGCTTGGGCACGCAGGGCGGGTGTATGAAAATCTTCACGTGTCCGACAGCCCTGGAACGCCACCTCCGCCTGGCCGAGCCGGCAACGGCAAGCGCCCGTCCATCGGGCTGCAGGTCAAACTGCCCTGCGCCACGCGCGACGAGCTGAAGTCCCGCTACGGCAGCGAGCTGCGCCACAACGCCTTCTTCGTCCGGACCCGCTCGCCGCGGCCGGTGGAGACGCTGGTCCGCCTCGAGGCCCAGCTCGCCTCCGGAGCGCCTGGCTTCCGCGCCGCCTGCGTGGTGGTGGAATCCAACGAGGCCGGAATGCGCCTGCAGCTGGTGGGCGTGGACGAGGCCGCGCGCGCGCTGATCGCGGAGCTGGGCGGCACGCCTCCGGCCCTGCTCAAGTCTGCGCCGCCCGCCCCGGCGGCCGCGGCGGCGGTCGCGCCTCCTGCCGCCCAGCCATCGCCAGCCGCCGCGACGCCAGATCCGCCGCCGCCACCTGCCGCGACGCCAGCTCCGCCTGCGCCCCCGTCGGAACCCGGCCCCGCGCCGGCGGCGAAGGCGGATGAACGCCAGGGCCCGATCATCGGCATCGACCTCGGGACCACCAACTCCGCGGCCGCCGTCATGCGCCATGGCAAGCCCTTCGTGATCCCGTCGCGCGAGGGCTACAACACCATCCCCTCCATCGTGGCGATCAACGACAAGGGCAACGTGATCGTCGGCCACCCCGCCAAGGGCCAGCTGCTCATCAATCCCACCAACACGGTGTACGGCGCGAAGCGGCTGGTGGGGCGGCAGTTCGAGTCGCCGGTGGTGCGGGATCTGATCGACCGCTTTCCCTACAAGATCGTCGCCGGGGAGCGCGGAGAGGCCGCCGTGCAGATGCGCGATCGGCAGCTCTCGCTGCAGGAAGTGTCCGCGCTGGTGCTGACCGAAGTGAAGGAGATCGCGCAGCAGTACCTCAAGGCCCAGGTCTCGCGCGCGGTCATCACCGTGCCCGCCTACTACAACGACAACCAGCGGCAGGCGGTGCGCGAGGCGGGAGAGCTGGCCGGCCTCAAGGTGGAGCGCATCCTCAACGAGCCCACCGCCGCGGCGCTGGCCTTCGCGCACGGCCGCAAGCTCGACAGCAGGGTGCTGGTCTACGACCTCGGCGGCGGCACCTTCGACGCCAGCGTGCTCGAGCTGCGCGACAACGTCTACGAGGTCATCTCCATCGGTGGCGACACCTTCCTCGGCGGAGTCGATTTCGACAAGGCGGTGGTCGGGCACCTGCTGGCGAAGTTCAAGGAGCAGCACGGCATCGAATTCCCCGGCGACCGGGTGGCGCTGCAGCGCGTGAACGACGCGGCCGAGCGCGCCAAGATCGCCCTCAGCGAACAGATGGAAGTGCAGGTGAAGGTCCCCTTCGTGGCGCTGGTGGACGGCAAGCCCTTCGACCTCGACGCCACCCTGACCCGGAGCGAGCTGATCAAGCTGACCGGGCACCTCGTCAACCGCACGCTGGCGGTCTGCGCCGAGCTCCTCGCGGCGCGAGGCCTCAAGCCCGGCGACGTCGAGGACGTGCTGCTGGTGGGCGGCCAGAGCCGCATGCCGCTGGTGCGCGAGCGGGTGCGGCAGCTCTTCGGCAAGGAGCCCTCCAAGGCGGTACACCCGGACGAGGCGGTGGCGCTGGGCGCCGCGGTCCTGGCGCACTCCCTCCAGTCCGCCACGGGCGAAGGCGTGGTGCTGGTGGACGTCCTTCCCATGAGCATCGGCGTGGGGCTGCCCGGCGGCCGGTTCAAGAAGATCGTCGAGCGCAACACCGCCCTGCCCTTCCGCAAGGCGATGAGCCTTCTCACCACCCGCGACCAGCAGGAGTCGCTGGAGATCGCCGTCTTCCAGGGCGAGAACGAGCGGGCGCAGGAGAACGAGTACCTGGGCACGCTCCTCGTCGGTGGCATCGAGAAGGCCCCCAGAGGGTCGGAGGAGTTCGAGATCCTCTTCGAGCTCTCCTCCGAGGCGCTGCTCACGGTGACGGCGCAGAGCCAGAAGACGGGGCGGACCCTGACCGCCACCTTCTCCACCAAGGACACGCCGGAGGAGGTCCGCAAGCGCCTCGCCGACGTCGCGCCCGACGCGCCGGCGCCGCCTGCCAAGGTGGGCTGGTTCAAGCGCCTCTTCGGCAAGGACGACCGCGTCTAGAACGCGTCTCATGACGTCGAGGTCCAACACCACACGCATAGTCCCTGAGCCGCCTTCGGCGGCCGGGACTAGAAGGACGCGTTGTGGCTCAGCCGAAGAGCGTGAGCTGCCCCGCCGGAGCGGGCGCGTCGAGGAGCGAGGCGTCGTCGTTGCGGACGTCGTTCACGCGCGGGGACGCATCGGTCGCGGTGAGGAAGTCGGGCGGGGCGGGAACGAGCAGACCGGAGTCGCCGCGCTCGATCCACCCGGAAACGTCGTCGCGCCGGAGCAGCACCGGCATGCGGTCGTGGATGCGCGCCACCGCGCCGGACGCGTCGGTGGTGAGCACCACGAACGCCATCCTGCCACCCGGCAGCTCCTGCGAGAGCGCGGCGAGATACAGCAAACCGCCAGCGCGAGGCCGGAACCAGAGCGGACGCCTCCCACCCTTCGGCCCGGTCCATTCGTAGAAGCCGTCCGCGGGCACGATGGCGGGGCGGGTGCCGGGAAACCTTTGCGCCCAGCTCTCCGCCCGCGCGTTGATGGCGCCGGACAGGCCCCAGAACGCGGGGATCAGCACCCTGCCCTGCGCGGCCGGCCGGACGATCCAGTGCCGGTCCGACGGCGCCGCGTTGTAGCGCGGCCGGTAGAGCGCCGCGTCCGCCGGCGCGAGGTTCGCTTCCACCAGCGCGGCCACCGCCTGCACGTCCGGCATGGTCAGGGTGATGCGCCCGCACATGCGAGGTCAGGACCTGCGCGCGGCGGCGGGCCTGTTCTCCATGCCGCCCTTGATGGTGTGGAGCGGAACGGCGGGCGGTGTGCTCAGCGGCAGACCCCGCCGCCTGCGCGACCGCCGCCGCAGCACCGCCACGACGATGTAGAGGGCCACAATGCCGGCGATCACTGCGAGGGTGGCCACCTGCGCCTGCGCCGACCACCCCCAGACCTTGTTGAACATGCGGTGCTTGCGCGCCCACCAGCCCAGGTACACCCAAACCGGAGCGGAGACGCAGGCCGCGAGGCCGTCGTAGGTGATGAACTTCCAGTAGGGTACGCCGGTGAGGCCGGCCACGAAGTACGTCACCGCCCGCAGCCCCGGCACGAACCGTGCCGCCATGATGAACTTGGCGCCGTGGCGCTCGAACGCGGAGATGGTGCGTTGCACCCGCTGGCCCGGAATGTGCCTTCCCAGGCGGGTTTCGAGGAGCTTCTCGCCGTAGACCTGGCCGGCGCGGAAGATGATGCTGTCGCCGATGAGGATGCCGGCGAGGCCGGTGAACATCATCAGCGGCAACGAGCCGCCCCGCCCTCCCATCAAATACCCGCCGATGATGAGCGGCGCATCCTCTGGCAGCGGCACGCCGAGGCCACAGGTGATGAGCACGAAAAGGACGCCGATGTAGGCGGCGGGCCCGTGGAAGTTCGTCAGGAAGTGGAAAAGCCAGTCCTTCAGAAGCGCTCCGCGGTGTTCGGATCCTGCTTCAACCTATGCGTATCCCTCAACAGCCGGCAAGTCAGCGGCCTTCCGCCTGCTGCCGGGACAGTTGCCACGAGAGGAATTCCCGCAGCGGGGCGCGGGCCTGGCGCAGCCGCTCGGCGAGGTCCTGCGCCAGGCAGAGGGTCAGCTTCAGCGCCGTGCGGGGATGCGTCCTCTTGATCGCCTCGAAGGCGCTGCGCGACAGCTCGAGCAGTTCCACGTCGTCGAGCGCCACCGCCGAGAGGACCCGATCTCCGTCCACCAGGAGGGAGAGGCCGCCCAGGCAATCGCCGGCCGTCACCTCGCCGATGGGGGAGCCGCCGTCCGTGGGCACGAGCTGCAGGGTGCCCCGGACCACGAAGGCGAGCGCCTGGGAAGGCTCGCCGGCGCGGAAGGCATACGTGCCGCGGCCCACCGCCCGCTCCACGCTGGATTCGGCGAGGATCTTCAGCCCCACGTCGGTGAAGTCGCGCAAGAGCGCCATGCTGCGGAGCACGGCGGACCGATCCATCGACGAACCCCCCTTCAGCGGTGCTCCCGGCACAGACGGATGTAGTTCTCCACGCCTTCGCGCATGTGCCGCTTTTCCTCCTCGGTGAGCGGCCGCTTGACCCGGGCAGGAGAGCCGAGCGCGAGCACGCCGGAGGGAATCCTGGTGCCGGGCGTCACCAGGCTGCCGGCGCCGATCATCGACTCGTCGCCGACCTCGGCGCCGTTGAGGACGATGCTGCCGATGCCGATCAGTGCCGCGTTTCCGATGCGGCAGCCGTGGAGGACGACGCTGTGTCCCACCGTCACCCGGTTTCCCACCTCGGTGGAGAAGCCGCTGGAGTCCACGTGGATGACGGTGTTGTCCTGGATGCTGGTCTCGTCGCCGACGCGGATCTTCTCCACGTCGCCGCGCAGCACCGCGCCGTACCAGATGCTGCTGCGCGCGCCGATGATCACGTCGCCGATCACCGAGGCGGTCTCGGCCACGAAGGCGCCTTCGCCGAGGAGCGGCGTCTTGCCGCCGAAGGGCCGGATCACGCCTTCTCCCGCGCACCTGCGGCCGGCGCCGCGCCGCCCTCGCCGCCGGAAGCGGGTCCGGCCGCCACCTTGCGCATCCGCTCCGCCTCTCCGCTGTTCACCCGCTCCAGCGCGTCGGCGAGGGCGTTGGCCTCGTGCGAGAGCATGTCGAGGCTGCGCCGCAGGCCGGCGCCGGCGACGTCCACGCTGGAGGAGTCGGCCGAGCGCATGCGCACCACCTGCGTGTACAGGCTCTCCAGCGTGTAGGAGATGCGGGTGTGCTCGGCGTCGAAGCGGGCGGCGGCGCGAACCAGCTCCGCGCGCTGCTCGCGCTGCGCGTCGAGCGCCGCCAGCGCGGAGGCGAGGCGCATGCGGGTCACCTCGTCGGTCTCGCCCTCCACGCGCTTCTGCAGCGCGTCGTGCTCGCGCAGCAGCCGCTCGTCCTCCTGCGGGGAGAGGAACTTGCGCAGCTCGCGCTCGCGCCGCGTCAGGTCGCGGCAGGTGGAGCGGAGCGAGGCCACCGTCTCCTCCGGCTTGATGAAGATGTCCTTCACCGATTCCGGCGCGGTGCGCAGCTCCGCCAGGATCCGGTCGCAGATGGCGTCGACGCGGACGTCGCGCGGGTCCTGCTGCGCCGCCACCGTCCGCGCCTGCGCGCCGGAAAAGGGCTGCTGCATGCCACCGCCGAAGGGCCTGCCGCTCGCGCCCAGGGAGCCGAACCGCTGCGCGCGCTGCTGCTCGGCAGTGGGCACCCCGGCTGCGCTGGTGCCGGCGCTGGTGCGGAGCGGGGCAGGTTCGGTGATGGCCGGCCGGGTGACGCCGGTGTGCCGCGCGATGACGCGCGTGCCCCGCGAACCCAGGCCGGCGGCCGGAAAGATCAGCCACCAGAGGAACGGCAGGGAGGAGAGCGCCACGATGAACAGGACGATGGCGCCGAGCAGCCAGACGTACCCTTCGAAGAGGCTGGCGTTGGCGATCTTCGCCTCCCGCTCCGCCCTGCGGCGCAGCTTGCGCTCCAGCCGGCGCTGCCAGCGCTCGCGTCCCCAGTCCGGATAGGCCGCGCGCAGGTTCTCGGTCCATTCCCGGACCATCTGGTCCTGCTGCGTGCTGCCGCGCGCGATGGCTTCCTGCGCACGGCGGAGCGACGCCTGCAGTTGCTCCTGCCAGTCGTTGGGGTCGCGATAGCCCATTTCCGTCCGCAGATTCGTAGCATGACTGGGGGACAGGCGCACTGAAGACGGCCTCCTTCCGCCCTGCTGCGCCGTTCAGGGCATCAGCTCCGCCGCGACCCGGGCCAGATCGTCGAGCGAGCGCACGCTCTCCACCCGGTGGCAGTACCGGGCGAAGAGGGGCATCTCGCTGTCGCCGAAGCCCCAGGAGTGCCGCTCCTCGGGGCAGAGCCAGATCAGCCTGCGGCACTTGCGCTTGAGGTCGCCCAGCACCCAGGCGTTGGGCGGGTTGTAGTTGCTGCGGCCGTCGCCGATGACGATGACCGTGGTCCGGCGGGTCACCGAGCCCAGCCAGGTGGAGTGGAAGAGCTTGAGCGCGTGCCCGTAGTTGGAGTTCGCGGCCAGGTTGATGACGCGGCCGGCGGTGGCCAGGTCCACGGCGGTGCTCACGTCGGTCTTGCGGAAGAGGTGCGTCACCTCGCCGATGTCGCTGACGAAGACGAAGCTGCGCACGCGCGCATAGAGCTCCTGCAGCGTGTAGACGAACTGCAGCATCACCCGCGAGACGTTGCGGACCGAGTCGCTCACGTCGCAGAGCACCAGGATCTCCGGCCGCTCCGGGCGGCGGGCGCGGAACACCAGCTTGTACGGGTCGCCTCCCGTCGAGAGGTTCTTGCGCAGCGTGCGCCGGACGCTGAGCTGCCCGCGGCGGCGCGCCTTGCGCCTGCGCGAGAGCCGCGCCTTGAGGCGCTCCGCCAGCCGCCGCACCACCGCGCGCATCCGCTGCACCTCGTCGGGCGTGAGCGAGGCGAGGTTGCGGTGCAGGAGCGACTTGTCCCCGCGCGACTCCGGGTCGCGCGCCTTCTGCTCGCGGTCGGCCACGCGCCGCGCCGCCTCCTCCAGCGCCTGCAGGGCCTGCGAGGTGCGCTTGCCGATCAGCTCCAGCTCCTCCGCGTCGAGGCCGCGCGCCTGCATGAGCTGGAGAAGCTGCTGCAGCTCCTTGTCGGCCTGTCCCGCGCCCGCCGCCTGGAGCAGCCGGCGCGCGTAGAAGCCGCGCTGGAGCGGGCTGGAAAGCCCGCGGAAGTCCACGCTCAGGGTGGCCTGCCGGAGGATGCGCGCGAGCTGGTCGGTCCGGCCCATGGCGAGCGCCTGCGCGAGCGGCGACATCTGCGCGAGCATCTGCTCCAGCTCCTCGCGCGAGAGCTGGTCCAGCTTCTCGCGGTCGAGGGCGTCGAGGAGGGAGCCGGAGAGGCCGTCGAGCAGGTCCTTGAGGCCGGTGAAGTAGAGCTCGAAGACGCGGTCGAAGATGGCGGCGTCCTGGCCGCGCTTCACCAGCGTGGCCCGCAGCGCGCCGCGGAAGGAGGCGCGGTCTTCCATGCCGGTGAGCAGCACCGCGCGGGCGGCGTCCGCGACTTCGGCAGGCGAGATGCGCAGGCCGTTCTGCCGCAACAGCCCGGCGAAGTCTTCCAGACGCTCGTCCACGGGCCGCATGGTAGCGTGCCGCGCATGCCGATGCTCGCCCTGCTCCTGGCCGGAGCGCTCCTCGACCGGGCGCGCCCGGCCTTCGACGCGATGAAGGCGCAGCACGTCTCGGCGGCGGTGCGCTTCCTCTCCGACGACCTGCTCGAAGGGCGCGGCACCGGCACCCGCGGCCACGCGCTGGCGGAGAAGTACGTCGCCTCGCAGATGCAGGCGCTCGGGCTCCGGCCCGCCGGAGAGGACGGCTACTTCCAGCGCGTCCGGCTCTGCGAGTCGCGGGCGCGCGGGACGCTCGCCGTGAACGGCGCCGCCATTCCGGAGATCGTCGTGGCGGGCGACTGCAGCGAGAGGGTCCGCGATCTCGAGGGCGAGCTGGCGTTCGTGGGCTACGCGCAGGCTGGCGAGGTGCCCGACCTGCGGGGGAAGATCGCCCTCGTGCTCTCGGGCGCGCCCGCAGCGCTCCCGTCGACCCGGCGCGCGCTCGCGTCGTCGAACCAGGACAAGCTCGGGCGGCTGCGCCGGGCGGGCGCCATCGCCGAGGTCGTGCTCACCACGCCGGAGGTGGACGCCCGCAGGCCCTGGCCGCTCTTGTTGCGCAACTTCGTGAGCGGCCAGGCCTACGACGCCGACGCGCTGCCGCCCATGCCGGTTGCGTACGCCAACCTGGCGGAGAGCGGGCGGCTGCGCGGGCTCGCCGGGTCGCGCGCGAGGCTCCACGTGGAGCAGGAGAGCCGCAATTTCGAGTCGGGCAACGTCATCGGCCTCTTGCCCGGCGCCTCGAAGGAGGCCGTCGTCTACTCGGCCCATCTCGACCATCACGGCATCTGCGCCCCGGGCGCGCCCGATCCCATCTGCAACGGCGCCATCGACAACGCCACCGGCGTCGCCGAGATGCTGGAGATCGCCCGCGGCTTCGCCGCCCTGCCCGGCCGCGAGCGCTCGGTGCTCTTCGTCGCCGTCACCGGCGAGGAGCGCGGCCTGCTCGGCTCGGCCTGGTTCGCCCGCCACCCGACCGTTCCGCGCGGGGAGATGATCGCGGACCTCAACCTCGACCAGCTCCTGCCGGCCTACCCGTTGGGCGAGCTGGTGCTGCGCGGGGCCGAGCTCTCGTCGCTGGAGGACCACGTGCGCGCGGCGGCGCGCGAGCTGGGCCTCTCCATCGTCCCCGATCCGGTGCCGGAGCAGAGCTTCTTCGCCCGCAGCGACCAGCTCGAGTTCGCCCGCATCGGCGTTCCTTCCGCCTGCCTCTGGCAGGGCTTCGGAGGTCCCCGCGGCGAGGCCGCCTTCAAGGACTTCCGCGCCCACCGCTACCACCAGCCCTCCGACGAGTGGTCGGCGGCGTACGACTGGGAGGCCGCCGCGCAGATGGCGCGCGCAGAGCTCCTGGTGGGCGTCTCGCTCCTCACCGGCCCGCGCCCGGAATGGAAGCCGGACGCGCCCTTCCGGTGAGTCAGCGGGTGACGCGCAGGGTGCTCTTTCCCGGCACCAGATCGATGAACATGGCGCGCGCCTTCCCGGTGACGCGGAGGCGGTCGCCCACCACGCTCACGTCGCGGATCTCTTCGGGGTCGCCCAGGTCCGGCGCCCGGAGCACGCCGCGGGTGGAGACGACGGCATAGTGGAACGAGCTGCCGGCGCCGATTCCCACCAGCACCGCCTCGCCGAAGTGCTGGAAGGCCGCGAGCTGATCTCCCTCCAGCACCTTGAACGCCGCCACCGCGGAACCGTCCTTGCGGCGCGCGACGATCAGCTCCTTCAGCTCGCCGCGGAAGAGGAAGTGGCCGCGGGCGTGCTCCCCGGGGCAGCTTTCGGCGGTCACGTCCTCGGGCAGCGCATCGTGCCGGGCAGCCTCCTTGCACCTCTTCTGCACCGCCTCGGGGACCAGGGTGGACGGGCAGGACAGCTTCTGCGCGGTGCCGCTGCCGAGCGGGATGGTCTCGTCCACCAGGCAGCCCTTGATCTCCGCCGCGGTCACCCGCGAGGGCGAGAGATCGAAGGCGACCGCAGCGAGGAGCGAGAGCACGATCATGGGGTGAAGATGGCGACGATCTCGAAGTGGGCAGTCTGGGGGAAGAGATCGAGCGGAGTGGCCTTGACCAGGCGATACCCTGCCCGGGCGAGGAGCTTGCCGTCGCGCGCCAGGGTGGGCGCATCGCAGCTCACGTAGACGATCCGGCCCGGCTTCAGCGCGGCCAGCGCGAGCGCGGCATCGGCGGCTCCGGTGCGCGGCGGGTCGAGCAGCGCCGCGTCCAGCGGGCCCTCGTACGCCCGCGCCACCTCCGCGGCGTCGCCCTCGATCAGGCGGACGCGCAGGCCGGCCTCGTCGGCGCTCCGACGCAGAAGCGAGAGCGAGGGCCCCGCGCTCTCCACCGCCGTGACCGAGCGCTCCCCGAGCAGCGGCAGCGTGAGCGTTCCGCTGCCGCAGAAGAGCTCGAGGATGCGCGGCGCCTCGCCTGCCGCCGCCAGCACCTCTCGCTGCAGCAGCGGCAGCGCCGCGCGATTGGCCTGCGCGAAGGTGTCGGGCCGCAGCCGCAGCCGCGCTCCATTGGGCAGGGGCGGATCGACGACGACGGGATCACCGAGGACCTCGCCGTTGAGCGTGACGCCGCGGATCGAGCGGTGCTCGAGCAGCTTCTCCGCCTGCCGGCGAGAGGCCGGGCCGCGCAGATCCACAGCGCCGCGCCTCTCTCCCGCGAGCAGGCCCAGGTCGGTGGCCGCCACGTCGCGCGCCGCGGCGGCCAGCTCCTCGAGCAGCGGCTCGAAGAGCAGGCACGTCTCCACCGGCTCCACGTCCACGCCGCCGGCCTGCGCGAATCCCCAGCCGCCTCCGCGGGCTCGATGCAGCCGCGCGCGGCGCCGGTAGCGGAACTGCGCCGGGCTCGCCACGATGGGCGCAAGCTCGTAGCTGCCCCGCGCGAAGCCCCCGATGCGCTCCAGCGCGTCCGCGGTGAGCTCCTGCTTGGCGGCAAGCTGCGCCGGGTAGGAGATCTGCTGGACCGGGCAGCCCCCGCAGCGATCGACGATGGGACAGGGCGGATCGACGCGCGACTGGCCGCGCTCCAGGACGCGAAGGACGCGGGCATGCTCGAAGCGACCCGCAGAGGTCAACTCCGCTTCCACCACGTCGCCGGGCGCGGCTCCGCGCAGGAAGACCACGCGCCCTTCGTGGCGCGCGAGCGCCTCGCCGCCGTGGACGAGGGACTCGACCTTGAGGCTGGCTTTCACGCCGGCGCGCGCGCGAGGTCCTGCGACAGCTTCTCCACCATCCGGCCCACCAGCCGCCGCGTCTCATCGTCCGCCGCGAGGAACTCCACGCCCATGCCCGGCTCGTCGACGCCCGGCCCCTGGGCCTGCGCCCAGGCCACCCGGCCGTCGAGCTTGCACTCGCTGTGGCCGGGAAGCTGCAAAAGGACGCTGACGCGGGAGCCCACGGGCGGCGAGTGGCTGGAGTTCACGAAGACACCGCCCGCGGAGAGATTGGTCCCCCACCCGCTGAAGGTGCCGTGCTCGGACGTGACTCCGACCATCACCTCGTGGTGCACGCGCGCGTTTCGCCGCGTCGGCGTGCCCGTCTTCTGTCCGTCGCTCATCGGCCCCAAGAATACCACGCCTTCCGGGTCACACCTTGATGGTGCGGAGTTCCGGAGAGATGCGCAGGGTGGGTTCGGTGGCCTTCTGCACCTCTTCCGGCGTGACACCCGGGGCCACTTCGCGGAGCAGGAGCCCCTGCGGGGTCACGTCGATGACCGCCAGCTCGGTCATGATGGTGTTGACGCACCTCTTGCCGGTGAGCGGGAGCTTGCACTGGCGGAGGATCTTCTTCGATCCGTCCTTCGCCACCTGCTCCATGGCCACGATCACGCGCTTGGCGCCGGTGACGAGATCCATGGCGCCGCCCATTCCCTTCACCACCTTGCCGGGGATGGTCCAGTTGGCGATGTCGCCCTGCTCGCTCACCTCCATGGCGCCGAGGATGGCCACGTCGATGTGGCCGCCGCGGATCATGGCGAAGGAGTCGGCGCTGGAGAAATAGGCGGTGCCCTTGATCTCGGTCACCGTCTCCTTGCCGGCGTTCACCAGATCGGCGTCGAGCTCCTTCTCGGTGGGATAGGGGCCGATGCCGAGCATGCCGTTCTCGGACTGCAGCACGATGTCGATGCCCTTGGGCACGTAGTTGGCCACCAGCGTGGGCACGCCGATGCCGAGGTTCACGTACATGCCGTCGCGCAGCTCCTGCGCCGCGCGCGCCGCGATCTGTTCCCGCTTCAGCGCCATCAGCCGGCCCTCACGGTGCGCTTCTCGATCCACTTCTGGTAGTTCTTCCCCTGGAAGATCCGCTTCACGTAGACCGACGGCACGTGGACGAGGTCGGGCTCCAGCTCGCCCACTTCCACCAGGTGCTCCACCTCGGCGATGGTGATGCGCGCGGCGGTGCACATCATCGGGCTGAAGTTGCGCGCGGTCTTGCGGAAGACCAGGTTGCCCCACTTGTCGCCCTTCCACGCCCGCACGATCGCGTAGTCCGCTTTCAACGGCTTCTCGAAGATCATCTCCTTGCCGTCGAGGGTCCGCGACTCCTTGCCCTGGGCGATGAGGGTGCCGGCGCCGGTGGGGGTGAAGAACCCGCCCAGCCCCGCGCCGCCGGCGCGGATGCGCTCGGCCAGCGTGCCCTGCGGGTTGAGCTCCACCTCCAGCTCGCCGGCGAGGTACTGGCGCTCGAACTCCTTGTTCTCGCCCACGTAGCTCGCGATCATCTTCTTCACCTGCTTCGCCTGGAGCAGGACGCCGAGGCCCTTGTCGGTGGTGCCGCAGTTGTTGGAGATGATGGTGAGGTTCTTCACGCCCTTCTTGTGGATGGCCTCGATCAGGTTCTCGGGATTGCCGGAGAGGCCGAAGCCTCCCGACATGATCGTCGCGCCGTCCTGCAAGTCCTGGATGGCCTCGTCGGCCCCGCTGACGACCTTGTGCATCAGTCGCGCTCCACGATGAGGGCGATGCCTTCGCCGCCGCCGATGCAGAGCGAGGCGAGCCCGCGCTTCTTGCCCAGGTCCTTCATGGCGTAGAGCAGCGTCACCAGCAGCCGGCAGCCGGACGCGCCGATGGGATGGCCGAGCACCACCGCGCCGCCGCGGACGTTGACCTTGTCCGAGCTCAGGCCGAGCAGCTTGTTGTTGGCCATGGTGACGACCGCGAACGCCTCGTTGATCTCCCAGAGGTCGATGTCGGAGGCCTTGAGCTGCGCCCGGGTCAGCGCCTGGTTGATGGCGTCGGCGGGAGCGATGGTGAACTCCACCGGATCCCGGGCCGCGTGGCCGAAGTCGCCGAGCCGCGCCAGCACCTTGCGGCCGTCCTTCTTCGCCCGCTCGGCGCTCATCAGCACCACCGCCGCGGCGCCGTCGTTGATCGACGAGGCGTTGGCTGCGGTGACCGTGCCGTCCTTCTTGAAGGCGGGCTTGAGCGAGGCGATCTTGTCCGGCTTGGCGAGCTTGGGGCCGTCGTCCTCCTCCACCACCGTCTTGTTGCCCTTGCGGTCGACGATCTCCACCGGCGAGATCTCCGCCTTGAACGCGCCTTCCTTCTGCGCCTTCTGCGCCCGCAGCGTGCTCTCGCGCGCGAACTCGTCCTGCGCGCTGCGCGAGAACTGGAAGTCGGCGGCGCACTTCTCGCCGCACATGCCCATGTGCATGTCGTTGTAGGGGTCCCAGAGCCCGTCGTGGATCATGAGATCTTTGAACTCGGTGTTCCCCATGCGCGCGCCGTTGCGCATGGCACTGGAGAAGTAGGGCGCGTTCGACATGCTCTCCATGCCTCCCGCCACCACCACCTCCGCCTCGCCCAGCGCGATGATGCGGGCGCCTTCGATGACGGCTTCCAGGCCCGAGCCGCACACCTTGTTGACGGTGACGCAGGGGACCGTGTTGGGGATGCCGGCATAGAGCGCGGCCTGGCGCGCGGGTGCCTGGCCGACTCCGCCCTGCAGCACCTCTCCCATGAAGACGGTCTTCACCTCCTCGGGCCTGACCGAGGCCCGCTCCAGGGCGGCCTTGATGGCCACCGCTCCCAGCCGGGGACCGGGCAGCGAGGCCAGCGATCCCTGGAAGGAACCGATGGGGGTGCGGGCTGCGCCGACGATGACGACTTCGTGAACCTTGCGCTCTGCGGGCATGAGTTTCCGCTCCTGAAATTTGGGCGGAGAGAGTCATAACGCGGCGCCCGCTGTCAAGCCGCGTTCGCTGTGCTATGTCCGCCCCGCCAATGGGATACGCGGGCGATTTGTCGCAGGCGGAGTTCGACAGGCTCCTCGATCAGGCGGGGGGACCGGCGGTGGTGGTGCACGGAGGCGCCGGCACACCGCCGGAGGCCGACCCGGCCCGCTATTTCGAGGGCACGCGCCGGGCCGCCGAGGCGGGCCTGCGCGCTCTCCTGGAAGGGGGCTCTGCCCTCGACGCGGCGCAGGCGGCGGTGGTGAAGCTGGAGGACGATCCCAGCTTCAACGCGGGCACCGGCGCCGCCCTCACCAGCGCGGGCGAGGCGGAGCTGGACGCGAGCTGCATGGACGGCACCTCGCTGCGCGCGGGCGCGGTGGCCTGCGTCAAGACGGTGAGGAATCCGATCCTGCTGGCGCGCCGCGTCTGCGACGACACGCCGCACATCCTGCTCTGCGCTTCCGGCGCCGAGGCCTTCGCCCGCGAGTGCGGCATCCAGGAGATTCCCAACGCGCTCCTGGTGACGCAGCGGCAACTGGAGCGCTGGCGCGAGCTTCACGAAGAGGCGCAGCGCGAGGGCGCGGACAGCGTGCGCCGGAAGATCGGCACCGTCGGCGCGGTGGCGGTGGACGCCAGGGGCGGGGTCGCCGCCTGCACCTCCACCGGAGGCACCATGTACAAGCGCCCGGGGCGCATCGGCGACACGCCGATCATCGGCGCCGGCACCTATGCCGACGACCACGAGGCGGCCGCCAGCTCCACCGGGCTGGGCGAGGCGATCCTCAAGGTGACCATGGCGCGCGCCGCCTGCGTACGGGTGCGCGACGGCGCCTCTCCGCGCGCCGCCGCCGCCGCCGCGGTGGGCCTTCTGCGCGAGCGCGCCCACGGCGAAGGCGGAATCATCGTCGCGGGTCCGGACGGCCGTCTCGGCTGGGCGTACAACACTCCCCGCATGGCTCGAGCGATCATCCGCGCCGGCATGCAGTCAGCGAAGGCGGCCGTCTAGGGCGAGCAACTGGTTGCGCATCTGCGCGGCGGGCAGGTGGAGGCTTCTGCCGTGGCCGGGCAGCACCCACTCGAAACGGTAGTCGAGCAGCTTGCGCAAGGACTTCTTCTGCTCGGGCCACGAGTACCAGCTCACGCTGCGGCCCATCTCCAGCCGGCCTTCGCCGTCGCTCCAGAGGTGATCTCCGGTGAACAGGTACGTCTCGTCGACCAGGAGCGCGCAGCTTCCCCTGGTGTGGCCGGGAACGTGGATGACGCGCAGGCCCGGGCCCAATTCGTCGTCGCCGAAGAGGGGAACCTCCACCTGGAAGGAGGCATCGTCCCGGTGGAGCACGCGGTCGCAGCCGAACCGCTCGCGGAAGCGGGCGTGGTCGGCCACGTCGTCGCGATGGGTGAGGAACATGTAGCGCGCGCCGCCCAGCTCCTCGATGCGCCTGGCCAGGGGTGGGACGAAGCGCGGCGAGTCCACCAGCACGTTCCCGTCCGCGCGCCGCACGAAGTAACTCTGCGCGCCGTAGGAGTCCTCGCTGGAGTAGCCGCACCGGTACACGGGTCCGTCCAGCGGAACCGGCAGGTCCTTCGCCGCCTCGCGCGCGCTGCGCCCGGCGCCGATGGAGGCGGTGGGGCAGCTCACCACCGCGCGCAGCGCAGGGCGCCATTCCGACTCGGTGCGCGGCTGCCGCAGCACGAACGACTGCCCGGAGGGCGTGCTGCCGAAGGTCCCGGGATCCAGCTCCCTGCAGGTGTCGCACTCGATGCAGGTGTCGTCCACGAACAGATCGCCCGCGGCGTTCTCGGCCACCGCCAGCTCCCTTCGCGCCATGGAGAAGACTTAACCGCCGGCGGCGCCGCGCGCACACGCCGATGCCAGTGGCGGCGCGCGCCTTCGATGGTGTACTCGGGAGGCGATGAACCTGGAAAAGCGCTTGCTCCGCGACGCCGGCCGCGCCATCGCGGACTTCCGCATGATCGAGCGCGGCGACCGCATCCTCGTGGGCATCTCCGGCGGCAAGGACTCCTTCACGCTGCTCCACCTGCTCCAGCGCCTGCGCCGCAGCGCGCCGGTGGAGTTCTCCCTGGTCGCCTGCAACCTCGACCAGGGCCATCCCGGGTTTCCCGCGGCGCAGCTCGAGAGGTATCTGAAGAGCACCGGCGCCGAGGTGCGGATGCTGCGCGAGGACACCTACCGCGTCGTCAAGCGGCTGGTGCCCGAGGGAAAGACCGCCTGCTCCGTCTGCTCGCGGCTGCGGCGCGGCATCCTCTACAACGCGGCGCAGGAGCTCGGCTGCACCAAGATCGCGCTCGGCCACCACCGCGACGACCTGATCGAGTCGCTGCTCCTCTCCATGCTGTTCGGGGGAAAGCTGCGCTCGATGCCGCCGCGGCTGCGCAGCGACGACGGCCGCAACGTGGTGATCCGGCCGCTCTGCTACGCTGCGGAGAGCGACATCGCCGCCTTTGCCGCGGAGATGAAGTTCCCCGTCATCCCCTGCGACCTCTGCGGCTCGCAGGAAAATCTGATGAGGAAGCGGGTCAAGAGGCTCCTCTCCGACCTGGAGGCCGAGCACCCCGGCATCCGCGCATCCGTGCTCGGCGCGATGGGCAACGTCATGCCCGAGCACCTGCTCGACCGCCGGCTCTCGGGAGACGACCGCGGGCCGGATCCGTGGATCGACGAAGAGGACTGCGGAACGCCAGCGCCCGTCGCGTTGCGAAGCTGACAGGACTGGCATCCTGCAAGCGGGCGTGCCAGCCGCCCTTGCCTGCTCCTGTCTCCGTTCCCAACCTCAATCGCAGGCGGCCAGGCGGCCGCGGCGGAGGGTGGGGAATGAAGACCTGCGCGCGCTGCGAGAGCGACCGGATCGTCGCCATCACCATGGACGACAACATCGACGCGTGCGGGCACACCTTCACCGCCCAGGTCCCGGCGGAGAAGTGCCGGGCTTGCGGCCAGATCGTCGTCCAGGGCGAGGACATCAAGCGCTTCGAGCTGCGGGTGGCGGTGGAGCTGGCGAAGGCGGGGATCCGCGACAGGGAAGCGTTCAGGTTCCTGCGCAAGGCGCTGCAGCTCGAGCCGGCGGGGCTCGCGCACATCCTCGACGTCCCCGAAGAGTTCATCGGCTACTGGGAGACCGGAAGCTGGCCGGTGGATCCGCGCGCGCATGCCGTGCTCGGGGCCCTCCTGCTCGCCAAGCTGGAACAGCGGCCTCGCGCGCTGGACTGCCTTTCGGTGCTGCGCCAGCCCAGGCGGCTGGGCCGCAAGGTCCGCCTCGACCTCGTCGATGCGCTGGGACAGGCGACGAGAGCGCTCCAGTCCGGCAGGGCCGCAAGCGCGGCGCCGGCCCTCGCCTGACGGCGCCCCTTCCCTACCAGGCCCTTGCGATGGTGCCACCGCCGAGGACTTCCTCGCCGCGGTAGAAGACGGCGCTCTGGCCCGGCGCCACTCCGATCGCCGGCTCGTCCAGCACCACCTCCGCGCCGGAGACCCTGCAGGCGAGCGGCCTGCCGCGGTGGCGCAGTTGCACCTCGCAGCGCAGCTCGTCGCGCGGCGCGTCCGCAACCCAGCCCGCGCCCTCCACGGCGAAGGCGCGCCGCGCCGCCTCCTCGCGGGTGCCCACCACCACGCGCTGGCGCTCCGCGTCGAGCGCCGCCACGTAGAGAGGCAGGCGGAAACCCTTGCCGAGGCCGCGCCGCTGCCCCACGGTGAAGCGGTGCACGCCGTCGTGCTCGCCGAGCGCGCGCCCCTCGAGATCCACGATCTCTCCGCGCGCCTTGCCCACGCCGTGCGACTCGAGGAACCCGGGCAGCGGCGTATCGCCGACGAAGCACACTTCCATGCTCTCCGGCTTGTCGGCGTTGGGCAGGCCCCGCTCGCGCGCCAGCCGCCGCACCTCCACCTTGGTCAGCTCGCCGAGCGGAAACCGCACCAGCGAGAGCTCCTCCTGGGAAAGGCCGTGGAGGAAGTAGCTCTGGTCCTTGGAGGCGTCGCGGGCGCGGAGCAGGCGGAAGCGGCCGCCCTGCTCGTCACCGGGCAGTACGCGCGCATAGTGTCCGGTGATCAACTCGGAGGCGCCCAGCGCACGGGCGCGCTGGAGCAGCCAGTCGAACTTGAGGTGATCGTTGCAGCGCACGCACGGGTTGGGGGTCCGGCCCCGTGCGTAGGCCTCGATGAAGGGCTCGATCACCTGCTCGCGGAACCGATCCTGCGCGTCGTAGACGTAGAAGCGGATCCCCAGGCTGGCCGCGGCCCGCCGCGCGTCGTAGAGGTCGTCGGGCGCGCAGCAGGTGCGCCCCGACCGTGCCGCGTCCTCCGCGACCGAGTAGAGGCGCAGGGCCACGCCGATGCACCCGCCGGTCCCGCGCGCGTCCGCGGTCAGCGCCGCTGCGACCGAGGAGTCCACGCCCCCCGACATGGCAATCATCGAGATCACGGCGCTGTTCTAACAGGCGCGGCGCGGCCGCGGCACGCGCCATCTGCGGCTTGCCTACGAGGTGCCGTCCTCGGACGCGCTCTCGACGAAGGGCGTGGGCTGGGGCTCCCTGGGAGCGTGGGCGCGCAGCGGAATCCAGAAGCCCACCTTGGCGCCGGAAAAGTGGTGCTGCGAGTCGGGCTGGTTCTTGGGCGGGCTCTCGGCGACGATCCTGCCGCCGTGCGCCTCGACGATCTGCTTGGCCACCGGCAGCCCGAGCCCGGCGCCGGGCGCGCGCTCCTCCCCCACCCGATCGGCGTGGAAGAAGGGGTCGAACACCTTCTCCGCCTCGTCCGCCAGCATCCCTTCGCCCTGGTCGTACACCTCGAAGACGATGCGCTGGTCGTCGCCCGCGACGCGCAACAGCACCGCGCTCCCGTGGGGGCTGAACTTGATGGCGTTGTCGATCAGGTTGGCGAGCGCCTGCCTGAGCTTGCGCTCGTCGCCCCAGGCCAGCTCCGGCACCGACTCGGTGGCGAGCTGGAGGGTGACGTGTCGGGCCCTGGCCTTCGGCTTTTCGTCGTCGAGCGCCGCCTTGGCCGCCGCCACCGCGTCGAACTCCGCCCGGTGGATGGCATAGCCGCCGCTCTCCAGGGTGGCGAAGTCCACCAGGTTGTCGATGGTGCGCGAGAGCCGCTCGGAGGCGGTCTGCATCGAATCGATGATCTTCTGCTGGGGATCGCTGAGCCCGCCGGCCTTTCCCGACTTGAGGATCTTGAGGTAGCCGGTGATCGGCGTCAGCGGCGTCGCCAGCTCGTGCGAGAGGTTCTGCATGAACTCGGTCTTGCTCCGGGCGGCGGCGCGGAGCCGCGAGTTGGCGGCGGTCAGCTCGCGGACGGTGGCCTCCAGCCGCTCCACCAGCGACTGGGAGTACTCGCGCAGGTAGCGGCGCTCCTCGGGCCCGCGCACCTTCTCGCGCTTGCCCTTGAGGAACTCGCGCAACTGGCCTGGGAACTTCTCCACGTCGATGGGCTTCTCGATGTACCCGTCGCAGCCGATGCTCAGGGACAGCCCCCGGTCGCCGTGGGAGGTGAGCACCACGATGGGACAGCCGTCGAGCCCGCGGTACGAGCGCAGGCGCGTGGCGGTCTCGTAGCCATCGATGCCGGGCATCTCGATGTCGCAGAGGATCAGGTCCGGGTGGGCGGAGATGGCCAGGTCGATCCCGGCGATGCCGTCGGAGGCCTCGAGGACGTCGAAGCCGCGGGCCTCCAGCACGTTGCGCACCAGCGCCCGGCTTTCTGGATTGTCCTCGATGTAGAGGATGCGCGGCTGTGGCGAGGGTACCTGTTCGGCCATCGAGGAACTTCCCTGTTGCGTCGGGCCACGTAGGTCGCGCTGCGGAGAGTCTAACATCCGATCGATTGCTGGAGAAGCTACGGGCCGGCCGGTTCCGCGGCCGGCGCCGCGTCTCTCCAGACCGGATGCCGTGTTGGGCGTCCACAACCTGTCCACAGGGTCATTCCTCCAGCGGCCGCAATCTCGTCATCGCCTTTCCTGGCCGCACGGGCGCATCCGGTCACCTGTTTCGCGCCTCGCATCCCTTCGGACTAGCGACAGATTTGAGCGGCCACGAATTCACTCCCACCTCGGCCGACATTTTTGTCTCCGAGGGGAGACCGCCCAGAGTGAAGCTCATTGTGGACGGCCTGTGGACAACTCGTTTGACACTTCCGACAACAGGCTCAGTAGTCTTACGCGGGTGTTCAGATCCGGGTCATCGAGCACGCGCTCGAGCAGCCGCGCCAGGATCTGCCCCACCTTGCGGCCCGGCGGCAGCTGGAGCTCGCGCATCACGTCCTCGCCGCCGATCTCGAGGTCGCTGATCTTGAGCGCGGCATCCCGCTCGATCTCCCGGGCGAACCTCTTCTCCGCCTCCGCCTGGTTTCCCAAGCCTTCTTCCACCAGCCTGCCCCTGGCCCGGAGGTCTGCGTGCCGCAGCGCCCAGAGGTCGGGAAGCTCTGCCGGCCCGATGCGCGCCAGCACGCGGCGGACGGTCGCGTCGCTCCATTCCGGCAGGTAGTGCCAGTTGTGCTCCGCCACCAGGAGCGCCACCCGCTCCGTCTCCCGGCGGGGAAACTTGAGCCGCTGCAGGATCTCCACCGCCATCGCGGCGCCGAGCTTGTCGTGATCGTAGAAGGTGTGCTCGCCGGGCGCGCCTTCCTTGGGCCGGGCGCTGCGCGGCTTGGCCACGTCGTGGAGGAGGCCGGCGAGCCGCACCACCAGATCGGGCGGGGTCGCGTCCAGGCAGCGCAGGGTGTGCCGGAAGACGTCCCAGCGGTGATAGCGGTTCTGGGCGAATCCCACCGACTCCCGCAGCTCCGGGACGATGCCGTCGAGGAGCCCGGTGCGCAGCAGCAGGCGGATCCCGCGGCTGGGCGGAGCGCCGCGGACCAGGAGCTTCGCGAACTCGTCGCGGACCCGCTCCATGGCCACCTTCGCGAAGACGTCGAGCGCCTGCGGAATCGCCCGCAGCGTCGAGCGCTCGATGGCGAGACGGAGGGTGCAGGCGAAGCGCGCGGCCCGCAGGGGCCGCAGTCCGTCTTCGCGGAAGCGCTCCAGGGCGTCGCCCACCGCGCGCAGCCGGCAGCGGCGCAGGTCGTCCTCGCCGTGGAACGGGTCGCGGAGCGTCCCCGCGAGGGGATCCCAGGCGATGGCGTTGATGGTGAAGTCGCGCCGCGCCAGGTCGCCGTCGATCTCGCCGAGAAAGGTCACCTCGCTGGGACGGCGGCCGTCGAGATAGGGCCCTTCGCCGCGGAAGGTGGTCACCTCCACCTTGTGCTCCCCGCTCAGCACCGTCACGGTTCCGTGCTGGATGCCGGTGGGAATGACCCTGGGAAAGAGACCCACCACCTCGGCCGGCAAGGCGTCGGTGGCCACGTCGAAGTCCTGGGCGCTCCCGCCGCGCAGCAGGTCGCGGACGGCCCCTCCTGCGAGCCACGCCTGCTTTCCCGCCGCGCGCAGCGCGTGCAGGACCGCCATCACGTCCTGCGGGACCCTGGATGCATCGGGCAGCATCAGCCGAACAGGCCGAGCGTGAGGCCGCCGTCGACGGAGATGGTCTGCCCGGTGACGTAGCCGGCGGGCTCTCCGCAGAGGAAGCAGACGAGCGGCGCGTACTCGCTCGGAGTGGCGGCGCGGCCGGCGGGCACCCGCTGCGCCGCGGCTTCGCGTTGCTCCGGGGTCGAGTAGATGGAGCGGAACCGGTCGGTCTCCACCAGTCCGGTGGCGATGGAGTTCACCGTGACGCCGTCGGCCGCCACCTCGCGCGAGAGCGTCTTGAACGCGGCCACCGCGGCGGTGCGGAAGGCGTTCGAGAGCACGAGCGTGGGAATGGGCTGCTTCACCGAGGTGGATTCGAGCGCGACGATGCGCCCCCAGCGCCGCGCCCGCATGCCCTTGATCACCGCGTCCACGAGCCCGAGCGCGCTCTTGAGCGTGAGGGTGTACGCGGCGTCCCAGTCGGCGGGAGCCATCTGCAGATAGGTGCCGGGCCTCGGCCCTCCCCCGTTCACCACCAGGATGTCCACGCCTCCGAGCTGCGCCTCCACCTCGGCCACCAGCCGCGCCGGCGCCGAGGCATCGGTCTGGTCGGTGACGAACGCGCGCGCCTGGGCCGCTCCGGCCGCCGCGGCCTGCCTCGCCACCTCCTCCAGCTTCTCGCGCCGGCGCGCCGCCACCGCGAGCTTCACCCCTTCTGCGGCGAGCCCCAGCGCCACCGCCTCGCCGATGCCCGAGCTCGCCCCCGTGACCAGCGCCACCCTGCCGGCGATGCCGAGGTCCATGTGTCTATTTCTGGCGCAGGTAGGCGTCGGTGCCGTCCAGCCAGTCGCGCCGCGGCGGATCGAAGATGTCCACGTCGAGCGTGTCCTCCAGCGCCTCGGCGCTGTGGGGCAGGTTGGAGGGGATCACGAGAACGTTGCCGGCGCGCACGTCGACCTGCTGGCCGCTGCCCAGCACGAAGCGCAGCGCTCCCTCGAGCACGTAGGTGATCTGCTCGTTGTCGTGCTGGTGGCGCGGCACCACCGCGCCCTTCTTCAGATAGATGTGCGTGATCATCATGCGGTCGCCCGTGATCATGCGCCGCTGCAGCTTCTCCGAGAGCTGCTCCTTCGGCATGTCGTCCCAGCGGTGAAGCGTGGCCTTCGCGTCCTGTTGCATCGCCGGCCTCCTGTGGAGGCGCGACCATACGGAGGCGCGGGTCGCCCGGTCAATCGCTCCGCGCACACCGGAGCACGTCCGAATACAGAAACGCTCCTGGTTGCAGCAGATTGCACAGCGACAGGACCGCGAAGGCGAGCTATGCCGGAAGTGCGCGGGGGGATTGGCGAATTTCCATCCTCGCCATCATTTTGCACTCCGGAGGGCGGCCGATGCAGGCACGTGTCCATCTCTTGCTCGCGTTCTTCGGAGTGGCTCTCGCCTCGGCCTGCTCGGGGATGACCCAGGCCGCAGCGGGCTCCGTCGACGTGGCCGTGACTCCGCACGACGCGGCGGTCGCCCCGGCAGGCACGATCTCCTTCGCCGCCCAGGTCACCGCCAGCAACCCCGCGGCATCGACCGGCGTGATCTGGTCGCTGCAGGAAGCCTCCGGCGGAAGCGTCGGCGCCTCCGGCCACTACACGGCGCCGTCGTCCGCCGGCACCTTCCACGTGGTCGCGACCAGCGTGGCCGATCCGTCGAAGTCAGGGAGCGCGACGGTGACGGTGGGCGCTGCCCCTCCCGGCGCGATCGACCAATCCATCCTGCCGGAGATGTACCGGACGGTCTGGGATCCCGGCATCCCCGGCGGCATTCCCGCCGACGGCGATCCGGTACGTCCGGCCACCGTGTGGCTCCCGGCCGGCAATCCCTATGGCGGCTACTCCGTCAATCCCGCGCTGACCGGCACCGCCAACGCGGCGGCCTTCACGGCGGCGTTCCAGGCGGCCATCAATGCCGCGGGCGCCGCGGCCACGCCGTCGAGCCGCAGGATCGTGCTGTTCAAGGCGGGCACCTATTTCGTCAATCCCCAGATCAACTCCGGCGGCCAGGTCGGCATCTACGTCAAGGTCGACAACGTCACGCTCCGCGGCGAGGGCGCGGACACCACGCGGCTGGCGGCGAACGGGACCATCAACGACTACGGCACGGTGGTGCTGTTCGGCCACCGCACCGGGAGCTCGGACGCCAGCTTCGCCGTGCAAGACGTCACCGCCGACGCGCTGCGAGGCTCGAAGACCGTCCAGGTCGCGAATGCCTCCGCCTACGCGGTGGGCGACGTGATCACCATCGATCATCTCGACGGCGCGCCGGCGGCCAACGGCCCTGCGGTGATCAACGGCGGGTACATCTGGTTCTACGACGGGCAGTACTTCAAGCGGCAGCCGACCTACGACTGGGACGGCCCCGGCACGGGCGCAGGCGGCATCGGCAGCGTGACCGATCTCGCCTCGGCCAACGCCGCCGCGCAGAGCGTGGTGCCGCAGTGGCGCTCGACCATGCAGGAGACGGAGATCGCGGCCATCAGCGGCAACGTGCTCACCCTCAGGGATCCGCTCAACATCGACTTCCCGCTCTCCACCTCGCCGCAGGTCTGGCGGACGGTGCCCATCGACACCCGGTCCATCCCGGTGGGGAACCGCTGGAGCGGCATCGAGAACATCGCCGTCGCCGGCGGCAACAACCTCTGGGGATTCCCCGGCGGCACCGTCGCCTTCAGCTACATGGCCTACGCCTGGGCAAAGAACATCGAGGCCGACGGCGACAGGTGGACGCCCTTCGACGCGGCGCACCCGGGCAAGTACGGGTACAACATCGGCGTCGGGCGCAGCTACCGGGTGGTGGTGCGCGACTCGTACGCGCACGGGTCCGCCGACGAGAACCCGGGCGGCCAGGCCTACGGCATCGTCATCGGCGTCGGCTCGTCCAACTGCCTGGTCGAGAACAGCATCTCCGTGAACAACAACAAGCCGGTGGCGCTCAACTCCACCGGCGGCGGCAACGTCATCGCCTACAACTACGTGGACGAGGCGGTGCTCTGGAACACCCCGGGCTGGCAGGAGAACGCCATCGACGACTCGCACGCGAACTTCACCCACCACGACCTGATCGAGGGCAACTGGACGCCCAACCTGGGCGGCGACACCACCCACGGCAACTCCGGCTGGCACACGCACCTGCGCAACTATGCCAGCGGAAGGAACTCCTCGGGCAGCGCGACCACCAACCTTCGCGCCGTGGGGATGGACGGCTGGACGCACTACCACGCGTACATCGGGAACGTGCTCAAGGGCGGCACCGTCTACCAGACCACGCCCACCTCGCGCAGCGGCACCCCCATCTTCCAGCTGGGGAACTTCTGGGGCGGCATGAGCGGCAACTGGGACAACGGCTACGCCCTGGCGCACATCTACCGCGACGGGAACTGGGACAGCGTCAACAAGGCGGTGGTCTGGGCGACCACGGCGCGGACCATCCCCAACTCGTTCTACCTGACCGGGAAGCCGTCCTTCTTCGGGGCCAATCCCTGGCCGTGGGTGGACCCGATCTCCGGGACGGCCACCGCGCTTCCGGCCAAGGCCCGCTACGACGCGGGCACGCCGAATACGGTGCCCTGAAGCCGCGCTTTCGATCTTCGAGGGGCGTGGCGCGCTCCCCGTTGCGGTTCCGGGTCTGCATGTTCTATGAAGAAGCCCGGTGCCCGATCAGCCCGACAAGGAAGAGGAGTTCTTCCCCAGGGGGGCCGTCGCCTTCTTCGTCGGCATGCTGGTGTTCTTCTCGGCCGTCTGGCTCGCCTTCTACGCGCTCATGATCCACCGCCACTGACCCATGCAGACTGCCGGCTCCGTCCCCCACGTGGAGAGGCAGGTGGTGCTGGCGGCGCTGCTCTTCTCGGCGGCGATGATCGCCCTGCTCGCCTGGGCCGCGGTGCGCCTCGGCATCACCGTGCCCGGCTGTGTCACCAGCGTGAAGCCCTTCACCCAGGGCGAGCTCATCGAGGTAGCGCCCCGCCGCTACGAGGCGCACGTCGTGGCGAAGATGTTCTCGTTCAACCCGAGCCCGCTCAAGGTGCCGAGGGGATCGGTGGTGGACTTCTACGTGACCAGCCGCGACGTCGTGCATGGCTTCTACGTGGACGGCACCGACGTGAACCTCATGGCCCTGCCCGACGCCGTCACCTACGCGCAGGCGCACTTCGACAGGCCCGGCAAGTACCAGGTCATCTGCCACGAGTTCTGCGGGCTCGGGCACCAGGACATGGCCGGCGTCATCGAGGTGACGCCGTGATCCGCAAGGACCTGCGCGCCATCATCCTGATCGAGCTGCTCCTGCCGCTCGCGCTCACCATCTTCGGCGTGTACCACGGCGTGCTCCAGGTCCTCTATCGCGCGGGCGTCATCCAGGACGTCGCCTTCCTCGGCATCGGCTACTACCAGGGGCTCACCGCCCACGGCGTCATCAACGCCATCGTCCTCACCACCTTCTTCGCGGTGGCGTTCGGCAATGCCGTGGTAAGCCAGTACCTCGATCAGGGCGTGTCGATGGCGGCCGCGCGCATCGGCTTTCTGCTGATGGTGCTGGGGACGCTGGTCGCCGCCTGGCCGATCTTCACCGGCCAGGCCAACGTGCTCTACACCTTCTACGCGCCGATGAAGGCGCATCCGCTCTTCTACTTCGGCGTCGTCGGACTGGTGGTGGGGTCGTGGGTCTCGTTCTGGGCCTGGATCCCGGGTTACCTGCGCTGGCGAAGGAACCATCCGGCGCAGAAGACGCCGCTCGCCGCGGTGGGCATCTTCGCCACCTTCATCATCTGGCAGATCTGCACCTTGCCGGTGGCCTACGAGGTCATCGTCCAGCTCATTCCCTGGTCGCTGGGATGGACGCCGGGCGTGAACGTGGTGCTCTCGCGGCTGCTCTTCTGGTTCTTCGGGCACCCGCTGGTCTACTTCTGGCTCCTGCCGGCCTACGTCATGTACTACACCGTCATGCCGCAGCTCGCCGGCGGCAAGCTCTACAGCGACTTCTACGGCCGCTTCGTCTTCCTCGCCTTCATCGTGCTCTCCTCGCCGCTGGGCCTGCACCACCAGTTCACCGAGCCTGCCATCTCCTCCGGCTACAAGGCGCTCCACGCGGTGCTCACGTTCCTGGTCGCGGTGCCCAGCTTCGTCACCGCCTTCACGCTCGCGGCCTCGCTGGAGCACGGCGCGCGGCGGAACGGGGGCAAGGGCCTCTTCGCCTGGTGGGGCAAGCTCCCCCACTTCGACCCTTCGCGCTGGCTCTTTCCCTATCTCTTCATGGGCCTCGTCATCTTCATCCTCGGCGGCATCACCGGGATCATCAATGCGTCCTACGGGATGGCCACCCTGGTCCACAACACGTCGTGGATTCCGGCGCACTTCCACCTGACCGTGGCAGGGCCGGTGTTCCTCGCCATCCTGGGCATGAGCCTCTATCTGTCGGCCGGCCTGCTGGGGAAGCGCATCGCCGCGCCGCGGCTGGCGGTGGCCGTTCCCTATCTCTGGACCCTGGGCACCTTCACCTTCTCGGCCGGGCTCTTCTACGGCGGCCTCCACGGGGTGCCGCGCCGGACCAACCTCGGCATGTCCTTCCTCGACCCCACCTCCGACGTGTTCCGTCCCGACTGGGTGGCGGGCGAATACGTGGGCGCGGTGGGCGGCTGCCTGATGGGGCTCTCGGTGGCGCTCTTCTTCTTCGTGCTCATCCGCACGCTGCTCCAGGCGCGCTCGGAAGAGGCGGCGGCCTCGTTTGCCCTGCCCGACTCGGGCGCGGTTCACGACGAGGACGTCGGGGCGGTGAGGAACTTCGGCCCCTGGGTGGTGGCGGGCGTGGTCGCCATCCTCGTCTCCTACATCCCGCCGCTGGTGCAGGTGCTCAGCGCGGGGTACCCGCTCGCGGCGGGCTGATGCCGGCGCGGTTCCCGAGCGGGACGATCGCCCTCTGTCTCCTGCTCGGCGGGACGGCGCGGGCCGCGCTCCTGCCGCCCGGGCGCGCGGGGTCGCTGCCCGGCGGCTTCATCGCTTCCGACGAGCGCGGCCAGGGCCGCGAGCTTTCCGCCGCGGCTTCGGGAGAGCCGGCGCTGCTCCTGCCCATCTTCACCCGCTGCAGCGGCACCTGCCCGCTCACCGCGGTGCTCCTCAAGCAGGCGCTGGACAAGGCGCGCGCGCCGTTCCGGGTGATCGTCTTCTCCTTCGACGCGGAGGATGGCGCAGGCGACCTCGCCGCATTCCGCGAGCGCTACCAGCTTCCCGCCGGCTGGCTCCTCCTGCGCTCGGGCGATGCCGCTGCCACCCGGGCCTTCTTCGACAGGCTGGGTTTCCACTTCATGAAGGCGGCGGGAGGATTCGATCACCCGAACCAGACGTTCGTGTTCTCGCCCCGGGGCGCCTGGGCCGCCACGCTCGCGGGCGCGGCATTTTCCAGGGACGATCTGGAGACCGCCTTTCGCCGCGCCCTGGCCGCCGACGATCCGGCCCTGCCCGGACGGGTGGCCGCATGGCTCATCCGGCCCGAGGCGTGGATCCTCCTCGCCTGCGCCGGCCTCGCGCTCTCGCTCGCCGCGCTGCTGCTCGCTCAGCGCCGCTCGCGCAGCCGCAGCGCCTGCAGCTTGCGATAGAGGGTCCGCTCGGAGAGGCCGAGGATGCGCGCGGCCTCGGCGCGGTGCCCGTCGCAGCGCTGCATGACGGCCTCGATCTGGCGCCGCTCCATCTCCGCCAGGGTGGGTTCCTCCGCCGGCCCCGGCGGCCGCCGGGGCGCCCCGCCGAGGACGTGCTCCACCTCCGCCCTGCCGATGCCGCGCCCGTCGCCGAACGTCACCAGCCGCTCGGCAACGCCGATCAGCTCGCGGATGTTTCCCGGCCAGTCGTAGGCGCAGAGCGCGCGGGTGGCATCGTCGTCCAGCGCCGGCGCCGCCTTGTGGCCGCGGGCAGCGCGGGCGAGGAAATGCGCGGCGAGGATGGGGATGTCTTCGCGCCGCTCGCGCAGCGGCGGGACCCGGACCTGGAGCGTCACCAGGCGGTAGTAGAGATCCTCCCGGAAGCTCCCCTGCTTCACAGCCTCGTCGAGCCGGCGGTTGGTGGCGCTGAGCACGCGCACGTGGACGTGGATCTCGGAGGTCCCGCCCATGCGCCGGAAGGTGCCGCTCTCCAGCACCCGCAGGAGCTTTGCCTGGACCCGCGGCGTCACTTCGCCCACCTCGTCCAGACAAAGGGTCCCGCCGTCTGCCACCTCGAAGAGCCCGTGCTTGCGCTCCACCGCGCCGGTGAACGCGCCCTTCTCGTGGCCGAAGAGCTCGCTGTGCATCAGCTCGTCGGAGAGTGAGGCGCAGTCCACCATTACCAGCGGCTTCTCGCGGGTGGGGCTTCTCTGGTGCAGGCGGCGCGCCACCAGCTCCTTTCCCGTTCCGCTCTCGCCCAGGACGAGTACGTTGGAGAGGCTCTGCGCCGCGCGATCGATCTCCGCCATCATCTCGAGGAAGGCCCTGGAGCGGCCGATCATCTCCACTCCGGCGGGCAACAGACCCCGCTCGAGGATTGCGGTTCGCTCCTTGAGCCGGCGGGTCTCGAGGGCGCGCTCGATGGCCAGCTCCAGCTCGTCCAGGTCGCAGGGCTTCTGCAGGTAGTCGGCGGCTCCCATCTTGAGGGCGCGGATGGCCGACGGGACCGATCCGTGGCCGGTGAGCATGATGACCTCGCTCGCCGCATGCGAGCGCACGTGCTGCAGGAGCGAGAGCCCGTCCTCGGAGGCGAGCCGCAGGTCCAGCAGCACCACGTCCGGCTCGCCCGCGGCCAGCCGCTCCTGCATCTGCGCGCCGCCGGCGGCCTCGGACACCCGGTAGCCCGACGAGGAGAGCTCCCGGCAGAGGCTGGCGCGGAAGGCCGCGTCGTCGTCCACCACCAGCACCTGCGCCTTGCTCCCGGCGGGGCCTGCCACCACCGCCTCGCGGACGCTCCCCGTGCTCACGCCGCACCCGCCTTGCCCGGCTTTGCCGCGGGAAGGGCGATGCGGAAGCGCGCGCCGCCTTCGCCCGCGGTCAGCTCGAGGCGGCCGCCGTGCGCCTCGACGAGCTGGCGCGAGAGATAGAGCCCGAGCCCGGTTCCTCCCGGCTTGTCGGTGAAGAAGGGCTCGAAGATGCGATCGCGGAGCGCGGCCGGCACGCCCGGACCGGTGTCGGAGACGATCACCTCGACGGCGGAGTCGCGGGCGCGCGTGGCCACCTCCAGCCGGCCTCCCTGCGGCATCGCCTCGATGGCGTTCATGAAGAGGTTCAGCATCACCTGCTCCAGCTGATCGGCCTGGCCCAGCACCGCGGGCAGGTGCGGCTCCGCCCGCTCCACCACCTGGATACCCTGGCGCTCCGCGGTGGGCGCCACCGCCTGCAGCATGCGCGCGGCCACCGCCTCCACCTGCACGCGTTCCCGCACCGTCCGGCGCCTTCTGCCCAGGTCGAGGAGCGAGCGGGTGATGTCGCGGCAGCGGAACACCTCGCGCGACGCCACCTCCAGCCTCTGGCGCAGCGCGAGCAACTCGGGCTCGTCGATGCGGTCGCGCTCGCGGAGGATGCGGAGCATGCCCTGGATGGAGTTGGAGACGGTGCCGAGAGGCGTGGAGATCTCGTGTGAGAAGCCGGTGGCGAGCGTGCCCACCGCGGCGAGCTGCTCGGACCGCGCCAGGTTCGCCTGCAGCGCCACGCGCTCGGTCACGTCGCGCCACACCTCCACTACCTGCTCGACGTTGCCCCCGGCGCCGACGATGGGAGAAGCGAACACCTCGACGAAGGCTTCGCCGCCGTCCTTCTGCACATGCCGGGCGATGCGCTTCTCGACCCGGGCATTGCGGAACGCCATCCGGGTGGGACACTCGCCCGCGGGCTCCGCCTGGCCGCAGAGCGCCGTCTCGCCGCACCGCAGCTCGCCCTGGCCCACGCGCGCGCGGTCGCAGCCCACGCGGGTCAGGTAGGACTGGTTCGCGGCGACCACGGTGAGCGAGCGATCGAGGACCGCGACGCCGTCCTCCACGTGATCGAGCAGGTCCACCAGGAACCGCTGCTGCCGGTCGACCTGCGCGCGGCTGTCGCTGAGCGCCGAGGAGACCTGGGTGAGATCGTCGGCCAGCTCCACCAGCTCGTCGCGCGGAGCGGCGGGCAGCGGCGGCTCGGGCAGGAGCGAGCGCGCGGTGTCGCGCAGCCGCCGCAGCGGCGCCAGCGCGCCCACCTGGACGACCAGCCCCACCGACACCAGCACCAGCACCGCCACGCCCCCGCCCCAGAGCAGCATCCAGGTGACCCGCGCATCGCGCGCCGTCTCGATGGGCGCCATGGAGAAGTCCACCGCCAGCGTGCCGAGCGTGCGCTGTCCCGCGGGATGGCAGCGCAGGCAGCGCGACTCGTTGCCGATCACGGTCAGGCTGCGCAGGACCCGCTGTCCTTCCACCGCCTGGACGCGCGTCCGGGTGTGCGGCGCCCCCGCCGGGAGCTCGCAGGTGGGACAGATGTCCGCCGGCAGCGCCACCTGCCGCCCCGACCACTTCTGGTCGCTGGCGACGGCGACGTGGCCGGTGGCGTCGGTGACGAAGACCCGCTCCACCTCGGCGCTGCGGGCGTACTGCGCCACCAGGTCGTGCAGGAGCGTGCGGTTGTTCTCCAGCATGGCGAACTGCAGTCCAGTGAGGGTGAGGCGCCCCTGCGTCGACGCCGCCTGGTGCATCGAGTCGAGCAGCCGATCGCGCTCGCGCAGGTACGACCACACCGAGCCCGCGCCCACCACCACCGAGACCACCAGCGTGCTGAGGAGCCCGAGCTTGAGACCCAGGCCGCTGGCCGCGCGCAGCAGCAGGCGGGCCGGGGAGGCCTCTGGCCCCCGCATCTCGCGGAGCTGGCGGAAGCTCGTCATCTTCACGGACTGCCACCTGACCTGACAGCCTGTCAGGAGGCCGCGCCTCCCGTGGCCGGACACGCCGGCAACACCGCCATCTTACGGGAAATCCCGCCGCGAGCCGAACGGCCCGCCCTTTGCTCATGGAAAGGCCACGCAGTCGAGGTGAGCCATGGCGGATTCCGCGGGAACACTCCTGTGCAAGGGAAGGGTTCTGTTGGTCTCGCTCGGTTTCATCGGCCTCTCGTGCAACGAGAAGCCCGCGCGGGCTGCTACGGGGGGCGAGCGCGCGGCGGCAGTCGAGGAACCAGCGCCGGAGCGTCTGCCCGAGCCCGAACCCCGCGCGGTGGAGACCGCGCACGCCGTGGCCACCTCGACTGCGCCTGAGATGCCCAGGCTCGAGGTGGTGAAGAGCGCCCCACCCGCCACGCTGGGCCAGGGCAAGTTCAACTCGGCCCAGGCGTGCGGGAGCTGCCACCAGGCCATCTTCGCCAAGTGGTCGCACAGCATGCACTCCAACGCGTTCCTCGATCCGGTGTTCCGCGACGCGCTCTTCAAGGCGCAGTACCTCTCGCAGGGAAAGGCCGCGGCGGTCTGCCTGCGCTGCCACAGCCCCACCGTGACCGAGACCAACGATCTCTACGGGACGGCGCAGATCACCCACGAGGGCGTCACCTGCGACTACTGCCACTCCATCGGCGGGCTGGCGACGAACGCCGCGGGCGCGACCAGCTACCAGATCGACTGGACCAGCAAGCACGGCCCCTACGCGAACACGCAGTCGCCGGCGCACCAGGTCGGGTACCGCGCCTTCTTCGAGAAGTCGGAGATCTGCGCCGGCTGCCACGACATGAGCACGCCGGACGGCACCATGGTCTTCTCCACCTACTCCGAATGGAAGGCGAGCCGGTACGCGGAGGAAGGCCGCCAGTGCCACGACTGCCACATGCCGCGGCTCGCGGGTGTGACCGTGCGCAGGGACCTGAGGGCGAAGGGGCACGACGTCATCAACGACCACCAGCTCCTCGGCGGGCACGAGCCCACCCAGGTGAAGCGCGCGGTGACCGTGCGCATCGAGAGCCTGAGCCGTGAGGCCGAGCGGGTGCGGGCGGTGATCGCGGTGGAGAACTCGGGCGCGGGCCACTACGTTCCCACCGGGATTCCCAGCCGCAAGCTGGTGCTCTCCGTCTCTGCCGTCCAGCGCCGCAGGGTCATCTTCCAGCGCGATCTCGTCTACCAGCGCGTGATGCAGGGCGACGACGGGCGCACCCTGACCGAGGACTGGGAGATCAAGCTCCTGAGCAAGCGCTGCCTGCGCGACAACCGGCTCGCGCCGATGGAAGTGCGCCGCGAGACCTTCGTCTTCGACGCTCCACCGGACGACGACGTCGACCTGAACGTGCGGCTCGACTACGTGCACGGCCGCGGCACCGAGGTCGCGCAGGGCGTGGACATCCGCATCGTCGAGCTCGACCAGGTGCTGCAGCGCGGGCTGCGGGAGGTGGTCATGCAGGCAGGAGTCTCGCGATGAGGCACCGGGCACGAGCGATCGCGGCGGCTGCGCTGGCTGCAGCCTGCATGGCCTGCAACGGGGCGGCGAAAGACCAGCCCATTGCCTTCAATCACGATCTGCACGTGGCCAAGGGCGGACTGCCCTGCGAGACCTGCCACGAGCACGCCTCGGACCGCGCGCACGCGGGGCTCCCGCCCATCGGCGTGTGCATGGACTGCCACAAGCGGGTGACGCCGCAGAACCCGTCGGGCGCCGCGCAGGTGGAGTCGATGCGCACCCTGGCCAGGGAAGGCGGCGAGCTCGTCTGGGTCCGCGTGTACCAGCTTCCCAGCCACGTCTACTTCTCGCACCAGCGCCACACCGAGGCGGGGGGCCTCGAGTGCAAGGTCTGCCACGGCGAGATGGCGAAGCTGCAGGCGCCGCCGTCGCAGCCCATCGCGCAGACCGTGGAGATGGACCATTGCATCGCCTGCCACGAAGCGCGCGGCGTCACCACCGACTGCGCGGCGTGCCACCGCTGAAGCCGACGGAGAAACCATGAGCATCTCGAGACGGGGACTTCTCGGTGTGGCGGTGGGCGCGACGGGTGTGGGCCTGATGCGGCAGCACCTCGCGCGGGCCGATCAGAAACCGGAAAAGCGGCGGCTGCCCCAGTACGACGAGACGCTGGTTCCGGTGGTCTGCCAGCAGTGCCCGGGTGGCTGCGGTCTGGTCGCGCGGGTCATCGACGGCGAGGTGGTTGGCATTTCCGGCAACCGCCAGCATCCAGTGAACCGCGGCGGGGTGTGCGCCAAGGCGTTCGGCGCGCTGCAGCTCCTCCACTCTCCCGACCGCCTGCACGGCCCGATGATCCGCGACGGCCAGCGCGGCCGCTTCAAGGCAGCGAGCTGGGACGAGGCGATGCGCCTGGTGGCGGATCGCCTCGCCGACCTGCGCGCGAAGCGGCTGGGCCATACCGTCGCCATCCTCGGCGGACAGTATCGAGGCACGCGCGACGCTCTGTTCCGGCGGTTCGCCCGCGCCTACGGCACGCCGAACTACCTGCGCGCGCGCTGCCTCGCCCCTGAAGAGCCGGCCCTCTCGCACCGGCTGATGCACGGCGCCACCGTGCCCTTCGCCTGCGACCTGGCGGAGTCGCAGATCGTCGTCTCCTTCGGCGCCGGCATCCTCGAATCCTGGCTGAACCCGGTCTATGCCTCGCGTGCCTTCGGCCGGCTGCGCCGCAGCGAGGAGCGCCGGCGCGGCAGGCTCATCCAGATCGAGCCGCGCCGCTCGGCCACTGCCATCAAGGCCGATCGCTGGGTGGCGCTGCGGCCCGGCACCGACGGCATCCTCGCGCTCGGGCTCGCCAACGTGCTCGTCCGCGAAGGGCTCTACGACACCGCCTTCGTCGAGGAGCACACCACCGGCTTTGCCGACTGGACCGACCCGGACGGCAAGCGCCACGACGGGTTCAGGTCCATGGTGCTCAAGGACTACGGCCTGCTCGCGGTCTCCGCCGCCACCGGCGTTCCGGTGAACACCATCCTCGAGGTCGCCCGTGACCTCGGGACCACCCGCCCCGCGGTGGTGATCGGCGAGCGCGGCTGCTCCTACGGACCCGACGATCTGCGGACGCGGATGGCCATCCATTCGCTCAATGCACTGGTGGGCAGCATCGGCGCCCGCGGCGGCCTGATCCCGCAGGCTCCGCTGCCGCTATTGCCCCTGCCGGAGCCCGCGCCGGACGAGGTCGCCCGGGCGTCGCTCTCCAACCCGCGCATCGACGGCGCGGGCCAGGGCGAGTCCCTCACCGCGGCCGACGTGACCCAGGCGCTGCCCGGCCGCATCCTCGGCGGGACACCCTATCCGCTCAACGCGATCTTCCTCTTCGCCACCAACCCGCTCGCGAGCCATCCCGCGAAGGAGGAGTTCGCGCAGGCGATCGAGAAGGTGCCGCTCTCGGTCAGCTTCTCGCCCTTCATGGACGAGACGGCGGCGAAGTGCGACGTGGTCCTCCCCGACTCGCTCTTCCTCGAGCGCTGGCAGGACGACCCGGTCACGCACCTCGCCGGGGTCAGCTGCTACAGCGTGGGCAAGCCCGCCAGCGCGCCGCGCTACGACACCCGCAGCACCGCCGACGTGGTGCTGCAGTTCGCCGCGTCGCTGGGCGGGCCGGTGGCGTCGGCGCTGCCGTGGAAGACCTTCGAGCAGGCGTTGCGGGCCACCGCGCGCGGGCTCTTCGATGCGCGGCGCGGGTACGTGGTGGGGGCGGCGGCGGACGAGACCCTGCGGCAGACGATGGAGCGGCAGGGCTACTGGATCCCGGAGTTCGCCGGATTCGATGCCTTCTTCGACGCGCTGACGAAGCGCGGCGCCTGGTGGGACCCCACCGCGCTGTCGCCAGGACGCCACGCCGTCTTCGCAACCGCCTCGGGCAAGTTCGAGTTCCACGCTCCTGCCCTGCAGAGGCTCCTCGACTCGGCGGTGCAGCGCGAAGGCAAGGAGAGCGCGGTGGTGAAGCTGCTCCGCAACGGCGCCGGCGCAGGCCAGCCGGTGCTCCCCGCGGTGGCCTGGCCCGCCCTGGCGGAGGGCGGAACCTACCCGCTGCGCCTGCTCACCTACCGGCTTGCCACGCGGCCGATGGGCGGGGCGAGGAACCAGCCCTGGCTCCTGGAGCAGCCGGCGGCGCACGTCAGGGCCACCTGGGAGAGCTGGGTGGAAATCCATCCCCGCACCGCCGCGGCGCTGGGCGTCAAGGACGGCGATCGGGTGCGGATCGAATCGGCCAAGGGCGCCATCCAGCTCCGAGCGCGGTTCTACTCGGGGACGCGCGAGGACGTGGTGCACGTGCCCCTGGGCGGAGGAGGCCGCGGACCCAACATCAACGATCTGATCGCCAGCGAGCCGGATCCCTTCCGCGGATTCGGGCTCCTCGGCCAGACCCGCGTCCGCATCCGGAGGGCGTGACATGGCCACCTGGGGAATGGTCATCGACCTCGATCGCTGCACCGGCTGCCAGGCCTGCGCCATGGCCTGCAAGGCGGAGAACAACGTCCCGGCAGTCGGCAGCGAGGAAGCGGAGAAGGAGCGCGTCCTCTCCTGGATGCAGGTGCTGGCGGAGCCAGACGAGGAGCACGAAGGCGAAGTGAAGCGCTTCCTGCCCCGGCCCTGCATGCAGTGCGAGGACCCGCCCTGCACCAAGGTGTGCCCCGTCTACGCCACCTACAAGAACCCGGAGGGAATCGTGGCGCAGATTTACGGCCGCTGCATCGGGTGCCGCTTCTGCATGGCCGCCTGTCCCTACAACGCGAAGTTCTTCAACTGGCACGAGTACCAGCATCCCTCGCCCGGCCAGAACCCCGACGTCTCGCTTCGCCCGAAGGGCGTGGTGGAGAAGTGCACGTTCTGCCACCACCGGCTCCACCGTATTCGCGAGCAGGCCGCGGTGGAGAAGCGGCGGCTCTTGCCCGGCGAGTACAACACCGCCTGCGCCGAGGCCTGCCCGGCGCAGGCGATCTCGTTCGGCGACCTGACCGATCCCACCAGCGAGGTGGCGCGGCTTGCGCGCAGCCCGCGCGCGTTCCGGCTGCTGGAGTCGCTGGGCACGCGGCCGAAGGTCATCTATCTCACGGAAGGAGAGGGCCGTGGCTGAGGACCTCGAGGCTGACGAGCTCCTGCTCGAACCCATCCGCAACACCGGGCGCGGCTTCTGGCTGGCGCTCGCCGGGCTCTCCTGCCTGATCGCCTGGGGCGCGGCGGCCTACCTGACGCAGCTCCGCGTCGGCCTCGGCGGCACCGGGCTGCACCAGCCGGTCTCGTGGGGCTTCTACGTCACCAACTTCGTCTTCTTCATCGGCATCAGCCACGCCGGAACGCTGATCTCGGCCATCCTCCGCCTCTCCAAGGCGGAATGGCGCAGGCCGGTCACCCGCATGGCGGAGGTGATCACCTGCATGGTGCTGCTGGTGGGCGGCGCCCAGATCGTCGTCGACCTGGGCAGGCCCGACCGGCTGCTCAACGTCATCCGCTTCGGCCGCTACCAGTCGCCGCTGCTCTGGGACGCGACCAGCATCACCGCGTACCTGACCGCCAGCACCGTCTACCTCTACCTGCCGATGATCCCGGACATCGCCATCCTCCGCGACAACTGCAAGCGGCACAATCTCCTCTATCGCGTGCTGGCGCTGGGCTGGACCGGCAGCGAGCGGCAGCAGCGCATCCTCAACCGCGCCATCACCATCATGATGGTGATGGTCATCCCCATCGCCATCTCGGTGCACACGGTGGTGTCGTTCGTCTTCTCGATGACGCTGCAGCCGATGTGGCACTCCACCATCTTCGGGCCCTACTTCGTGGTCGGCGCCATCTTCTCCGGCATCGCCGCGCTGATCATCGCCATGCTCATCTTCCGGCGCGCGTACCGGCTGGAGGCGTACCTCAAGGAGATCCACTTCCGCTACCTGGGCCAGCTCCTGCTGGTGATGTCCCTGCTCTGGTTCTACTTCACCTTCGCCGAGTACCTGACCGCCTACTACGGCGGCGAGCCGGAGGAGATGAAGGTCTTCTGGTCCAAGTTCCTCGGCCGCTTCCGCTGGCAGTTCTGGGCCATGTTCACCTGCAACTTCGTCGTGCCCATCCTCTGCCTCACGCGCCTGAAGGCCAACACCATCCGGCGCGTCCTCATCGCCTCGATCACCATTGTCATCGGCATGTGGCTGGAGCGCTACATCATCGTGGTGCCCAGCCTCTCCTCGCCGCGCCTGCCCTTCCAGGAAGGCAGCTACGCGCCCACCTGGGTGGAATGGGGCGAGCTGGCGGGGAGCTTCGGGCTCTTCTCCGTCTTCTACCTGCTCTTCACCAAGTTCTTCCCGGTGATCTCCATCTGGGAGATGAAGGAAGGCCGCCACGAGGCCATCGAAGAGGTGATGGGGCGGGTGAAGAGCTACCTGCCGGATACGCCCCCTGCGGCGGCCGCCCAGGCGGAGGTGTCGTCATGATCCGTGCTGCGTCGGATTCCGCGCGCGAAGACAGGCTGGTGCGCTTCTTCCACTACGCCATCGCCTGCACGCCGGTGGTGTTCATCGGCGGCATCATCGGCTGGGTCACCCACCTCATCCGCACCTCGCTGCGGCTGCACGACGTTCCCTCCGGGGCCATCGGCATCTCGCTCGTCGCCATCCCCGTCTTCATCACGCTGATGTGCGTCCTCCTCTACGTCCTCTGGGGGATCCTCGGCGATCGGAGCGAGCGATGATCGCCGCGCTGACGCTCCTGGCCGCGGCCGCCGCTCCGGGCACCGGCGGCCTCTTCTCGCTGCTCCCGGACAACCCGCTCGACGGCAGCCGCCTCTTCGCCGACAAGGGCTGCCTCGAATGCCACTCGGTGCAGTCCACCGGCGGACGGGTGGGTCCCGACCTGGGCCGCGGCAGGATGAACCGGCCGCTGCTCGAGATCGCCGGGGTGATGTGGAACCACTCCCCGCGCATGGAGCACGCCTTCCGCGAGCGCCACATCGCGCGGCCCAAGTTCGAGGCGAAGGAGATGGCCACGCTGCTCGCCTTCCTCTACTCGCTCGGCTCGTTCGAGGAGCCCGGGGATGCCGCCGCGGGGGCGCGCCTCTTCCGCGACAAGCAGTGCGCGCGCTGCCACCAGGTCAGCGGCGCGGGAGGCCGCGTGGGACCGGCGCTGGACCGGTTCGCCGCCTACGCCTCGCCCCTCTACCTCACCTCGGCGCTGTGGAATTCGGGCAGGAAGATGTCGGCCAGGATGAAGGAGATGAACATCGAGCGGCCGGTGTTCGGAGGCAAGGACATCGCCGACCTGCTCGCCTTCATCCGGCGCGAGGGCGGCGGGCTCGAGCGCGTGTACGCGCAGCCGGGGAATCCCCGGCGCGGCGAGGCGCTCTTCGCCCAGAAGAGCTGCAGCAGTTGCCATGCGATCAACGGCCAGGGCGGCGGCTTCGCGCCCGATCTGGGTCGCGAGCTCAAGGGCACGCTCATGCAGGTGGCCGGCGCGATGTGGAACCACGGTCCGGGGATGTGGGCGCGCATGAGCGGGCGCGGCGTGCCGCTGCCGAAGCTCACGCCCGAGGAGGCCGGAGACCTGATCAGCTATCTCTACTTCCTGCAGTTCATCGATCCGCCCGGGAACGCGCAGCGTGGCCTGGTCGTCTACCGCGAGGCGCGCTGCGTGACCTGCCACGAGGCGGTGACGGGCGGCAAGCGCGCCGCGCCCTCCCTCACCGGCGGCAGCGAGCGGTTCAAGTCGTCGCTGGAGATCGTCGCCTCGATGTGGAACCACGGCGCGCAGATGGAGCAGCTGATGGCGGAGGTCAACGTCGCCTGGCCCACGCTCAAGGGCACCGAGATGGCCGACCTGATCGCCTACCTCTTCACCGCGCGCAGTCCCGAAGTGGCGGCAAAGCCGCAGTAGCCCCGGGTCAGCAGGCCGGCGTGGCCAGCGAGGAGAGCGCCCGCTCGATGCCGCCGCGCGTGACCGCGCCGTTGAAGGTCCCGACCAGCCGGCCCTGCGCGTCGAGCAGGAAGGATCGGGGGATGTTGGCGATGCCGTAGGCCCTGCCCGCCGAGCCGTCGTCGAGCAGCACCGGGTAGCCGATGCCGCGCGCACGGGCGAAGGCCCGCACGTCGTCGGCGGTGCCGGAGTCGACGGTGATGCCGACCACGTCGAAACAGGACTGGTGGGCGAGCCATGCCGCCTGCAGCTCGGGAAGCTCGGCGCGGCAGGGCGGGCACCAGGTGGCCCAGAAGTTCACCAGCAGGGGCCGGCCGCGGAACGACTCCAGCGAGCGGGACCGGCCGTCCAGGTCCGGCAATGCGAACGCCGGGGCCAGCCGGGCCGGCGAGCCCTGCGGAGCGGCAGGCTTGAGCTCGGCCCCGCGCGCGATCTGCCACACGAACATCGCGGCCAGAGAAAGGCCGGCTGCGGGCAGCAGCGAGCGGCGAAGGACACGAAGAATGCCGGAAAGCGGACGCTGGCGGACTGGTTCCATGGTCCTTTGAGCCCGCCCGCCCGAAGAGGGTTCGCTGCAACTACTCAGTGCAGTGCGGGCGGTCTACAATACCGCAATGGACCGGCTCCGGCGCGACGACATCGAACGAGCCCGCCGCCTCAGCCCGGAGGAGAAGGCGAGTCAGGCGCTGGAGATGATGCGCGCGGCAGTGCGCCTCAAGCGCGCCGGCCTTCGCGCGCGCCATCCGCGCGCGGCGGACGACGAGATCGAGCGCCGCGTCCGGGAATGGCTACTCGCGGATGACTGATCGCCCGGAAGACGCTCTCGCACACGCGGCTGGTGCGCTTCGCAAGCTGGGAAAGCGTTTTGCGCTCGTTGGCGGCCTCGCAGTTTCGGTGCGCGGAGAAGTCCGGACCACGCGCGACGTCGATCTGGCGGTGGCGTCGCGGATGATCGGGAGCTGGAAAAGCTCGTTTCGGACCTGGCGCAGGCAGGATATCGCGCCGTGGCGACGGTCGAGCAGGAAGCGCGCGGAAGGTCGGCTGTCGTGCGGCTCGAGTCCCGCACCGGATTCCGGGTCGATCTGCTTGCCGCAAGCTGCGGGATCGAACCGGAGATTGTCGCGTCCTCGACGCCGGTGAAGTTCGAAGCGGCTGGCGCGGTGCCGGTCGCGATCGCCGAGGACCTGCTCGCGATGAAGCTCCTCGCCGCGCGACCGGGCCGGGCGCGCGACTGGGACGACGCTCTCGGACTGTTGGACATGAACCCCGATTTCGATCTGGAGCTGGTGCGTGAGCGGCTTGGCCTGATCGCAGCCCGCGGCTTCTCGCGCAACCAGGACTTGCCTGCAAAGCTCGACGCGCTACTGTCACAGCACGGCGGCGGATGATCGCGGCACAGATGACCTCGCCGTCCGCGGAGACGCGATGATCGACCTGTACTACTGGCCCACCCCGAACGGGCACAAGATCACCCTCTTCCTCGAGGAGACCGGCGTCGAGTACCGCATCGTCGCGGTCGACATCGGCAAGGGCGAGCAGTTCAAGCCGGACTTCCTCATCATCTCGCCCAACAACAAGATCCCCGCCATCCTGGACGACTCCCCCATCGACCGCGGCCCACCGCTGCCGGTGTTCGAGTCGGGATCGATCCTGGTCTACCTGGCCGACAAGGTGGGCCGCTTCCTGCCCCGCGAGCCGCGGCCGCGCTCGGAGGTGCTCACCTGGCTGTTCTGGCAGATGGGCGGGCTCGGGCCGATGGCGGGACAGAACCATCACTTCTCCCAGTACGCTCCGGAAAAGATCCCCTACGCCATCGACCGCTACGTGAAGGAGACGTCGCGGCTCTACGCCGTGCTCGATCGGCGGCTCGCGGGGCGCGCGTTCGTGGCGGGCGACTATTCCATCGCGGACATGGCGATCTATCCCTGGATCGTTCCCCACGAGCGCCAGGGCCAGCGCCTCGAGGACTTCCCCAACCTCAGGCGCTGGTTCGAGTCGATCCGCTCCCGCCCCGCCACCGTCCGCGCGTACGAGAAGGGCAAGCCCTTCGTGTCGCAGCCGCCCACCAGCGAGGAGGCGCGCAAGAACCTCTTCGGGCAGTCGGCCGAGACGGTTCGCAAGCACACGCCCGGGTAGTCCTTGTCACCCTGCGCGCCAGGACGGCGGGACCTCGATGGCGAGCACCTCGGCGCGCGCGCAATCCTTTCCCGCCGCGGAGAGCGTGCACTCGACGAGGTGCTTGCGCCCCTTGCTCTCGCGCACGCGCGCCCGCAACTCGATGCCCCCCTCGATGGGCGTGGGAGCGAGATAGTCGACCTTCAGCGAGGCGGTCACGCACCAGATGTGCGGCTCGGAGCCCAGCTCGCGCCCCGCCACGCGGTCGGCGTGGGCGATGGCGGTGCAGACGCAGTGGCAGTCGATCACCGTCGCGATGATCCCGCCGTTGAGGACGTGCGGCGGGCCGGCCATGAAGTCCTTGGAGGGCTGGAAACGGCAGACGGTGCCGTCTCCCTCGACGTGGCTCTTGATGTGCAGTCCCCGGGGATTCAAGGTCCCGCATCCCCAGCAGCGGTTGTGCGGGATCGCGTCCTGGATCGCCTGGGTCACGAGCACCTCCGGCAGCCGTGAGGCAGGCGTCAGTTCGCGAGGCCCAGGCAGCACCCGTTCCCGCTCGGCGTCTGCGGGACGCAGACGGTCAGCGGATTCTCGCAAGCCTTGTTCGGGCCGCACGGGATGCAGCGCCCATCGACCGGTACCGGCTGGCGGGCCGCGGCCGAGACGGCCACTCCGAACAGCGAGCCAAGCATTGCGGCGACGATGATCCGGGTCATGGGACCTCCCTGCGGCCGTGGCCGCGCGCGCACCATACCAGTTCGCACCTGGGCCCGGGCGGGCATCGGGGCTCAGCCCGCGTGCTCGAGCAACCAGCGCATCACCGGCGCGACCTCCTCGGCGCGCTCCACGCACCAGTCGAGCAGCCCGCGGGAGTGGCGCAGCTTGCGCGGGATGGCGGGGAAATCGAGCGCCAGCCCCTTGTGCCGCAGGAGCGCCGAGCGCGGGTGCAGCGGATCGACTCCCTTGGGCGCGCGCACGAGCTGGGCCGCCGAGATGATCTCGTACTTCCGATCGGTGAGCGGCCTCAGCAGCTTCTCCAGCCGCGCGCCCGCGCGCGCATCCAGCACCGCGCGGCGGTAGCGCGCCAGCTCCTCCGGGCCCATCGACCACATCCCCGCGGCCGCACCCTCCTCCGGACCGATCTGCAAATAGAGTGCGCCGGCCGCGGTGCCGGGATCGCGATTGTGACCCACCAGCACCACCCCGCTGGCGTGGTCCTTGTAGGGCGACTTGTCCTTCGAGAACCGCACGTCGCGCTGGATGCGGAAGACCTTCACCGTGAGCGGATGGCGCGGATAGAGGCGCGTGAGCCTGGGCTTCGCCTCCTCGAAGAGGGCGCGCAGCGGCGCGTAGACCTGCGCGTCGATCTCCGCCTTGTGCTCCGCGTACCAGGCCCTGTCCTGGCGGTGCGCGAGCTCGGCCATCAGCCGCGCCGCGCGAGGTCCGATTCCTTCGAACATGACTCCCCTTCTATCGCGCCGGCGGTCTACGCTCACCGCCCGGCTGCAGGTATCGCGATGCGCCTGCCGCAGGAATTTCGGCGCAGGCGGGCCTTGCGCGCAATCAATTCGCGTGGCGGACGATCGCAATGCCCCTTCATCCGGCAGGTTGTGCCCTCTCGCGTCCGACGCCAGTCTGAAGGCGCAAGACTTGCAGGGGGTCCCCGCATCGCTTGCGAGGTGCCCGATGCGGCATCGCCTGCCCTGCACGATCCTGCTCTTCCTTCTCGTTCCTGGCGCCGCCGGCGCCGTCCCTGCATTTGCGCGCAAGACGGGATTCGCCTGCAGCGCCTGCCATGAGGTGTGGCCCCGCCTCAACGAGTTCGGCCAGGTCTACCGCGACCGCGGCTATCGCCTGAAGAACGACCGGGACGCGCCGGTGCAGCAGAACCAGGCCTTCTGGCCCATCGCGATGCGCACCACGGTCGGGTACCAGTGGCTGCACCAGACGCAGGTGCCGACGGACTCGGGCCCCGTGGACACGCAGGCGGGAACCTTCGGGTTCGCCGGGCTCGACGTCTTCGCCGCCGGCGCGCTCGGGGACCGCCTCAGCTACCTGCTCACCCTCAACCCGCCGCTGGCCTCGGCCGGTTTCGGCACCGCTCCGCAGGACGGCGATCTCGAATCGGCCTTCGTCGGCATCCACGACATCGCAGACTCGAGCTGGGTCAATCTTCGCGTCGGCAAGCACGCGCTCGATCTTCCCCTCGACGAGCACCGCACCCTGACGCTGACGCAGGGCTACAACGTCTACCACTTCCACCTGCAGAACAGCTCCTCGACCTTCGAGCCGGGCGAGAACCAGGCGGGCGTGGAACTGTATGGCCACTCCGAGTTGAGCCGCGTGCGCTACTCGATCTCGCTGGTGAACGCCAACGGCGCTCCGGCCTCCGCCAACGTCGTCTCCTCGCCGGCGATCTGGGCGCACCTGCAGGGAACGCTCTGGCTCGAGGGCGATCTCTTCGCCGCCCTGAAGGCCGGGCTCTTCGGAGCGGTGAGCTGGCACCCCACCGCGTCGTTGACCCTGACGCCGGCCGGTGGTTCCGCGGCCCCGGTTCCCGGCACCTACTCGCGCCTGCGCACGGCGCGCAGGTACGGCGGGGAGGCGCACCTGGTCCTGCTCAGCACGGTCCACCCGCTCACGGTCAGCGGCGTCATCTTCCTCGGCAGCGAGGATCGGGACCTGATCCAGGGCGCCACCCGGGACGGCAGCTTCGTCGGCGGCTTCACCGAGGTCACCTGGACACCAAGTGTGCGCTTGACGCTGATTGGCCGCTGGGAGCGCATCCGCACCACCGACGCTGGCTCCGACGGGGCCGCGCAGACGGACGGCGACCTGACCGCGCTCACCGCGGCAGTGCGCCACACCTTCGAGATGACCAGCCGTACCGAGGCGGCGGTGCAACTCGAATTGAGCCGCCAGCGCGTGCAGGCTGGCGACGGCACCGCGCCGGACGCCACGACCGCCCTGCTCGCGCTGGACTTCGCCTTCTAGGAGGAGCCATGAGATCCCTGCTCTGCGCTGCGGCAGCCGCCCTTGCCCTCGACGCCGCGCAAGGCCAGCCGGCAGCACTGCCGAGGCCGCCGGACCCGCAGCGCGCCGCACGCGGCGCCCAGGTGTTCGATCGCTTCTGCGTCTCCTGCCACGGAAAGCACGGCGACGGCCGCGGGTATTCCGCGCAATGGCTCGACCCCGCTCCGCGCGACTTCACCGGCGGCATCTTCAAGTGGCGCTCCACGCCCAGCGGCACGCTGCCCACCGACGACGATTTGGTGCGTACCGTGAGCCGCGGGCTGCGCCATACCAACATGCCATCCTGGGCGCCGCTGGGCGAGCGCACCGTGCGCGACGTGGTGGAATACGTGAAGACCTTCTCGCCGCGCTGGCTGACCGAGCCACCAGGCAAGCCCATCGTGATCCCGCCTGCCCCGCCGGACGGCGAGCAGTCCCGCAAGCGCGGGGCCGAGCTCTACACGCAGATGGGTTGCTTCAATTGCCACGGAGCCAAGGGGAAAGGCGACGGTCCCGCGATGCCCACGCTGCTCGACGACTGGGGGCACAAGATCGTCCCGTTCGATTTCACCGGCGGCGTCGGGCTCAAGTGCGGCGATCGGCCGGAGGACGTCTACCGGGTGTTCATGACCGGGCTCACCGGCTCGCCGATGCCCTCGTACGCCGAGCAGCTGAGTCCCGACGATGCCTGGCACCTCGTGCACTACCTGCAGACGCTGCGGATGCAGTGAGCTGCGAGAGCCCTGCGGCCAGATCAGCCCTTGCGCGCCTTCCAGGCCGCGAGGACCTCCTTTTCGCGATCGGCGCCGAGGCCCGAGCGCAGCTTCTCCCGCCGCTCCCCGGGCAGCGTCTTCCACCAGGCGAGGGTGTCGCGCGCGGTCTCCGCGGCAGGGCGGAAGCGCAGGCCCCTGGCGATGGCCTTCCTGCAGTCGATCTGCGTGAAGCCCGCGTCCGCCCCCGCCCACACCGGCATGTCTCCCCACGGCGCGACCTTGTGCTCCTCCAGGAACTTCTCCGGCACCCAGGTGAGCGCGGCCGGCGTCGCCGCCGCCTTGCGGCAGGAGTCCAGCATCGCCTTCATCGAGAGCCGCCCTTCCGGCCCGGTGGCGTTGAAGACGCCCACGGCGCCGCCCTCGATGGCGTGGACCACGAACGCTGCCAGGTCGCGCGCGTCGACGTACTGCACCGGATCTTCGCCGCTGCCGGGCGCCAGCGCCTCGCCGCCGCGATCGATGCGCACCGGCCAGTAGGTGTACCGGTCGGTGGGATCGCCGGGGCCGACGATGAGGCCGGGCCGGATGTTGGTGACCCGGCCCGGCATGGCCCTCTCCGCGGCCTGCTCGCAGAGCGCCTTGAGGGCGCCATAGTGCTTGCGCACGTCCTCGCTCCCCGGCTCGCTGAGCTCCTGCACCCGGGTGTTCTCGTCCGCTCCCGGCTTGACGTCGTCGGGGAAGACCGAGATCGAGGAGATGAAGACGTACTGCCTAACCTCGGGCGCGAGCAGGTCGGCGGACATCTTCACGACCCGTGGCAGGTAGCCGCTGGTGTCGATGACCGCGTCCCATTTCCGCCCTTTCAAGGCATCGAGCTTGCCGTCGCGGTCGCCGCGCAGCTTCTCCAGGTCGGCGAAGAGCTCGGGGTGCGTCTTGCCGCGATTGAAGAGGGTGACCGTATGCCCGCGCGCCATGGCCTGCGCGACCAGGTGCGGTCCGAGGAAACCGGTGCCGCCGAGGATGAGGATGCGCAGCGGCTTCTTCGCCTTCGAGGAACCCGGCACCCTGGCGGCCCGTGCCGAAGCCAGATCGTCGTCCTGTCCGCGGGTCTGAGCGAAGAGCGTGCGGCCCGCGGCTGCCGCGGCGGAAAGCATGAAGAGGAAACGCCGCCTCCCGGTCATTGAATGCCTCCGGTCAATGCCTCGTCCCTGCGCGCCAGGGAGAGGCTGTTCCATAGCCACAATATCGAGAGCCCGATCGCGGCGGAAGCGACGGGCACGGCGCCGAATCCCATCGACGAGAGGGCGGAGGAGACCCAGGCGGTGGCGGCGTCGCTTCCCCGGTAGACCACCGTGTCGATGAAGCTCTTCGACTTGTACCGCTCCTCCCGGCTCACGTCGGTGAAGAGGATCTCCCTCGCGGGACGCTCGATCCCGTAGTGCGCCGCGCGCCGGACCCCCTGGACCGCCATGATCACGAGGAGCGTCGGGGCAAGGGCCAGGGCAAGGAATCCGAGTACCGTGAGGATGGGCAAGAGCCCGAGGGCAACCTGGATTCCGGCGCGCCGCACCAGCCTGCCGGTGATGAACGCCTGGACGACGATGGTGAGGGCGTTCACCACCAGGTCGATGCGGGCGAAGAGCGCCGTGCGGACGCGGGGATCGCCGCTGGCGCGCAAGACGATGCTGGCCTGCTCGAAGTAGAGCAGCGTGGCGGTGGCGGTGAGGAAGACGACGTAGAGGCAGATGCCGAGCAGGAAGCGGGAGCGGAAGACGAGGCGGATGCCGCTCAGGAACGTGCCGCCCAGCGGCTGCTGGCCGGCGGTGTCCTCGCGGTGCGGGCCGTGCGCCTCCACTGCCCCGCGGTGGAGCGCGCGAACGCAGTGCACGCACAGCTCGAGAAGCAAGGCGGAGACGAGCAGGAGGTTCCGGGGCCCGAGAGGCCCGACCAGCCAGGTGGTCAGGAGCGGGCCGGCCAGCGCGCCGGCGCTTCCGCCCGCCGCGATGAAGCCGAAGAGCCGTGCGCCCTGCTCGTGGCGGAAGATGTCGGCCATGAAGCCCCAGAAGACCGAGACGACGAAGAGGTTGAAGACGCTGGTCCAGATGAAGAAGGCGCGGGCCGCCGGGACCTGGAAGCGGCCGCTCGCGAACAGCGCCCAGAAGAGCACGATGTTGGCGACGAAGAAGCGGTAGACGATTGGAATGAAGCGGTGCCGCGGCATCCGCGCCGCCAGCGCGGAGAAGGCGGGCACCGCCGCGAGCATGGCCAGGAAGGTGCCGGTGAAGAGCCAGGGCAGCCGGTTCACGCCGCCCGCGACACCGGTCTCGTCGCGCAGCGGACGGAGGATGTAGTAGCTCGAGAGCAGGAAGAAGAAGTAGGCGAAAGCCAGAAGGGCGGCCTTCACCTCGCGCGGCTCGGCGTGGATGGCGCGGCCGAGGCGGCCGGTCCAGGACGCGCCGGTCTCCTTCCCCTGCGCCTCGCTCACGTTGCCGCGGCGCTCCCGTATCGGCTCATCCGTTCCCGGACGCATGGGCGGCGCCGCTATTTCGCCGCTCGGGCGCCTTCGGGTCCGGTTGGAGGTGAGCTAGGACTTCTCATGGCGCCTCGTCGGATGCGCGAGGCGCACCAGCGGGAAAAGGTGGTGCGTTCGCGGTTTCCGGCGATCGAAGCAGACGATGAACAGCCGCCCGGGGCGCACGGACCGCTCGTTCTCGGTCGGCGGCATCGCGAAGGTCTGCAGCCGGCGCCCATGGTCGTAGTAGCCGTAGACACCGGTGTAGACCGCGTACTCTTCGTCGAAGTCCCGCTGGACGTCGAACCCCGCGACGCTGCCGACCCTCCTCGTCTTGCGAACCTCGGAGAAGATCAGGACCTTGGCGCGCGTGAAGATCCAGTCAGGTCCCAGGTTCCGATACGCTTCGGGGACGTAGAGCTCGATCTCCTCCGGCGTGGGGGGCTGGACGTCGTCGAGCAGCTCCAGGCTCTCTGCGGGCACCCGCGGCGCCCGCCGCCTCCGCAGGAGCAGAACGAGCCAGATGAAACCCGGGATTGCCCTCAAGATCGCGCCGGATGCCGACATGGTCGCGGGCCGCGCCGTTTTCCATTCACGGCTCGATATCCACAGGATCCTCCAGATCAGCGATTCATGCCATGGAGGGAAACGTGTGAACCCGCCGGCTGACGAACGCCTCTGCTCGTGGATTGACTCCATCGGGCTCTGGGAGTAGCTGGCGGCGGATGCGTGCGATCGGGCATCGAACGGCAACAATCGCAATGGCTGCCCTCCTCGTTTCCTGCGGAAGCGGCTCTCCTCGCACGGTCAGCGGGACCTTCTCGACCACCTACTGGCTCGATGACGGCACCAGGACCACCCTCCCTGCTGCGGCGAGCGATGGATCGGTGGCAAGAGCGCTGCTGGTTCCGAACGGGAGCCCTGCCGGATATCAGAGCTTCCCCATCACGGTCGATGCGGGCCACTCCTTCTCGGTCGCCGGCGTGCCCGCCGGACCCTACTTCCTCCAGCTCGATGGCCCGCGCGTCGACCGGTGCAGGGTGGCGGCCTGCCCCGGCGGTCCGGGTCTGGTCCTGGCGGTCGCAACTCGCCTGATCGAGCTGCGAACCAGCACCCCCGACTTGCGGGAGGTCACCACGGCACGCCCCGACGTGGAATTGGTGACGTATGATCCCGGCGCGGGTATCCCGCCGAGCCTCGACCTCACGAACCTCGAGCCATGGCTCGAAGGCAGCTTCGTGGAAGCGGTCAGCTCCCAGGCTTCCATCGGGGTGTTCTTCTTTCCTGCGCCGGCACCCGCAGCTGGCGCGACCTCCATCTCGGGGCTGAGATGGGACTTCCATCAGGGAGGGTTGCCGGATCCCGCGAAGAAGGACGTGGTCTTCGTCTACCAGCGCCTGCTCCGGAATGTCGGCAGCGGGCCCACCGCGGCGACGATCACCGGCTCCAACCGCTATGCGCGCCTGACCGATCTGGCGGCCGCGGCGCCCGGCGCCGCACCGGGCACGAAGGACATCACCCTCAACGACTCGCCGCGGACCGCCAGCATCAGCGCCGACCTGCGGTCTTCGCAGTTTGCGGCAATGGGCAAGCAGGTGCATCCGTCCGCTGTGCCCTCGGCCGTCCTCACGTTCGATGTCGGGGTCGCGGCCGTACCGCACTCCGTTCAATACCCGGACATGCCGGCGAACGGTCAGGGGATGAACCTCCTCGACCTCGAGAGCAGGACGGCTGCCGGCGTCGACGTGAACTACGGCCCGCTCGACTACGGCGACTTCCTCGATCCGCTCTGGAAGACCTATCGGACGGCAGGCTACTTCTTCGACGTCTCCCTCCCTGAGCTCGATTCCCCCATCCTGGCCAGCATCACCACGAGCGTGGCGACGAGCGACGCGACCAGCCCCATCGTGCCGGTGGTCGGCCCGCCCCTTGCGCCAACCATCGAAGGGCGCGACGCCTTCACCCGGCAAGAAGGCGTCGGTCTGCAGCCGACCCTCTCGTGGTCGGCTCCCGCGCTGGGGCAGCCGTCCTCCTATGTGGTCACCATCACGGACTCCCGGCAGCCTGTCGTGCCGGGCCAGGTCCGCAGGATCAGCGCCACCGTCTACACGGGCCGGTCGTTCAAGGTGCCGCCGGGATTGCTCACCGCCGGGGGGCTCTACCACGCGACCATCACCGCAGTCATGGCGCCCTGGGACGTTCTCGATCGCGGGCCGTTCCAGACCGGAAGGCCCCGGCATACCGCGGACTGCGTGACGGGCGTCTTCACGCCCTGAACACTTCCGCAGGGAGACGTGACAACCCCGGCACCCGGGTGGACCGAATCGTCGCGCTGCGAGTGCCCCCAACAGGACTCGAACCTGTGGCCTTCGGTTTAGGAAACCGACGCTCTATCCACCTGAGCTATGGGGGCCCAGGACGGCGGCGGAATCTAGCGCAAGTGCCCCTCCGCCGCGAGCCTGCCGCGCTCAGTACGTGATCAGGGTCTCGACCGGCCCGCCCACTCCCTCGAGCCGCTGGCGACCCTTGAGGAAGCCCAACTCCACGACGAAGAGGAACGCGCCCACCCGGGCTTGTTGCTTCTGCACCAGTTGCGCCGCGCCCCAGGCGGTGCCCCCGGTGGCGAGCAGGTCGTCCACCACCGCGACCTTCTCGCCGGGCTTCACCGCATCCACGTGCGACTCGAGCACGCCCTGGCCGTACTCCAGCGCGTACTCGACCCGGTGGGTCTTGTAGGGCAGCTTGCCGAGCTTGCGGATGGGCGAGAAGCCGATCTCCAGCCGGTCCGCGAGCGATGCGCCGAAGATGAAGCCGCGCGATTCGATCGCCACCACCCGGTCGAAGCCGCGGTCGCGCAAGCGCTCCTCCATGGCGTCGAGCACCTCCTGGAAGGCGCGCGCGTCCGCGAGCACCGGCGTGATGTCCTTGAAGACGATGCCGGGCTGGGGAAAGTCGGGGACGTCGCGGATCAGCGCGCGGACGCGGTCGATGGGCATGCCGCATTGTCGCAAAAAAATGGCCGCCGGTCCCAGGGGGGGATTGGGACCGACGGCCCGAGGGAATCGACCGAAGTCGAAAAACCCCTGCCACTGCTTACCAAACAAAGGCACTGCAGGGCAAGCGACCGTCCGTCTCTGCAACCGGATTTCAACGCAGGAAGCCGAGCGGATCGCGCGGCTGGGTGCCGACCCTCACCTCGAAATGCAGGTGCGGCCCGGTGGCATTTCCGCTGTGGCCCACGCGGGCAATCTCCTCGCCGCGCGACACCCTCTCGCCCTGCGCGACCAGGTTCTCCTCGTTGTGCGCATAGACCGTGACGAGGTCGTTGTCGTGCGCGATGAGGACCAGATTGCCGTACCCGCGCTGCTCACCGGCAAACAGGACGACGCCGTCTTCAGCGGCACGGACCGGAGTCCCCTGCGGGCAGGCGAGATCGATGCCGTCGTGGTGGTCGCGCTCGCGCGCGCCGAAGCCGGAGATGAGCACGCCCGGCGCCGGCCAGAGCAGCGGCTCGCCGCGCGCGGCAGGGTCCAGCGGACGCGCTCCCGCCCGCGGAATGGAGGCCGGCCCCGCCCTGCGCGAGGGACGCGGCTCGACGCGCGCCAGCGGCGGAGGCTCCGGCGCGGGGGGAACCCGCACCACCTGCGTGGCGCCAGGAATGTAGAGCAGCGTTCCCTTCGCCAGCCGGCCGGGATCTTCCAGCGAGTTCTCGCGCAGGAGCACCTCGAGCGACACGCCGTACGCGCGCGAGATGCGCCAGAGCGTCTCGCCCGCGTGGACCTGGTGCACCACCCCGCCCTGCTCCGCCACCTTCTCGGCGGGCCTCACCGTCCTGTGCGCGCAGGCGCTGCTCAGCGCCGCGAGGAGGATCAGTCGCGCACAAGTCCGGGAAGCTCCCAACCCTTCAGCTCCTCGACGAGCTCGTGCTGCGTCAGGTCCAGGTGGAGCGGGGTCACCGAAACGAGGCCGCTGTCGAACACCGCGTCGCAGTCGCTTCCGGGGATGTGCTCGTGGGCCTGCTCGTCTCCTCCAATCCAGTAATACGCCCTGCCCCGCGGGTCCAGTTTCTCGACCACCGCGGCGGAGTAGTCGCGTCGTCCAATGCGGGTCATGCGCACACCTCGCGGCACTCCCGGCGGAACGTTCACGTTGAGAAAGGTCCCGCGGGGCAGGCCGCGCCGGCCGATCTGCCGGGCCAGCGCGGAGGCGAACTTCGCCGCGGCGCCGTAGTCGCGCGACTTGACCAGGCTGATGGCGAAGCTCGGCACCTCACCCACCGCGCCCTCCATCGCGGCCGCCACGGTGCCGGAGTAATGGACGTCGTTGGCCAGGTTGGGGCCGCGGTTGATGCCGGAGGCCACCAGGTCCGGCCGCCGTCCCTTCAGCACCTGGTTGAGGCCCAGGTAGACCGCGTCGGTGGGCGTGCCGTCCACCGACCAGCGCTCGATCTGCCCGTCCGGCCCCCAGGGCGGCAGCTTCTCCATCCGCAGCGGCCGGTGCAGCGAGATGCTGCGGCTGGTGGCGCTCTGCTCGCGGTCGGGCGCGCACACGGTCACTTCACCCAGCTCGAGCAGCGCCTCGGCCAGCGCGCGCAGCCCGGTCGCTTCCACTCCGTCGTCGTTGCTCACCAGGATGCGCATGTCGGCAATGTGGCGCAGCGCGCATCCGCCCGCAACGGGCGCTTGCGGGCAGCGGCCGCAGCGGCCAGACTTCGCCCATGTCCGAAGAGCGCTCCGCGGCGCACCTCTCCGCTGCGCCGGAGCGCCTGCTCGACGGCGACGGCGTCCCCCGGTTCGGCCTCTACGCGGGCGCCATCGCCGATGCGGGGCTGGCCGGGCTCGAGGACGCCCCGGGCCTCGTGCAGCGCCGCTTGATGGAGAAGAAGTGGCAGTACCTCTTCGTCGCCACGCCGGAGGTGATGCTCGCGCTCGCGGTGATCGACTGCGGCTATCTCTCCACGGGGATGTGCGCCGTCTTCGACCGCGGCGGCCGGCGGTTGCTCGTCGACGAGAACCCGGTCTTGCCGCCGCTCTGCGCGCAGGTGTCCGACGGCCCCGGCGAGATGTCGGCGCGGCTCTTCGGCCCCCGCATCGAGGCGCGCCTGCAGCGCACGCCGAAGGGTCTCTCGGTGAAAGCGAAGTGGGTGCACGCGCAGGTGGACCTGCTGCTCGACGTGGCCCGCGCCCCGCCCCCCATCAGCGCGGTGGCCTCGGTCGGCGCGCCGGGCCGCTTCGACTTCACGCAGAAGACCGTGCTGGTGCCGGCGGAGGGCGAAGTGCGCGCCGCCAACGTCCGGTTCCCGGTGCACGGTCAACTGGCCGGGCTCGACTACACCCACGGCCTGCTCGCGCGCGAGACGGCCTGGCGCTGGGCGTTCGGCTCCGGCCGCTCCGGCCTGCGGCAGGTGGGCTTCAACTTCAGCGACGGCTTCCTGCAGGGCGAAGGCGAGAACGCGATCTGGCTCGACGGCGAGCCGCGGGCGGTGGGGCCGGTGACCTTCGCATTCGACCCAGAATCGCCACTCGGTCCGTGGCGCGTCCAGAGCCGCGACGGCAGGGTCGACCTGGTCTTCCAGCCGGAGGGATACCGGAGGCAGACGGTGGACCTGAAGGTGATCCTCAGCAGGTACCTGCAGCCCTTCGGGACCTTCTCGGGAAGCCTCGACGGCGTCGGGATCGAGGGCGTGCCTGGAGTCACCGAGGATCACGCCGCGCGCTGGTGATCGCGGAATGGCGGCGGCGCCCCGGCGTTGAGCAGGTCCATGGAGAACCTCGTTCAGGATGTGCGCCTCGCCTTGCGTGCGCTGCGTCGCAATCCCGGATTCGGGACTGCCGCGCTCTTGACCCTCGCGCTGGGAATCGGGGGGACCTGCGCCGTCTTCTCGGTGGTGAACGACATCTACCTGAGGCCCTTGCCCTTCGCGCACGAGGATCGGCTGCTCCGCCTGCGCGATTCGACGCGCACGCCGGGCGGCGCCATCGTCACGGTGAACACCAACGCGCCCCACTTCCTCGAGATCGCCGCGCAGACCCGCACGCTCTCGGGCCTCTCGGCCCAGCTCGGGCGCAGCGCTACCCTGACCGGCGCGGACCTGCCCGCGCACGTGGACGAGGCGCTCCTTTCCCCGGGCAGCCTCGCCGTGCTCGGCGTGCAGCCGGTGCTGGGGCGAGGCTTCAGCAAGGACGAAGAGCAGCAGGGAGAGGGCGCCGGCGTCGCCCTGATCAGCGCGAACCTCTGGCATGCGCGCCTCGGCGGCGACGCGCAGGCCCTCGGGCGCACCATCGAAGTCGACGGCCGCCCGCTGCGCGTGGTGGGGGTGCTGCCGCCCGGGTATCGATTCCCCTACGACGCCGACGTGTGGCTCCCGCTGCGCCTCGCCGATGCGGCGGCGGACGACTTCGCGGTCTTCGCGCGCATGGCGCCGGGGGCAACGCTCGGAGAGGTGCGCGCCGAGCTCGACTCGATCGCCTCGCGGATGCCGGGGCGCGACTCGCGCACGCTCCCGGGTTACGGCATCGAGGCGGTGCCGCTGCGCAAGAGCCTGCTCGCGGACGAGGACCGGGTGGCGGTGGCGCTGCTCGCGGTGCT
>DASSQZ010000155.1:0-6442 GCA_035702105.1 Myxococcales bacterium | reverse complement strand
CCCTGGTACTTGCCGGAGATGAAGCGCAGCGCGAAGGCCGGGCCGCTCACGCCTTTTCCTTGTGCGCCTGCGAGCGCGCAAGCTTGAGGTACATGCCCGCGGTGCGGTGCTGCGGATCGGCGCGCAGCACCTCTTCCCATTGCGCCATGGCCTCGTCGAGCCTGCCGCCCGCGTACAGCGCCGTGCCCAGCGCCACGCGCGCCGGCAGCCAGGCCGGCGAGTGCTGGACCGCGACGCGAAGCTCGGCGAGCGCTCCCTCGAGGTCGCCGCCCTCTTGCAGCGCCTGGGCGAGCTTGAGGCGCAGATCCACGAAGGTGGGGCAGAGCGAGAGCGCGCGCCGGTACTCGGAGGCGGCGTCGGAGGGCCTGCGCACCGAGAGGTAGCCGTCGCCCACCGCGGCGAGGAGGTTGGCGATCTTTCCCCGGGTGTAGGGGTCGAGCGGCTGGTCGCCGTTGGCGTCGCGCTTCTGCGGGCTCTTCGCCCGCCCCACCGCGTTCCCGTAGACCTGCCGGGCGCGGTCGTACTGGCCGAGGTCGTTGCAGACGATGGCGAGGTTGAGCGCGGCCTCGGTGTAGTCCGGGTTGATCTCCAGCGCCTTCTCGAAGGCCCGCTGCGCCGGCTCGAACTCTCCGAGCTGGTGATAGATGACCCCGAGCATGTGCTGCACGTCGGCGAAGCGCGCCCCCAGCGCCACCACCTGCTCCAGGTGGCCGGCCGCGGCCGGGTAATCGCCGCGCTGGAAGTGCTCCCTGCCCAGCGCGACCAGTTCCCGCAGGCGCTCGTCCTTGCTCTCGCGGTCCGGCATTTTCGCCGGGGAACGTACCACGGATCAGCCGCCCGGCGGCGTGAGGGGCGGCTTGAGCGGCGGCGGGGCGGGGGGCGTCTGTGGGGTCTCGGTGGCCGGTGTCTGCGGCGCCGTGGCGGGGGGATTCTCTCCCGGCGCCGGCTTCTCCGGCGCAGGCTTCGTCTCCGGCGCGGCGGCGGGAATCTGCGCCAGCCTCTGCTCGGCCTGCTTCAGGTGCGGGCTGTTGGGGGCCTCCTGCACCAGCCTGCGCAGCACCGCGCGCTCGTCGCCGGGGTCCTTGGCGTTGCGCCACGCGTTGGCGGCGTTCCAGAGCGCGTCGCCCTTCGTCCTGCCGTCGCGGAGGTCGCCGTAGGTATCGGCGAGCGTCATGTAGCGCTGCGCGGCGCCGCGCCACTGCTCGCGCTTGGAGTAGAACTCGGCGACGTAGCGCTCGTGGGCCGCGAGCAGCTCGCGGCAGTCGGAGATCATCGCCCGCGCCTTGGGCATGTACTCGCTCTTCGGGTACGCGGCGACGAAGCGGTTCAGCGCCTCCAGCGCCTGGCGCACGGGCTGCTGGTCCTTCTCGTAGCTGGGCGGCAGCAGGAACAGGTCGGAGGGGCGGTCCTGGAAATAGGCGAATCCCACCCGGTAGGCGGCGTAGTCCGCCTTCGGGTGCGAGGGATGGCTCTTGACGAAGTCCTGGTACTGCGTCGCCGCGGCGGACCAGTCCTCGCGGTCGAAGGCCATGTCCGCGAGCGACAGCTCGGCCAGCGCCGAGTACTGCGAATAGGGGAAGTTGGTGCGCACGTACTCGAGCAGGCGCGTGGCCTCGATGTAGTTCTGGTCCTTCTTTTCCTGCTGCCCCTTGTTGTAGGCGATCGCCGCGTTGCTGGCCTCGGCGCCGGTCACCGGCTTGGTGATGTCGATGCCGTCCTTGCCGTGGCCGCAGGCGCACAGCCAGGCGAGGCACACCGCGCTAAGTCTCTTCCAGGTCATCATCGCCGCCTTCCCAGGTCATCCCCAGCGCTCTGGCCGCCGCGGAGGGGCGGTGCCCCTTCGCGATCAGCGCCCGCAGCAGGCGCTGCTTCTCCCGCTCCGAGGCCGGCTTGCGGCCGCGGAGCCTGCGCTGCAGCGCCCGGGCCGCAAGCTCGTCTTCTCCCGCGCCTTCCGCCGCCTCGCTCGCCGCGACCTGCGCATCGCCGATGGCGATTCCCTGCGCGGCGAGCCTCCTGGCGGCGAGCCGCGGAGCCTCTCCCTGCCCGACCCGCGTCCGGGCGCGCGCGCGGGCCGTCTCGCGGTCGTTGATGTAGCCCAGCTCCTTCACCCGCGCCAGCGCAGAATCCACCTCGCCCGGCGGAAACCGCGCCAGCGCGCGCCGCAGCTCGACCTCGGTTCGCTGCCTCGCCGCGAGGAGCCTGAGCGCCTTCTCCAGGGCGGTCACGGGATTGCGATCAGAAGCGTTCGATCTGGAAATCGTCGTCGGCCGGGGCCGCGGCGGCGGGCTTGGCCGGTACCGCCGCCTGCTTCAGGCTCAAGGACCCGATGGGCAACGAGCCGGGCGCCGGCGTGGCGCGCGGAGGCGGGGGCGGGCGGGGCGGGGACTTCGGGGCGGCGGCGCCGGGCTGCTGCGTCTCCTCCTTGCCGCCCTCGAAATTGTCCCAGCTCGAGTCGCTGGTGGCGCTGATGCCCGACACGCGCAGGGCGAAGTCGTCGGGGTTCGAGCACTGCCGCAGCGCCTCGTCGTAGGTGATGACGTTCTGCTTGAAGAGCATCATCAGCGATTGATCGAAGGTCTGCATCCCGTAGGTGGTGAAGCTCTGCGAGATGGCCTGGGCGATCTCCTTGGTGCGGTCCTTGTCCTCGATCATCTCGCGCACGCGGCTGTTGCAGACCAGCACCTCCACCGCCGCCACGCGCCCCTTGCCGTCGGCGCGCGGGACCAGCCGCTGCGAGACCACGCCGCGCAGCACCGAGCCGAGCTGCAGGCGCACCTGCTTCTGCTGGTGCGGCGGGAAGGCGGAGACGATGCGGGTGATGGTCTCGGTCGCGTCGAGCGTGTGCAGCGTGGAGAGCACCAGGTGGCCGGTCTCGGCGGCGGTGAGCGCGGTCTCGATGGTCTCGAGGTCGCGCATTTCGCCCACCAGGATCACGTCCGGGTCCTGGCGCAGCGCCGACTTGAGCGCCTGGGCGAAGCTGAGCGTGTCCACGCCCACCTCGCGCTGGTTGACGATGCTCCGCTTGTCGCGGATGAGGAACTCGATGGGATCCTCGATCGTCATGATGTGACAGGTCTCGTTGCTGTTGATGTGGTCCACCATCGCGGCCAGGGTGGTGGACTTTCCCGAGCCGGTGGTGCCGGTGACGAGGATCAGGCCGCGCTGCTCGCTGGCCATCTTCTCCAGCACCTTGGGCAGGAGCAGCTGCTCGATGGTGGAGATCTTGAAGGGGATGACGCGCAGCACCACGCCGATGGTGCCACGCTGCTGGAACACGTTGACGCGGAAGCGGCCCAGGCCCGGCACGCCGTAGGCCAGGTCGAGCTCGTTCTGCGCCTTGAACTTCTCCTTCTGGTAGTCGTTCATGATGCCGAACGCCATCCGGGAGATCTCCTCCGGCGGAAGGCGGCGGGCGTCCTTGAGCGGCACCAGCGAGCCGTCGACGCGGAACATCGGCGGCAGGCCCGCCTTCAGGTGGATGTCGGAAGCGCCACCCCGAAGCGCGACCTGGAGGATTTCATTCAGTTCCATCCGCCGACGTTAACATGTGAAACCAGACAGTCCCAACGTCCGTGCCGAGGCGACGGTACGCGGGCGGCACGACGATCGCACCCCGGAGCACACGTTCCCACAGGGCGGCGGACGCACAGGGCCGGACGCAAGCGCGAGCTGACGGCAAACGGCCCCGCCCGGTGCGTCCCGGGCGAGGCCGCAAGAGCTGGCGGAGCCTTCAGCGCTTCGAGAACTGGAACCGCTTGCGCGCTCCCGGCTGCCCGTACTTCTTGCGCTCCACCGCGCGCGCGTCGCGCGTCAGGAAGCCCGCCTTCTTCAGCGGCGGCCGGAACTCCGGGTTGAGCTTGAGCAGCGCGCGGCTGATGCCGTGGCGGATGGCGCCGGCCTGGCCCGAGAGCCCGCCGCCGCAGACGGTGATGGCGATGTCCACCTTGCCCAGCTGCTCCACCACCTCGAGCGGCTGCTTGAGGATCATCTTGCTGGTCTCGCGGCCGAAGTACTCGTCGAGCGTGCGGTCGTTGACCACGAAGTCGCCGTTGCCGGCCTTCATGCGAACGCGGGCGATGGACTGCTTGCGGCGCCCCGTGGCGGAGACGATCAGTTCCTTGGCCATTCTCTCGAGATCCTCATGCGTTGGCCGCTTCCATCGCGGCGGGCTTCTGGGCGGCGTGGGGGTGCTTGTCGCCGGCGTAGATCTTCAGCTTCTTCATCAGGGCGCGGCCGAGAGCGGTGCGCGGCAGCATGCGCCGCACCGCGTCCTCCACCAGGCGGGTGGGGTGGCGCTGCACGGCCTTCTCGGCGGAGAAGGACACGAATCCGCCCGGATACATGGTGTGGTGGATGTACGGCTTGTCCTTCCACTTGTTGCCGGTCAGCCGGACCTTTTCCGCGTTGATCACCACCACGAAGTCGCCGCAGTCGGCGTGCGGCGTGAAGATGGGTTTGTGCTTGCCCCGCAGGACGCTCGCGATGGTGGTGGCGGCGCGCCCCAGCACCTTGTCCTTCACGTCGATGACCACCCAGTTGCGCTGGACGGTCTTCTTGCTGCCCATCACCGTCTTCATCGAAGGAAGCTCCGAAAACAGAAAAATCCGTGCGGCAAGCCGCAGCGGGGCGGCGGTAGATACGCGATTCGCCCGTAGGTGTCAACAGATGGGCGCGGCGAACGCGTCCCCGGGGGAGGCCGAGCGCCTGCCTGGTCCGGCGGCACGCGGTTCAACCGGTTGGGCTGGCCCGGTTCAACCGGATGAACCAGCACCACGGACCAGCCGGCCTGAACCAGTGGCCTGCGTCTTCTGGTTCAGCCGCTGAACCAAACGTCGAATCTTCAAAAGTTCACTCCGCCGGCGGGTCCGGTTCGCCCAGCAGCGTCGTCATCGAGGCGAAGAAGTTCTTCGCCTTGGCCTGCTGGACCTCCTTCGGCCTCGCCTGCTGCGGGGCGGAGAGGTCGATGACGTCCAGGAGCGCCTGGGGGATGTCCTCGAGAAAGCGGGATGGCGTGCGGGGGATGGGCTTGCCGCGCTTCATCCTCTCCGCCGCGCGGGTCAGGATGAGCCGCTCCCGTGCGCGGGTCAGGCCCACGTAGCAGAGGCGCCGCTCCTCCTCCAGATTGATGGCGCCCTCGGCGCGCGGCTCGGGGCTGGCGTCGTCGAATCCCCGGCCGGAGTGCGGCAAGAGGCCCTCCTCCATTCCGCAGAGGAATACGCACCGCCACTCCAGGCCCTTCGCTCCGTGAAGCGTCATCAGCGTGACCACGTCGCCGGCATCGCCGTCGGCGTCCTTGGAGTCGAGCGCGAGTCGCTGGAGGTAGCCGGAGAGGCCGGCGGCGAAGGGCTCGTCGTCGTCGGCGGTGTCGGTAGCGGCCGCGTCGGTAGCGGCGGCGGTAGCGGCGGCGGCGGCAGCGGTAGCGGCATCGGCGGCGGCGTCCGGGATGACCGCCGTTCCGTTGGGCCCGGAGCCCGCCGCGATCTCGATGTCGGACCCGGCTGATAGAATGCCCGAAGGGTGGGGCTGGGGCGCCCCTTGTTGTAGATGCACGTGCCACCTCAGCGACCGCTCCGCGGCCCTCTGCTCCTCCCGCTTCTCGTACTCGACCAGTTGCCGCAGCAGCGACTCGATCGCCTCCATCTTGCGGGCCTGCGCCGGCGCCGACTGCGCCCCGCGCCGCGCCTCCTCGAACAGGCCCACCTCGGTCACCAGCGCGCGCGCCGCCTCCGAGAAGCCCTTCCGCGACAGTCGCTCGCCGTACTTGCGCAGCAGCGCCACGAACGCGGCGATGCGCTCGGCGGCGTGCGACAGCTCGGAGGGGGCGCCGCAGAACACGTCCCACACCGTGCACTTGCGCGCCCGCGCCAGTTCCTGCGCACGCGCCACCGTCTGGTCTCCGATTCCCCGGGCAGGCACGTTGACGATGCGCAGGAGCGCCAGCTCGTCGCGCGGGTTGAGCGCCGCCCGCAGGTAGGCCACCAGATCGCGCACCTCCTTGCGGTCGAACAGCGACGTCCCGCCCACCACCCGGTAGCGCACGCCGCCGAGGCGCAGCGCCTCTTCCAGCGGACGCGCCTGCGCGTTGGTGCGGTAGAGCACGGCGATCTCGCGCGGCGGGATCTTCTCCTCGTAGGAGATGCGTACGATCTCGTCGGCGACGTGCTTCGCCTCCAGCTCGTCGGAGGGCGCCACCACCAGGCGCAGGTTGGGCCCGCGCCCGCGGTCGGTCCACAGCTTCTTCGGCTTGCGGCCGGGGTTCCTGGCGATCACCGCGTTGGCCGCCTCGAGGATGTTCCCGTTGCTGCGGTAGTTCTGCTCGAGGAACACCTCCACGCAGCCGGGGAACTTCCGGTCGAACTCGAGCACGTGCCGCACCTGCGCGCCGCGCCAGGCGTAGATGCTCTGGTCGTCGTCCCCCACCACGCAGAGGTTCCGCCGCATC
>DASSQZ010000154.1:0-5368 GCA_035702105.1 Myxococcales bacterium | reverse complement strand
CCGGTGAAGGTGGAAGACGCAGGGAAGTGACCTTCCTCAAGCTCACGCTCGAGTACGACGGCGCGCGCTTCGTGGGCTGGCAGGTGCAGCCCAACGGGCGCAGCGTGCAGGAGGAGCTGGAGAAGGCGGCCGCGAGGCTCTGCGGCGAGACCGTGCGGGTCACCGGCGCCGGGCGCACCGACGCGGGCGTGCACGCGCGGGGGCAGGTGGCGTCGCTCCGCGTCTCCAGGGAGCTGCCGCTCCGGGCCTGGACCGCGGGCTTGAACGCGCTCTTGCCGGAGGACCTGGCCTGCGTGCGGGCGGAGGTGGCGCCGGACGGCTTCGATGCGCGGCGCTGGGCGCGGGGGAAGAAGTACGTCTACTCGATCCTGGAGACCGGCGTGCGCGCGCCGCTCCTGCGCGGCCGCGCCTGGGAGATCCGCAGGCCGCTGGAGGTGGAGGCGATGAGCGCCGCCGCGCCGCAGCTCGTCGGCGCGCACGACTTCTCCGCCCTGCGCGCGGCGGACTGTCCTGCGCGAACCACCGTGCGCGAGATCCGTGCCCTGGAGGTCCGCCGCCAGGGCGCGCGCATCGAGGTGACGGTGCAGGCCACCGCCTTTCTCAAGCACATGGTGCGCAACATCGTGGGGACGCTGGTGGAGGTGGGGCATGGCCGGCGCGCGCCGGACTCGCTGGCCGCGCTGCTCGAAAGCCGCGACCGCAAGCTGGCGGGGCCTACCGCTCCGCCTCACGGCCTCGTCCTCGAGGAGGTCTACTATCTCCCCGGCAACGCCAACCCGCGCGAGGAGGCGCCGGAGGATGCTTAGGAGCGCGGCATGGGCCATCGCCATCGGCGCCCTCAGCGTGATGCTGGCGGCGCTGCTCTTCCGGCTCTTCACGCCGCCCGGCGCGACCTTCGTGGTGCTGTTGATCTGGTCGGTGGGCCTGGTCGCGGGACTCGCGGCGGTGATCGCGGAGATCGCGCCGCGCACCGGCGCGGTGGGAGGAGCGTTTGCCGCGGCCGTGGTGATCGCGGTGCTGGGGATGACCATCGCCGCCGCGCCCCTTGCTCCCGGCGCCACCCGGCCCGGCCTGCGCGACCTGCTCTGGCTGCCGCTCTTCGCGCTGCTCTTCACCGTGGGGCTCTGCGCGATGGCGGGCTTCTACGGCGCGCGCGTGGGGCTGTTCGTCGCGCGCCGCCGCAAGGCCTGACGCGACGCGGACGCCTCAGGTTGCCCTGCGCGGCTCCGGCCCGGAATCGTGACCGATGGGGAACGCCGCCTCGCCCAGCCGCAGGACGAATCGGCCTGCGTCCTCCTCGAGCAGGTCGCTCAACGACAGCTGGGCGGGGCGGGTGAGCCGGGCCCGCTCGCCGTTCACGCGCGCGTAGAGCGCGTCCTCGGCGCCCGCCGCCAGCGTGGCTGGATCGATGTCCACCCACTCGCCCGAGGCGAGCTGCGCGCGCAGCGCCGCGCCTGCCGGCTCGATGCGGCGGATGAAGAGCGCCGCGTCTTCCACCTCCAGGTATCCCCACTCCCTGCCGATGCGCGTGGCCCAGCGGCCGTCGGGCGCACGGTGGATTCCCTGGTGGAGGACGGCGTTGGTGCGGGCGTGCTCGACCAGACCGCCCCGGTGCCAGAAGCGGCCCTCCCGGTCCAGGCGAAGGCCGCTCTGCTCCCGCAGCGACTGCAGCGCAGCGGCGTCCACGGGCTCAGTGGAGCAGCGCCGGCGCCTCTGCGGCGGCTCCCGCGCCGTCGGCGCGCGTGAAGGTGAGCACGTCGTCCGACTTGCCCGCGTCCACGCGAATGGTATCGCCTGGGCGGAAGTCGCCCTGCAGCACCTTCATTGCCAGCGGATCCAGCACCAGCCGCTGCAGCGCGCGCTTGAGCGGCCGCGCCCCGTAGACCGGGTCGTAGCCCGCCGCGCCCACCGCCAGCTTTGCCCGATCGGTCAGCTCCAGCCGGAGCTGCTTGTCGGCCAGCAGCTTGCCCAGCCGCGAGAGCTGGATGTCCACGATGCGGGCCAGCTCCTCGCGTCCGAGGCTGTGGAACACCACCACCTCGTCGATGCGATTGAGCAGCTCCGGCCGCAGCTCGGCGCGGATGGCCTCGCGGACGCGCTTCTCCTCCGTCTCGTGGTCGCCGCCGGTGATGTGCTGCGACCCGAGATTGGAGGTCATGATGACGACGGTGTTGCGGAAGTCCACGGTGCGGCCCTGGCCGTCGGTGAGCCTGCCGTCGTCGAGGACCTGGAGCAGCACGTTGAAGACGTCGCGGTGCGCCTTCTCGATCTCGTCGAAGAGCACCACCGTGTAGGGCCGGCGGCGCACCGCCTCGGTGAGCTGGCCGCCCTCGTCGTAGCCGACGTAGCCCGGAGGCGCGCCGATCAGCCGCGCCACCGAGTGCTTCTCCATGTACTCGCTCATGTCGAGGCGCACCATGGCGCTCTCGTCGTCGAAGAGGAACTCCGCCAGCGCCCGCGCCAGCTCGGTCTTGCCCACGCCGGTGGGGCCGGCGAAGAGGAAGCTGCCGATGGGCCGGTTGGGGTCCTGGAGCCCGCTGCGGGCGCGCCGGACCGCGTTGGAGACGGCGCGCACCGCCTCCTCCTGGCCCACCACCCGCTGCTGCAGCCGCTCCTCCATGTGGACGAGCTTCTGCATCTCGGCCTCGAGCAGCTTGGAGACGGGGATGCCGGTCCACTTGGAGACGACGTGGGCGATGTCCTCCGCGTCCACCTCCTCCTTGAGCATGCGCCGCTGCGTCTGCAGCTCGCCCAGCTTGTCGTTCTGGGCCTCCAGCTCCTTCTGCAGCCCCGGCACGGTGCCGTACTTCAGCTCCGCGGCGCGGCCCAGGTCGCCCTTGCGCTCCGCGTCGGCCATCTGCTGGTTGGCCTCCTCGATCTTCTGCTTGGCGCCCCGGATGCTCTCGATGGCCTTCTTCTCGTTCTCCCAGTGCGCTTTGAGCGTGGAGAACTGCTCATTGAGCTGCGCGACCTCCTTCTGGATCTCGTCGAGGCGTCCACGCGAGAGCGGATCGGTCTCCTTCTTGAGGGCCTGCTCCTCGATCTGCAGCTGCATCAGCTTGCGCCGCACCTCGTCCATGTCGGCGGGCATGGATTGGATCTCCATGCGAAGCCGCGCGGCCGACTCGTCGATCAGGTCGATGGCCTTGTCGGGGAGGAAGCGGTCGGTGATGTAGCGGTTCGACAGCGTGGCGGCGGCCACGATGGCGCTGTCCTGGATGCGCACGCCGTGGTGCACCTCGTAGCGCTCCTTGAGGCCGCGGAGGATGGAGATGGTGTCCTCCACCGAGGGCTCGCCCACCATCACCGGCTGGAAGCGGCGCTCGAGCGCAGGGTCCTTCTCGATGTGCTTGCGGTATTCGTTCACCGTGGTGGCGCCGATGCAGTGCAGTTCGCCGCGCGCCAGCGCCGGCTTGAGCATGTTGCCCGCGTCCATGGCGCCTTCCGCCGCGCCCGCGCCCACGATGGTGTGCAGCTCGTCGATGAAGAGGATGACCTGGCCCTCGGAAGCCGTCACCTCCTTGAGCACCGCCTTGAGCCGCTCCTCGAACTCGCCGCGGAACTTGGTGCCGGCGATGAGCTGGCCCATGTCCAGCGCCACGATGCGCTTGTCCTTGAGTCCCTCGGGGACGTCGCCGTCCACCACGCGCCGGGCGAGGCCCTCCACGATGGCCGTCTTGCCCACGCCGGGGTCGCCGATGAGCACGGGGTTGTTCTTGGTGCGGCGCGAGAGCACCTGGATGACGCGGCGGATCTCCTCGTCGCGGCCGATCACCGGGTCCAGCTTCCCCTTGCGCGCGCGGTCGGTCAGGTCGATGGCGTACTTCTCCAGCGCCCGGTACTGCGACTCGGGATCGTTGGAGGTGATGCGCTGCGAGCCGCGCACCGCGGTGAGCGCCTGGGCGATGCGGTCGCGGGTTGCGCCCACCGACTTGAGCGCGTCGGCGGCGGCGCCGCGCTTCTCGGAAGCGAGCGCGAGCAGGATGTGCTCGGTCGAGACGTACTCGTCCTTGAGCTTGCCTGCTTCCTCTTCCGCGGCGTCGAGCACCTTGAGGGCGCGCTGGGAGAGGTGGCCGCTGTCGCCGCCCTGGACGGAGGGGGTCTTGCGCAGCTCGTCCTCGACCCGCTGCTGGACGAGCGCCGGCTCGGCGCCGACGCGCTGGAGCAGGGGCGGGACCAGCCCGTCCTGCTGCTGCAGCAGCGCCAGGAGCAGGTGCTCGGGGAGGATCTCCTGATGGTCGCGCTTGCGGGCGATGGCCTGCGATTCCTGGAGCGCCTCCTGCGCCTTGACCGTGAACTTGTCGAGTTTCATGGTCGCAACGTAAGACACCGACGCGCCGTGGCAAGGCCCGTGCCAACGACGTGGTATTGCACCGGAAGTGAGCGATCTGCGGGAGCTGTTGAGTCGGGCGAGGGCGGCCTTCAAGGTGGGCGAGGCGCGGGAAGCGGTGCGCCTGTTCGCGGCCGCCCAGGCGCTCGCGCCCCGCGATCCGGAGATCCCCCACGAGCGCGGCCTGGCGCTGCTCGAAGCGGGCGAGGTCGGGCTCGCGGCGCGGGCGCAGGGAGAGGCGCTGGCGCTCGATCCGGACCACGTCGGGGCCCGGGCGCAGCGGGCGGCGGCCCTGGAGGCGCTCGGCGACGATGCCGGCGCCGCGGAAGACCTGCGCGACCTGCTCCGGCGCGTCGGCCCGCAGCCGGCTCTCTCGGCGCGCCTCTTCGGCCTGGAGGGCTCCGCGCAGCGGGCGGCGGCGCGGCGGCTCATCGGCGGGTTGCCTTCGCGGCTTGCCCGCAGCCCTCTGATCGGGACTGCGCTGTCGCGGGATCCTGCCGACCCGCTGCGGTTCTCGGCGCCGTTCGCGGAGCTGCGCGCGGTGGCGCGGGATGGCCTGCTGGCGCGGCTCGACCTGGTCTTCCAGTCGATGGACGCTTCCCTGGCTCGCAGCGATCTCAGCTACGGCGGCAGCACCGAGGACGAGCACGGCCGCCGCGTCCCGCTCGACGAGTTCTCCGCGGCGGCCATCGTCTTCCTCGGCGAGTCGCTCGGCATCGAGCCGCTGCGCGCCCGCCGCCTGCTCTCCTTCCTGCTCACCCCGGAGTGCGGCATGGGCCCGCATCGTTTCGCGGGCGTTCAGGTCGGCTGGACCATCGCGGCCGACGACGGCGAGCGCAGGTACGGCCTCGTCTGCCTCGCCTGACGACCCCCATCCCGCTGGCCCGAAAAAAAAATTAATTTTTTTTTCGGCGCGATCTGGACAGGGGTGGCGGGAATTGGGGTCCGGAATCGCGACGGGGCGGCGGGGCGGGGCGTTCGCGCCGGGCGCCAGATCAGGTCTTCTGCGGCGCGGCGGAGCGCTTCGACACCTGCACG
>DASSQZ010000153.1:0-4983 GCA_035702105.1 Myxococcales bacterium | reverse complement strand
GGGCGGCGCGAAGTCGAGCGCGGTGTTCTGCGCGTCCTGCTGCGCGACGAGGATGCCGCGCTTCTGCGAGGCCAGCCAGTCCTCGTATTCCTGGGGCTTGAGCACGATCACCTCGCCGCGCATGATCGAGTGCCCCGCGCCGCAGTACTCGGCGCAGAGGATCTGGTAGCGGCCCGGCGTGGTGGCATTGAACCATTGCTGGGTGTAGCGCCCCGGCAGCACGTCCTTCTTCATGCGGAACTCCGGCACGTAGAAGGAGTGGATCACGTCGCGCGAGGTCATCAGGAGCCGCACGTTGCGCCCGGCGGGCACGCGCAGCACGTTGATTGAATTGGGGCCGTCGGGATAGGCGAACTTCCACATCCACTTCTTGCCCTGCACGTACACGTCCATGGCGTCGGAGGGCGGCGTCTGCTGGCGCACGAACTCGCGGTAGCCGAGGAAGAACCAGAGCAGGAAGAAGGTGAGCGGAGTGCCGATGAAGAGCACCTCCATCCACCAGGTGGGCTCGATGTGCGGGGTGGTCTGCGTCTCCGAGCGGCGGCGGTAGCGGACGAAGAAGAAGATGGCGGTGAGGCCCACCGCGGTGGACATGGCGAAGGTGGTGAGGATGACGAAGTAGTGAAGCTGGTCCAGGTCCCGGGCGAAGGTGGACGCCTGGTCGGGCAGGAAGAGCATCCTGCGCAGGAAGTCGTTCATGCCGTCTTTCCCTTCTTGCGCTTCTCGCGCCACCAGAGCGCGCCGAGAAGCCCCGCCAGCGCCACCGCGCAGAATCCCGACCCGAGCCGCAGCGCGCCGATGACGTAGAAGTGGTACTTGCGCGAGGCCGGGTCGTACTTGAAGCAGCGCAGGATGACGCGGTCGAGGGTGGTGCCGACCCGGCCCTGCGACGCCTCGACCACGGCGAGGCGCAGGTCGCGCCCGGAGACGTCGATGCCGTAGAAGTAGCGCGAGATCTTGCCGTCGGGGCCCAGCACCATGGAGACGGCAGGGTGCTCGTACTGGCCCGATTCCTTGTCGTAGCGGTAGCGGAACCCCACGCTGTCGGCGAGCGTCCGGATGGCGTGATCGCCCCCGGTCAGGTACGGCCAGTCCACCGGGCGCGCGCCGGCTGCGCCCGCCAGCGTCTGCATGTAGCCGCCCTGGCGCAGCCGCGCCTCGGGCACCGTGTCGGTGGGAGAGAAGCTGACGGTCAGGCCGTAGTAGTCGTCGCGCAGCCGCAGCCCGCTCTGGTTGAGCGCCTTGATCACGCCCTTCTGCACCAGGCTGCAGAGCATGGGGCAGTCGAAATAGATGAGCGTGAGCACCACCGGCTTGCCGCGCGCGGCCACGTCGCGAAGCTCCACGCGGTTGCCCTCGGTGTCCATGAAGGTGGCGTTGGCGATGCGCTCGCCGAGCCGCTCCACCACGTCCACCGCCGGTCCGTCCTGCGCCGTGGCCGGCTGCGCCTCGGCTGCTGCGAGCGCGAACAGCAATGCGGCGATCACTTCTGCTCCTCCTTCCGCTCGTCCTTCTGATCCTGGATGACCAGATCCATCGCCCGGCCGATGGGCATGTGGATGGTGCCCGCCTTCTTGTCCATCCAGCCCCAGCTGGAGAGCCGCTCGATGCGCTCGCGCCGGTAGGTCTGCACCCTGCGGGTCACGTCGAAGGGCACCTGGTCGACGATGTTGATCTCCTGCTCGCCGATCAGCGGCGCCGCGGCTGCCGGTCCCAGCGGCAGCGGCTGGAGCGCCCTCTCGCGGGCATTCATGAAGCGCCAGCTGATCCAGGTTGCGATGGCGAAGAGGATCAGCGCACCGAGGCCGGTGCCGATGACCTTGAACCAGCTGATCGCCTCCTCCGCCTGCAGCGGCGGGGGCGCCATGTGCTCGGTCGAGTGGGAGGGTTCGTGGCTCATGGGCTCGCCCTCATGGCTGCACGTAGCGGAGTGCGTCTTCGAGGAATGGATCGCGCACCGGCACCGGGCGCGCCGCGCGGAAGAGCCACAGCGCCGCCGCCACCGAGACGCCGCCGATGCCGACGAACGAGGTGAGGTGGGTCCAGTGCAGGCCCAGCCGGTCGATGTCGGCCGCGGGCATCACCACCCAGTAGACGTCGATGTAGTGGATGACCAGCATCCAGGCTGAGACCGCCGCGAGCGCCGGCGCGCTGCGCTTCAGGTCGCGCGAGAGGAGCAGGAAGAAGGGCACGAGGAAGTGCCCGAGCAGGATGAGGATGCCCACCGGCCGCCAGACCCCGTGGCTGCGCCGGTCGATCCAGATCAGCTCCTCGGGCAGGTTGCCCGCCCAGATGAGCATGTACTGCGAGAACGCCATGTAGGCCCAGAAGGCCACGAAGGCGAGCAGCAGCTTTCCCAGGTTGTGCTGGTGATCGACGCTGATGGCGGCCGCGAGCGGATGCGCGCTGCTGCGCACGCCCGTGACCACGAGGCAGAGCAGCGCCACCGAGGCCACGAACGAGCCCGCGTAGACGTAGAGGCCGAAGATGGTGGAGTACCAGGTGGGCTGCAGCGACATCAGCCAGTCGAAGGAGGCGAAGGTGAAGGCGAGGGTGAAGACGACCAGGCCCACCGGCGACCAGGTCCGCATGCTCGCGGTCAGGCTCGCCTCGCCGGTCTCGTCCTGGCGGATGGAGAGCGACCGCAGCACCCAGGCGAAGATGGAGAACACCACCAGGAAGACGAAGGAGCGCAGAGTGAAGAAGCCCATGTTCAGGTAGGCGCGCTTGCCGTGAAGCTTCTCCATCACCTCCTGCGAGAGGCCGTGCGGGTCCACCCAGAACCAGATGTGCCTGGCTCCGAGGAGCAGCGGGACGAAGAGGACGATGAAGAGGGGAATGATCGCTCCCGCCGTCTCGCCGAAGCGGCGGATGGTCACGTTCCAGCGCGCGCCGGCGGCGTGGTTCGCCATCACCAGCGTCAGCGCCCCCACGGCGAGGCCCAGCCAGAAGAAGTAGGAGATCAGGTAGGCGAGGAGCGCCGGCTGCGGCGAGAACGCCGCCCCGATGAAGGTGAGCACGAGGCCGATGACGCCGGCCACGGCGCTGCCCAGCATCAGCGTGCGCGCGCCCCGGTAGGGGGGAAGGTTGGTGTCGGGCAGCGGCTTCGCCTGGCTCATTGTTCCTTTGCCTCCGCGCGCAGCTTCTGCTGGATGTCCGGCGGAGCGTCCTCGATGGTGCCGTTCTGGCTGCGCCGCAGCGCTTCCACGTAAGCCACCACCGCCCAGCGCTCCTCGGGCGTGAGCTCCGCCGCGTACGACGCCATCAGCCCGAACCCTTCGCTCACCACCTGGAAGACGTGGCCCGGAGTGGGATTGCGGATGCGGTGCAGGTTGGGCGGCGGGCGCAGGGACATCTGGGTGGCCACCAGGCTCACGCCGTCGCCGACGAGGCCGTGGCAGGGCGCGCAGTGGATCTCGAACCGGGTCCGCCCCTGCTCCAGCACGGCGCGGGTGAGGGTCAGGGGATTGGAGCTCACGATCATGCCGGTGCGGTCGCGTCCCTGGGTGATCTCCGGGTGCATGGTCTGGCGCTCGCGCGGCACGGTGCCTGCGGGCGGCTGGCGCATGGCGCGGCCGTCCTCGAACTGCGAGTTGGAGGAGAAGGCGCGGAACTTGGGCTGCCGCTCCATCGGATCGACGATCGTGGTGTCGCCGCAGCCGGAGAGCAGCGCGGCCTGCAACGCTCCCTGCATCACTGCAATGACGAGCACCTTCCTCATACGCTCTCCGTCACCGTGTGCACCTTGTGTGCGCCCGCCTCGCGGAACTTCCGCTCCAGCTCGGGCACCGCCGCCTCGTCCTCGGTCTCGGCGCTGATCCAGAAGGCGTCCAGCGAGGCGGTGCGGAAGCGTTCCGACTCGAAGACGGGATGGTAGGTCCGCGGCAGCTTGAAGAAGCCGAAGATGGAGCTGAAGAAGATGGAGAGCACCGAGAGGAGCACGCCGCTCTCGAAGGTGATGGGGATGTTGGTCCAGAAGCCGTGCTGCGGCCGGTTGGCCACGTTGATGGGAAAGTTCACCGCGTTCATCCACCATTGCATGGCATAGCCGCCCATCGCCCCGAGCACGCCGCCGGTGAGCGCCACCAGCGGCACCTTGCTCCGGGGAAGCGCGAGCGCCTCGTCGATGCCGTGCAGCGGGTAGGGCGAGTACGCGTCCAGGCCGGCGATGCCGCTCTCGCGCAGCTTGCGCGCCGCCTCCACGCAGGCCGCGGGCTTCTGGAACTCTCCCAGGACGAAGCGCCTCACGTGGCCTCCAGCTCGCCGGCGTGGAGCGGCTTGTCCGGCGTGTGCAGCGAGATCCCGGCTTCTCCTTCGTGCATCTCGTGGTTCAGCTCCTTCACCTCGGTCACCGCCACCGCCGGCACGAACTTGAGGAAGAGCAGGAAGAGCGTGCCGAAGAAGCAGATGGTGCCGGTGAGGAGCGAGAGGTCCACCCAGGTCGGGTAGTACCTGGCCCAGTTGGAAGGGATGAAGTCCTGCTGCAGCGAGGTGACGATGATGTTGAAGCGCTCGAACCACATGCCCACGTTGATCAGCACCGACCCGATCCAGAGCGCCCAGATGTTCCTGCGCGCCCACTTCGTCCAGTACATCTGCGGCACCACCACGTTGCAGAACATTTGTAGGTAATAGGCCCAGGCGAACTGGCCGCGCGGCCGGGTGGAGAAGAAGACGTGCTGCTCGTATTCGTTGCCGCTGTACCAGGCGGCGAAGTGCTCCATCAGGTAGCCGTAGGCGACGATGAGGCCGGTGGTGAGCATCACCTTGGCCATGGCCTCGAGGTGGCGCGCCGTGACCACGTGCTTGAGGCGCATGAACCTGCGCGCCGGGATGATCAGGGTCAGCACCATGGCGAAGCCGGAGAAGACGGCGCCGGCCACGAAGTAGGGCGGGAAGATGGTGGTGTGCCAGCCGGGCAGGATGGAGACGGCGAAGTCCCAGGAGACGATGGTGTGCACCGAGAGCACCAGCGGGGTGGCC
>DASSQZ010000152.1:0-16261 GCA_035702105.1 Myxococcales bacterium | reverse complement strand
CCGTGTGCCCAATATGTGCCAGCCGGTCCGGAGCGCCAAAAGCGACGGGCCCGGGGCCGGAGCCAACTCCGCGACACCCGGGCCCATTTCATTGGAGCGGAACACCGGGTTCGAACCGGCGACCTTCGCCTTGGCAAGGCGACGCTCTACCAGCTGAGCTAGTTCCGCGAAGCGAGGGCCGGATTTAGCCCCGCTGTTCTCCTGTGTCAAGGGTGTAGAAGGACCGCACGTAGTCCACCGCGGAGGCGATTCCGGGCAGGAGCGAGAGGTAGAGGAGCGTGGTTCCGACCACCTGGAAGTCCGTCATCACCCGCGCCGCCATGTAGTCGATGGAGAAGTGGTAGTGCAGCATCAGGCAGATGATGCCGGTGAGCTGCAGCGAGGTCTTCCACTTCCCTCCCTGCGACGCCGAGATCACCAGGCCCTCGCTGGCGGCGATGGTGCGCAGGCCGGAGATGAGGAACTCGCGCGCCACGATGACCACCACAACCCACACCGCCACGCGCCCGAGCCGCACCAGCATCACCAGCGCCGAGAGCACGATCACCTTGTCGGCCAGCGGGTCGAGGAACTTGCCCAGCGTGGTGACCTTGTTCGACACCCGCGCCAGCCACCCGTCCAGCCAGTCGGACAGGGCGCAGAGCGCGTACACCGCAGCCGCCAGGAAGCTGTTGCGCCTGTTTTCGTAATAGAGCAGGTACAGGAAGAGCGGAATGAGCGCCATGCGCCCCAGCGTCATGAGATTCGGCGCGTTGAGGATCTCCTGCCGCAGGCGCTCGCGACGGTTCATGGCACGTCGATGAGGGCGCGGCCCTCGCCCGCCAGCTCGAGCGCCATGCCGAGGTCGGGCGCCTCCTCGACGATGGGCACCAGCCGCGGCTGGATGAGCGGCCCGTGCCACCCCACCAGCTGGTCCATGGGAATGCGCAACGGCTCGCCCCGGCGCACGTCCACCGAGCGCGGAACGCCCTGCGTGACCAGGAGCAGCCGCCCCTTGCCGCGCAGGTGCACGAGGTGCAGGTCGTGGCCGCCCTTGGCGGGCACGCGGCCGTTCTCGAAGAGGATCGACTGCTCGAAGGCGAAGAGCGCCTCCTCGCGGAAGTAGGCCGGCTCGTCGCCCAGCTCCAGCGCGGTGAACTGCCGCCCCTCGCGCGAGATGACGAAGCGCCCTTCGCCGCTGGCCCGCAGCATGCGCCGGGCGCCGTCGCCGAACGACTTGTCGGTGGCCTTGCCGCGGAAGCGCTTCAGCTCCGGCTTCATGGTCACCGAGCCCCAGGAGGCGACCAGCCCGTCCAGGCGCGTGAGCATCTCACCCTGCACCTGGATCAGCACCTCGGAGGGCCCGATGACGAAGCCGCCCTTGGCGTCCGCCACCGAGAGCCGACGCGCCTGGGTGTACTGCGACATCGACTGGGTGGTCGCGTCGGCGCCCGCCGCGGTGGCCTCCGACGCCGCCTGCGCAGGCGACGCCGCGGGAGGCTGCGACGGCTCCGGGGCATTGCCCACCCTCTTCCCGGTGGGCTCGGGCTCCAGCGAAGGGCCCACCGGCGGCGCGACCGGCTCGGCGGGCTGCGTCGCCACCCAGCGGGCGTCTACGGCGGCCTTCGAGACCGGCTGCGGGGCCGCCACCGCCTCGTCCACCGCCGCCTTGAAGGGCTGATCTCCCGCCAGCGCCGCCGCGGCGCCTTCCGCGACCGCACGCAGGGGGCTCTTCTTCAGCGCCTCCGTCATCCGCTCGGCCATCGCGTCGTTGCCGGCGCGCAGGAACCACTCGCGCGCCCGCGCCAGGTCGCCCTTCTGCGCCAGCGCCAGCCCGAGGTAGTTCTGCGCCTTCTGGTGGTTGGGCGCGAGGTCCAGCGCCGTCTCGAAGCAGCGCACCGCATCGGCCGACGCGCTCTGCTTGAGGAAGACCAGGCCCAGGTTCACCCGCAGCGTGGAATCGGACGGATGATCCTCGATCAGCGCGCGGTAGATCTCCTCGCTGCGCGGCAGCTCGCCCAGCTTGAAGAGCGAGAGCCCGAGCAGGTTGCGCGCGCGCTGGTTGCGCGGCTTGTAGCGCAGCGCCTTCTCCAGCGCGATGCGGGCGTCGGCAGGATTGCCCTGCGCCAGCGACTCGGTGCCGGCGGAGAGCGCGCGGTCGAACTCCTGGTTGTCGGCGAGATCGGAGTCGTCCTCGTCGAAGATCCGGTTGTCCCCGGAGCGCGGGTCGCTCACTTCTCCGCCTCGGCCACCGCGGGCTTCCGCCGCGACCTGAGCTGCTGGTAGTAGGCGATGACCTTCTTCACGTAGGTCCGCGTCTCCTCGAAGGGCGGAACGCCGCCGTACTTGCGCACCGCCTCGGGACCGGCGTTGTACGCCGCGAGCGTCAGGATCATGTCGCCCTTGAATTCGTTGGCGAGCCAGCGCAGGTAGCGCGTGCCGCCCATGATGTTCTGCGCCGGATCCACCGGGTCCTGCACGAACATCTCGCCCGCGGTGTGCGGCATGAGCTGCATCAGCCCGATGGCCCCACGGTGCGACACCGCGCCCGCGTCGCCCGCGCTCTCCGCCCAGATCACCGCGCGCACCAGCTCGGCGGGAACGTTGTAGAGGGCGGCGGCGCGGTCGATCTCGTCGGGCGGCGCATCGCTGCGCTTCTCCCACCAGCGCTCGGCCTTCTTTGCCGCGGGCGCAATCTTGCGCGGGGAGCTGCGCGTGCGCGTGGGCGGCACGTCCTCTACGTGGAGCACGCCATCCTTGTCGGTCCAGGTGTGCAGGGGCGGGCGCGCCGCGGCGGGCAACGCGAACAACGCCGTGGCGAGGAGGAGTCGCAGCATATTCAGCGAGGAACGATAACCCTCCGCCCTGCTGGCGGGCAAATGTTTGCCTGCTCCCGCCTCTCACCCTGGAACACCCCGCGTCTGCTATCTCTGCCCGCATGCGCCACGAGCATGACTTCCTCATCCTCGGCACCGGCGTCGCCGGCCTCTCGTTCGCCCTGCAGGCGGCCAGGCATGGGTCGGTTGCCGTCCTCTCCAAGCGCGGCCGTTCCGAAACCAACACCGCCTACGCCCAGGGCGGCATCGCCGCGGTGCTGGGGCCGCAGGACACCTTCGAGCAGCACATCCAGGACACGCTCGTGGCCGGCGCCGGCCTCTGCCGCGAGGACGCCGTCCGGGTCACGGTCAGCGAAGGCCCTTCGCGGGTGCGCGAGCTGATCGACCTGGGCGCCGAGTTCACCCGCGAGGCCACGCCGCTCGGCTACCACCTCACCCGCGAGGGCGGCCATTCCCAGCGCCGCGTGCTCCACGCCGCCGACATGACCGGCCGCGAGGTGGAGCGCACGCTGCTCGCCGCTGCGGAGAAGGCGGGAGTGCAGTTCTTCGAGGAGCACGACGCCATCGACCTGCTCCTCGCCTCCCGGGTGGGCGCGAGCGTGCTCGCCTCCCGCCACGCCGCCGGCAGCGAGCGGGTGATGGGCGCTTACGCGCTCGACACCCGCACCAACCAGGTGCACAGCTTCACCGCCCGCGCGGTGGTGCTGGCCACGGGCGGCGCGGGCAAGGTCTACACCTATACGACCAACCCCGACGTCGCGACCGGAGACGGCCTCGCCATGGCCCACCGCGCCGGCGCGGCGGTGGCCAACCTCGAATTCATCCAGTTCCACCCCACCTGCCTCTACCACCCGCAGGCGAAGAACTTCCTCATCTCCGAGGCGCTGCGTGGCGAGGGCGGCATCCTCCGCAACAAGTCGGGCGAGGCGTTCATGGCCCGCTACGACCCCCGTCGCGAATTGGCCCCTCGCGACGTGGTGGCGCGCAGCATCGACAGCGAGCTCAAGCGCCGCGGCGACGACTGCGCCTTCCTCGACATGACCCACCTGGGCAAGGCCTTCCTGGTGGAGCACTTCCCGCACATCTACACCACCTGCGCCGCCTTCGGCATCGACATGGCGGTGACGCCCATCCCGGTGGTGCCCGCGGCCCACTACGTCTGCGGCGGCGTCTGCACCGACCTTCACGGCCGGACCACCCTTCCCGGCCTCTTCGCGGTGGGCGAGGTGGCCTGCACCGGCCTGCACGGCGCCAATCGCCTCGCCTCCAACTCGCTCCTCGAGGGGCTCGTCTTCGGCCACCGCGCGGCAGCCGCGGTGAAAGACCTCGCCCAGGCGGCCGAACGCCCGCCGGCGGTGGCGGACTGGGACCCGGGCAGCGCGGTGGCCCCCGACGAGGGCGTCATCATCAAGCAGAACTGGGACGAGATCCGCCACCTGATGTGGAACTACGTCGGCATCGTGCGCACCGACAAGCGGCTCGCGCGCGCCGAGCGGCGCCTCGACAACCTGGTCGGCGAGATCCAGGAGTACTACTGGGGCTACCTGGTGGACCGCGACGTGCTGGAGCTGCGCAACCTGGCCGACGTGGCGCGGCTCATCGTCGCTTGCGCGCAGGAGCGCAAGGAGAGCCGCGGCCTCCACTACACGCTCTCCTGGACCGGCCAGGTGCCGCCGCGCGACACGGTGCTGGTGCGCGGCAAGCCCGATCCCTCCGCCTGGCCGCGCTGACGCTCAGGGCGGCTTGGGCGTCGGCGCCGGAGCGTTCGGCGGCCCCGCCTCAGCCGAGGACGGCTCCTCCGGCCCTCCGTCCAGGCGCCAGTGGAAGAGCATCTTCCCGAGCGCCCCGGCGGCGATGAGCTGCGCGTCCACCGGGGTGAACTTGCTCGCCGCCTCCTGCGGCTCGGGATCGGGGAAGCGGATCAGGTACGCCACCGAGTACTCGTCGACGTACGGGTAGAGCGCGCGCAGCTCCGCGTTGAAGGGCGGCTCGAAGCGCGTCACCCGATCCGGCGCGCTCTCGCCCATGCCCAGGTTGAGCGCCAGCCGCCACACCGAGGTGGGCTCGTTCCAGTCGTTGGAGCCCTTGTCGGGAATGTAGACCACGGCAAAGAAGCTGGGCTGCCGGTAGTCCTCGCGCAGCTTCGCCAGCGTGGCCGCGGCCTGGTCGGGCAGCTCGGCGCGCATGCGCGACAGCTCCTTCGCCTGCGCGTTCACGAAATCGGGCGAGAGGTAGACCACGCGCACGAAGGCGTGCGTCTCGAGGCCGCTGTAGAGCGCCACCTGCCGCGTCCACTTCTTCAGCGCCGCCCCGTACTCTCCCTCGAGATGCGGAGCGGGAAAGGGCAGCGTCCTGCAGCCGGCTGCCAGCACAAGCACGGCGACGGCCGCCACCCTGCGCAGCCTCACGGGAAGTCGCTCCGCACGAACAGCGACCGCAGCGGCACTCCCGCCGCCTCCACCGCCTCCCTGCCCCCCTCCTGGCGATCGACCAGCGCCACCACCCCGAGGACGTGCAGGCCCTCCTGGCGCGAGCGCTCGATGGCCTTGAGGGTGGAGGCGCCGGTGGTGACCACGTCCTCCACCACCACCACCTGCGCGGGGGACGGCAGGCCCTTCTTTCCCTCGATCCATTGCGCGGTGCCGTGGGCCTTGGGCTCCTTGCGCACGTAGAAGGCGGGCAGCGGCGAGGCCTGCAGCCAGCTCGTCAGCGAGACGGCGCTGGCGATGGGATCCGCGCCCATGGTCATGCCGCCCACCGCCTGCGCCCCCGCGAAATGGGCGCGGATCTCCGCGAGCACGAGGCGGCCCACCAGGTAATGGCCCTCGGCGGTGAGCGAGGCCTGCTTGGTGTCGATGTAGAAGTCGCTCTCCTTTCCCGAGGAGAGCGTTATCTTACGTCTCTCGTACGCGAGCTCGGTGAGGAGCTCGAGCAGCCGGTTGCGGTCGCTCATTTCCCCGCAGCCATCCTCTGCGCGCCGCGCGCGCGCTCGTCGAGCCAGCCCACCACGTCGCGGAAGACCGCGTCCCGCTCGGGCTCGTGGAAGAGCTCGTGCAGGAAGCCCTCGTACTGCTTGAACTGCTTGTCCTTCGAGGTGGCGTGCTCGAAGAACTCGCGTCCGGCGGCCGGGTCGGCGATGGGATCGGCGCCGCCGGTCAGGAGCAGGAACGGCGTCACGAACTCGGTGGCCCTGCGCAGCACCGCCTCCTGGGCGGCGTTGCTCTCGCTGAACCAGCGCGGCGTGGCGATCTGCTGGTAGAGGGGATCGACGCGGGTGGCGTGCTGGATGGCCAGGTCGCGGGTGAGCTGCTCGGGCTTGAGCTCGTTGCGCATGGGCAGGGCGGGCAGGACGCGCCCCAGCAGGTTGCCCGCCATGATCTTGAGCGGCGAGACCTTCAGCTTGAGCCGGAAGTACGGCGAGGAGAAGACCGCGCCGCGCACCGCGTCCGGCTTGTCGAGCAGGTAGCGCGCGCCGATCAGCGCACCGTGGCTGTGGCCGAGCAGGAACACCGGCAATCCCGCCGCGTGCTCCTTGACCCGGTCGAGGAAGAGCTCCAGGTCGGACAGGTAGTCGCGGAAGTGCTCCACGAAGGCGCGCTTGCCGCCGCTCTGGCCGTGGCCGCGGCAGTCGAGCAGGTGCGCGGTGTAGCCCGCCGCCGTGAGCGCCTGCGCGATCTCGCCGTGGCGCCCGAGGTGCTCCGCATAGCCGTGCACGATGGCCACGTGGGCGGTGGGCGCCGCGACGCGCGCCACGTGCCAGAAGAGCCGCACACCATCGCGCGCGCTGAAGAATCCCTCGTCGATGTGCGTCTCCGGCATCGGTGGTCTTCCAGTGCTCCGCGCGGCCGTGCTTGCTCTGGTGTCCGGTCGGGCCCGCGTCGCGCCGGGTAAGAACACGGCGCGACCCGGCAGTCAAGGCGCCAGCGCCTTGAGCTTTTGCTCGATCTCGGCGCGCACGCGGCCATCCTCCGGATCGGGGCTGCGGTCGGGCGGGTCGAGCAGCGCGTGGGAGCTGGCGGCGGGCCGCGCCCTGGGCGGCGGCAACAGGCGCGAGAGCGCGCTGCGGAACGCCGCCAGCGCCTCCTCCTTCCTTCCCGCGGCCACCAGGGCGTCCCCGAGATGGCCCAGGATCACCGGATCGCCCGGGTTGAGCCTGTCCGCCCGGTGGAGCTCGGCGAGGGCCTGGCTGGCGCGCCCGAGCTTGAGCAGGCAGTAGCCCCAGGAGTCGGCGATGGCGCCGTCGTCGGGCCGCAGCTCCACCGCTCGCGCGAGCAGCGTCTCCGCCTCCCGGAGGTCGGCAGGAGATCCCCTCTCCGCCAGGCTGTAACCCACGTAGTTGAGCGCGCCCGAGTGCTGCGGCTGGAGCGAGAGCACCTTGCGCATGGTGGCGAGCGCCTGCCTGCGCAGCCCGGCGCGATCCTGCGCGTTGCCGAGCGCATAGAGGAGGCCGTCGCTCTCCGGATGCGCGCGGGCGGCAGCGGCGAGAAGATCGAGGGCATCCGCCGCCCTGCCGGAGCGGTCGAACGCCTCGAGCACGGCCAGCGCCACGCCTTCGTCGGCCGGATGGGCGAGGAAGAGAGCGCGCACGCGCCGCATCGACTCGTGCGCCTCGCCCGCCCTGCCCCGCGCCAGCGCCGCCTGGACCTGCGCGTCGAGCGCGAGCGCTTCCGGATCTCCGCCCAGGAGCGCGGGCGTGAAGGGGCCGGTGCGCGCGGCGAGGCTCTTCTCCACCGCCTCGAAGCCCAGCGCGCCCTGGAGCGGCCGGCCCCGCTGCACCAGCGCCAGCGCGCGATAGAACGAGAGCTCGGGATGCTCCGGATAGAGGCGCAGCGCGGCCTGCAGCGCAGCCTGCGCGTCGGCGCTGCGGCGCGCTCCCAGGAGCGGAATGGCCAGCTTGAGGAGCGCCCCGGCCACCTCGCTGCGGTCGTCGTCCTGCTCGCGACTCGCGCCGTCCCAGGGGGAGAGGTTCGCCGCCAGATCGAGGAGCTTGCGGGTGTGCGCGTCCAGCGTGGGAAGATCGCCGTCCAGCAGCGCCAGCCGGGCCAGCGCGGACAGCACCTCCGGCGAATCCGGCCGCTGCGCGAGCAGCCGCAGGTAGAGCGCCCGGGCAGGCTCGACCCTGCCCCGGCTCTCCAGCCAGGACGCCTCGGCAGCGAGCACGTCCGCGTCGGAGGGCAGCACCGCGCGCGCCTCGGCAAAGGCGTTCCCGGCGCCGGCCTCGTCGTGGCGCTGCACCAGGGCGCGGGCGATGTCCAGCCACCCGCCCGCTGCTGCCTCGCGCAGCCGCTCCGCGACCACGTGCGCCTCCCCGGCGGAGAGGTCCGCCTCGTCGTCCTGCCGCGCGCGCGCCAGCGCCTGCGTGGAGAGGCGCGAAAGGCTGCTCGCGGCCTCCTGCGCGGCGGCGAGATTTCCCACCGTGAGCTCCACCCGCAAGAGGCCGCGGTGGGCGTCGGCGTTGTCCGGATCCGACGCCAGCGCCTCCCGGAAGCGCCCGCGCGCCTCGTCCGGCTTTTCCCGCGCCTCGGCGATGCGGCCCAGGAGCACCAGCGCCGGCGCGTGCTGCGGGTCCAGGCCCACCGCCGCGCGCAGCACCTCCTCCGCGTCGCCCACGTGCCCCTGCGCCAGCAGCACCTCGGCGAGCACGGTGTGCAGGTGGGGCGACCCGGGGTCATACAGCAGCGCGTCGCGCAGCTCCGAGGCGGCGCTGGCGAGGTCGTCCTCGTTGCGGGCCAGGAGCGCGTCCAGGTAGTGGCGGTAGGCGCGCGCGCTGACATGGACCTCGGCCGGCGCTTCCGCAGCCGCCTCGGGCCGGACCGGCGCCGGCGCATGCGCGCAGGCCACCGCGAGCACCGCCCAGGCCGCGCGCCTCATGGGCACACCGATCCGTACGTGCGGCTGTTGCAGGAGTCGCGTCCCGGCCGCGTCCAGGCGGTTGCCGACGCGGGCTCCGGCGCAGAGGGGAGCTGCAGCGCATAGACCCAGCCGGCGCCGTCGCTCACGTAGGCGACGCCGAAGGTTCCGCGCGAGTCGATGGCCGGCGAAACCGGAACCGCCCCGCCCCCGAACGGCGCCATCCGCAAGAGCGGCGTCACCGCGGCCTGCGAGATCAGGGCGGCGGTCCCGTCGTTCTGCACCAGCAGGAGCGATCGGTCGTGGAGCAGCGAGGGAGCAGACTCCACCGCGCCGGTGGACTGCGACCAGACGGGGGCCCCGCTCTGTTGCGCCCAGGCGAACACGTTGCCCTGCGCGTCGCCGGTGTAGAGGGTGGCGCCGTCGTAGAGCGGCGTGAAGGGAAGGTTCGCGGCCGCCTGCGGAGCGGTGAAGCCGGTGGCCTCCACCCAGCACGGCTGCGCGCCGCAGCTCGGGTTCAGCACCGCGCGGTAGACGCTCTGGTCGGTGGGCTCGGTTCCGAACACCGCCGCGGTGGGGCCCAGGACGGCGGGCGCCGCGGCCACGCCGACCTGCTTGTTGAACGATGCGGTCGCAAGGTCGAACGAGTTGCCGTTCTGGTCCAGCGTGGTGAACCCGGCGGGATGCGAGACGAAGACGCGGCCGGCCGCTGCGCTGACGCCCGTGGGGTCTGCGCCGCTGGGCGTGAACTTGCTCGTTCCCGGCGACGTGCAGCCATTGGTGTAGACGAACACGTTGGCAAGGGCCTTGATGGCATGGGCGCTGCCGACCACCACGGCTGCCTCGGCACCGCTCGCGGTGGTGATCGCCGGTGGGACACCGAAGCTCACGTCCGGGGCGTTGCAGGCAGTGACCACCGTGCCGCCGGGCGCGACCAGCGAGAGCGTTCCCTGGCACCCGCTGGCGCAGGACGAGCGCGGCGAGACGGCGTAGAGCGTGCCGCCGGGTCCGAGCGCGAGGTCAGTCCCGACGCCGGCGGCGACGTTCGCGAACCAGAGCAGCGCACCGTCCGGGCCGAGCGCGCGGACGTCGCTGGCGGATCCGATGGCGAGGGCGCGGGCGCCGGCCGTTCCCGCCAGCAGCACGGGCGCGCCGGTGGCGGCTCCAGGCAACTGCCGCTTCCAGCGCCAGAGCGAGACGGTGCCGGTCCCGGCGGCGCTGGCGCCGTTTGCCGCCAGGTCGGCGGCCTGGGCGGAAAGGTCCACCGCCGCCGTTCCTGCCGCGGCATCCGGCGCAGAAATGGCGGCCGTGCCGAAATCCACCGTGGCCCTGAAGTGGTGCGTGCGGTTTCCGTTGGCGCAGGCCGACGGGGTCGAGGGCAGGGCTTCCGTGGCGGCGAGGGCGCGGCCGCCCACCGTGAGCGCCTGCGGCCCCGCCACACCCGCGCCGCAGTCGGTGACGTCGAAGGTCACCTCCGCCGTGTCGTCGCGCAGGAGCCGCGTTCCCCCCTGCCTGCCGCACTCCACGCCGCTGGCGCAGGCGTCCACCGGCGTTGCTGCTGCATAGTCCACCGCTGGAGTGCCCACCACCGGCGCAAGGCCGTCCACCGGCACCGAGCCGTCGGCGGTGGAGACGTGCCCGATCACGTCGGTCGCGGTGATGGCGAAGCGAAGGGGAAGCTGCTTCTTCACCGCCCAGGCAGGCAACTGGAACCGCACCGTGCCGTCCGCCCCAGCCGCCGGCGCAGGCTCGAGCGGGGTGCCGCTCTTCACGTCGTCCGCGTTCACCGAGAGTGCCACCGAGGCGAGGCCCGCGCCCACGTCCTTCACCGGCACCGCGATCTCGATGGTGTTCGTTGGAGGACCGGACCCGGCGTACCAGGTCTGCCCGTCCTCGCCGGCGATTCCCGCGGGGGACACCACGCGGAACGTGCCGATCGCGGGCGGCGCGCCGTCGATGTGCAGGACGCCTCCGGCGACGCCGCGGTTGCCGGCGCGATCGGTCACCGCCACTTCGAAGGGCAGCGGGTCGGCGGAACCGGCCGCCTGCACCTGGCGGGGAACGTCGAAGCTGAATCCGCCCGGCGCCGGCACGCCGGCGAAGGCGCACGACGGCGCCGAGCAGGCGGCCACGGTCAGCTCCGCGGAGACGGGGTCGGTGCCGCCGCGGGTGACCTGCGCGACGATGCGCAGGTCCGCGCCGGAGAGGGAGAACCAGCCGCCGCTGTCCCTCGGCGTCTCCACCGAGAGCGCCACCGAAGGAGCGATGGCGATGCAGACGTTGGCGGCGGAGCAACTGGAGCCTGTGGGACAATCGGCGTCCTGCACGCACCTGCCGTGCGCCGAGGGTTTGCACGCGGCCGATGCCACCATCAAGATCGCGGCAGCGGCGCTGCCTCGTCTCATCCGCCCCGGCCGGCCATCTCCGCGAGCTGCGCGCGGCCCGCCTGCGGCGAGAGCTTCCAGACCATCTGGCCGTTGGCATCGAAGTCCAGGTCGAAGAGCCCGCGGCCGGTCAGCTCGCGCATCTTGGAGGTGGCCTCGTCCCGCGTCAGTCCGGTGGCCTTGCTCACCGCATCCACCTGCACCTGGCCGCCGTTCTTGCGGGCGAGCGCCAGCGCCAGCTCGGAGAAGTTGCGCTGGTCGTTCTCCAGCTCCATGCGCGCGCGCCGGCGTCCGTACGCCACCAGCGCGAAGCCGGTCGCCGCCACGATGCCGCCCACCATCAGGCCGGAGAGATCGACGAAGCCCTGCCCCTTGTCGACGAGGAACGCCTTGAGCATCAGGAGCGCGAACGCGCTCCCGAGGATGGCAACGAAGCCGCCGCCGATGGTGAGGATCCCGCTGGTGCGCATCGCCGCTCCCTACTGGAACGAAACCTTGGGCACCGCCTTCGCGCCGCCTTCCGCCTTGAAGTACTCCTTGGGGCCGAAGCCGCCGATCTTCGCCCACCAGGCGCCGGGGATGCCGCGGATGTCGCTGTTGTACTGCTGCACGGCATCGTTGTAGCGCTTGCGCTCCACCGCGATGCGGTTCTCGGTGCCCGCCAGCTCGTCCATCAGCCGCTGGAAATTGCCGTCGGCCTTGAGCTGAGGGTACGCCTCGGTGATGGCCATCAGCTTGCTGATGGCCCCTTCGAACTGGTTCGCGGTCTGGATCTTGTCGGCGCGGGAGCTCGCGCCCAGCATGGCGGCGCGCGCGTTGGCGATGTCGTCGAAGACGCTCTTCTCGTGCCGGGCGTAGCCCTTCACCACCTCGACCAGGTTGGGGATCAGGTCTGCGCGGCGCTGCAGCTGGTTCTCCACCTGGCTCCAGGCCGACTCGACCTGCTGCTCCTCGGTGACGATGCGGTTGTAGCCGCAGGGGCCGCAGCCGGCGAACGCCAGGATGAGGAGTGGGGCGTATTTTTGCATGCGGAGGGAGGAGGCTCGCATGGCCGGAGTGTAACACGCGCGGTTGGGGCCGCTCGGCGGAAACGGCCGGCGCGGAGGGGCCCGCGGCCACCGGTTCAGATCCGGGTCCAGGCCTTCCGACTCAGGTGGCCTGCAGGTATCGGCGGACCAGCTCGCGCGCCTCGCTCACGGCCTGCAATAGAGGCGTGCCCCCGGCCAGCGAGGCGGCCAGGGCGCTGGCGAGGCGGCAGCCGGTGCCGCGGCGTCGCGATGGGATGCGCGGGGCCTGGAAGCGGGTGGTGGCCTGTGGGGTGGCGAGGACGTCCACCGGGTCCCCCCCGGCGTGGCCCCCCTTCAGGAGCACCGCGGAGGGGCCGCGGGCGAGCAGCAGCGTGGCATCCGCCGGGCCGCCGAGGAGAAGCTCCGCCTCGGGGAGGTTGGGGGTGAGGATCGCTCCGCGGGCGAGTTGCAGCAGCGCCTCGGGCGGCCCGTCGAAGAGCGATGCGCCGCTGGTCGCGCGCAGCACCGGGTCGACGACGACGGGCAGGCCCTCGGGAAGCAGCTTGCGGATGGCGGAGGCATTGGCCGCGTTTCCCACCATGCCGATCTTGACGGCGCGGACGTCCTCTTCTTCGAGCAGCGCGCGGGCGCTCTCTTCGATCAGCGCCGGCGACACGCTCTCGTAGCGACGCGCGGCACGGGTGGTCTGCACGGTCAGCGCGGTGGCCACGCAGAGCGGGCGGGCGCCCATGGCCCGGACTGCTTCCGCGTCGGCGAGCAGCCCGGCGCCGCCGCTGGGGTCGAGGCCGCCGAGGATGAGGACCGCAGGCACGTCCGGGGAGCGCGGAATGGCCGTCCTCCTCTACCCGCGCGCCCGATCCACCAGGGCGCGGTAGAGCGCCAGGTGCTCGGGGGCCTCCAGCAGCTCGGGATGCCATTCCACGCCCAGCACAAATCTGCCAGGAACTTCAATGGCTTCGACGATTCCGTCGGGCGCCAACGCGCACGCCTTCGCGCCGCCGGCATCGCTCACCGCCTGATGGTGCGTGGAGTTCACCTGGAGCTCGCGCTTGCCCACGATCGCTTCCAGGGCGGAACCGGGAAGCACGCGCGCGGCATGGTCGGGGTGGCGCGGGTCGCCCTTCTGCTCGTGATCGAGGGCGCCGGGCACCTCCTCGCGGATGTCCTGGTAGAGGCGCCCGCCCAGCTCCACCGCGAGCAGTTGCATGCCGCCGCAGACGCCCAGCACCGGGATGTCGGCCTGCAGCGCGGCCCGCAGCACGCGCTGCTCCCAGGCGGTGCGGCCGGGCTTGAGCGGGCCCATCCGGGCGCCGGCCACGGCTCCATAGAGCTCGGGCGGAATGTCGAAGGCGCCGCCGGTGACCACGAGCCCGTCGCAGATCTCGATGGCCTCGGCCGCGGCATCCTCCTCGTCGGCATACGGCAGCACGATCGGGAGGCCGCCCGCCGCGAGCACCGCATCGGCATACGCCTGCTTCAGCTCGTAGCGTGGCAGCGAAGGGCGTCCGGGTCGGCCGGTGGTGTGGCCCAGGTCGGGCGTGATGCCGATGACCGGTCTCATCGTCCCGCCTCGAACGCCTGGCGAAGCCTGGCGACGGCCCGCTCCGGGTCTGCGGCATTGCAGACCGCCCCGATGGCGGCCACACAGCGGGCGCCGGCCCGCGCCACCTCGGCCGCGGTGTCCTCGCCGATGCCGCCGATGGCGACGAGAGGAACGCGCGAGCGCTGCACGGCGCGCGCCAGGCCCGCGATGCCGTGGGGCGGCGGCAGCGGCGCGCCGGGCTTGGAGGCGGTGGCGAACACCGGACCGAAGCCGATGTAGTCGGCGCCCTGCGCGCCGTCGATCTCCGCGTCGGAGTGGGTGCTGACTCCCACCAGCGCCGCCACGCCCACGATGGCGCGCGCCTCGTGCCAGGGCAGGTCCTCCTGTCCGAGGTGGACGCCGTCCGCTTCCGCAAGCCGCGCCACGTCGGGGCGATCGTTGACGAGCAGGACCGCGCGCCCGGCGCAGAGCTTGCGCGCCTCGCGCGCGACCCTTACAAGCTCACCTGCTCCCGCCCGCTTGAGGCGGAGTTGCACCACCGCCGCCCCTCCGCGGACGAAGGCGCCTACCAACTCCAGGGGCGGGCGGGCAGCCGAGTCGTCCACGATGGCATACACGCCGGAGGGAAGCGGGGGCGGCACCGGTTCACAATAACCCAGGGGTGTGCTAGAAGCCGCGCCCCGTCGCGAAGGAGCTCGCAGTGGCCGACAAGAAGGACGAGATCCCCATCCAGTACCTCGATCGCCGCGTGGTCGAGCGGTACATCAAGCGGGGGCTCCTGGACGAGAAGGAGTACGCCCGGCACCTCAAGGCGCTCGAGGATCTGGCCGAAAAGGCCGGCAACGTGGAGACGGAGTTCACCTCGGACGGCGAGTTGGGCCCCTCGCGCTAAGTGCTGGTCGCGCTCCTCCTGGCCAGCCTGGCCACCCTGACCACCGGGCCGAGCGCCGCGCGGCGCACGCCGCTGGTGCTCGCGGTGGAACGCGCGCGCCCGGCGGTGGTCAACATCAACGCCCAGGAAGTGGTGCGCGCCCCGGCGGCGGACGATCCCTGGTCGCTCTTCTTCGGCGGCGGCCGCATGCGCGACCAGGTGCGCACTTCGCTGGGCTCCGGCTTCGTCTTCGACGCGCGCGGCTACGTGCTCACCAACTACCACGTGGTGGCGCGCGGCACGCGCATCCAGGTCAGCTTCGAGGACGGCAGCGACTTCACCGCCAAGGTGGTGGGCACCGACCCGGGCGGCGACCTGGCCGTGCTCAAGATCGAGGCGGACCGGAAGTTCCCCGCGGCGCCGCTCGGCACCTCGTCGGATCTCCTGCTCGGCGAGCCCACCATCGCCATCGGCAACCCCTTCGGGCTCAACCAGAGCGTGAGCATCGGCGTGGTCTCGGCGCTGCACCGGCCAGTGCACGCCGAAGGCCGCAGCTACTACGACTTCATCCAGACCGACGCCTCGATCAATCCCGGCAACTCCGGCGGGCCGCTGCTCAACGCCGACGGCAACGTCATCGGGGTCTGCTCGGCGGTGCTGGCCAGCGGCCAGGGCATCGGGTTCGCCATTCCGGTGGACCGGGCGCTGCGCGTCGCGCGGGAGCTGCAGAAGAGCGGCACGCTGGCCGACTCGTGGTGGGGATTCGACGCCGAGCCTCTGGACAAGGAGGCCGCCTCCGCCCTGGGAGCCAAGGCGGGCGCGCTCGTCACCACCGTGGAAGACCGTTCGCCGGCGGAGGCAGCCGGGCTGCACCGCGGCGACGTCATCGTGCGCATCGACGGCACGCCGGTTCACGATGCCGACGAGCTGCGGTTCCTGCTCCGCGACGTGCCCATCGGCACCCGGGTCACGGTCGGCGTAGTGCGCGGCAAGCAGAAGCTGGACGTCCCCATCACCGCCTCGCCGCTCACGCCGGAGCGCGCCCGCAACATCTTCGAGGCGCGCAGCGGGCTCTCGGTGGCCGAGCTCTCCGTCAAGCAGGCGCGCGAGGCGGGGTACGACGTGCGCAAGCCGGTGCTGGCGGTCAAGTCGGTGGAGCGCAACTCCATCGCGGCCCGCTCCGGGCTGCGCCGCGGCGACCTGGTGCTCTCGGTGAACAGCGCCGAAGTGGATACGATGAAGGAGTTCCAGACCGCCGTCGCCCAGGCGCGCAAGAGCGGCAAGGCGGTGATCCTCGTGCAGCGCGGCTACCGGCTGCAGGAGTTCGCGTTCGATCTGGGGTGAGCCATGCCCCTGGGGGAGCCCATGCCCTCGTCCTCGTCCGATGAAAAGAAGGCCCCGGCGCTCGACTTCAACGCGCTCGTGCTCTCGCTCGGCTCCAGCGTCATCGTGCACCTGGCCGAGGCGCCGGATCCCACCACCGGCAAGAAGCGCGAGAAGGCCGACCTCGGCATGGCGCAGCAGAGCATCGACCTGTTGACCATGCTGCAGGAGAAGACGCGGGGAAACCTCACGCCCGACGAGGCGCGCTTCCTCGAGAACATGCTCTTCGATCTGCGCATGCTCTACGTGCAGGTGTCGAAGCGCTCCGCCGCGCCGCAGAAGACCTGATCTGGCGCCCGGCGCGAACGCCCCGCCCCGCCGCCCCGTCGCGATTCCGGACCCCAATTCCCGCCACCCCTGTCCAGATCGCGCCGAAAAAAAAATTA
>DASSQZ010000151.1:0-18141 GCA_035702105.1 Myxococcales bacterium | reverse complement strand
TCGTCCGCGTCGGGCGGGCGCGAGGGCAGCTCCGGCGGGCTGCTGCGGAAGCGGATCAGCGCCTCGGGAAAGAGCACGCTGTTCTCCGCGTCGCTGTGGTGGAGCAGCGCCTCGGCGTACTTCGCCGCCACCCCCGGCAACGATCCGGCCGACGGCGCCGCGTATTTGCGGTTCTTCCGCCTCTTCGCCGGCCGCTTCCATCATGCGCGCGAGGAGGAGGTGCTCTTCCCCGCGCTGGTCGCGACTGAGGTGCCCAAGGACCGCGGGCCGCTCAAGGTGCTGCTCGACGCCCACCAGGCGATGGCGCGGATGCTCGACGCCATGGACGCGGGCGTGACGCTCCCGCTCGCCGAGCGGTACGGGCGGGCCCTGCTCCACCACATCGACGCCGAGAACTCGGTCCTCTTTCCCGAGAGCGAGATCCGGCTGCGCTCGCGCGGAGGCGCCCAGCTCGCCTCGCGCGAGCCGGACGACGAGGAGGCCGAGGCCCGCGCCGGGGGCGAGCGGCTGCTGCAGCGCTACGCGCCCGGCGACCTCCCCGGCATCTTCCGCGGCGACGGCTGCGTGGCCTGCGCTGCCTACGGCGATTCCTGCGACGGCATCGAGCGCGAGTGGTGGAGCGAGCTGGAGTGGGAAGATGCCCTGGAACGGATGGGCAACGGGTGAACCGGCCAGCATTCCTGCTCCTTTCGTTGCTTTCGTGCGCGCGGCAGGCCGTGCCCGGGGCGCCTGCGGCCCAGCTCAACGACGTGGTCTTCGACCGGTACACGCCGCTCTCGTCCAACGAGGAGATCGCGCGGCGCACGCTGACGCCGCTGACGTTCGCCCACGGGCAGCGGGCGCTCGCGGCCCGGGGGGAGGCGCTGGGGGGCCAGCCCGTCGATCTGGCCCGGGAGAGGTTCGCCGTCTACGTCCCCGCCGGCGCGCCGCCCGCGGCGGGATATGGACTGCTCGTCTTCGTCTCACCCGGACCCGAGGCGCCGCAGCCCCGGCGGTGGCGCGCGCCGCTCGACCGGCACGGGCTCATCTTCGTGGCGGCAGCGCATTCGGGAAACGATGCCAGCATCCTCGAGCGGCGGCTGCCGCTCGCGGTGCTCGCCTGGGAGAACATCCGCGCCCGCTATCCCCTCGACCCGAAGCGCGTCTACGTGGGTGGGCTCTCCGGCGGCTCGCGCGTGGCGGAGATTGCCGCTCTCGCCTACCCCGACGTGTTCCGCGGCGCCCTGCTCAATGCCGGCAGCGAGCCCATCGGCGGCGAGCGCGGGATCTACCCGCCTGCCGCCGATCTCTTCCAGCGCTTCCGGCGGACGAGGCTCGTCTACGTCACCGGCGAGGACGACCCGGGCAACCTGGAGGACGACCAGATCAGTCAGGCGTCGATGAAGGAGTGGTGCGTCTTCAACCTCGAGGTGCAGGTCGCGCGCCGCCGCGGGCACGAGGCGCTGGACGCTCCCGCCTTGAACGACGCGCTCGACGCGCTGGACCGGAGCAGGGCCGTCGACGAGAGCGAGCTTTCCCGATGCACCGCCCGGGTGGAGCGCGAGTTGGCCGCGCGCCTGGCGGACGCGGAGGCGGCCCTGCAGCGGGGGGACCGGGAGGGCGCCCGCGAACGGCTTTCCGCCATCGACCGCCGCTATGGAGGGCTGGCGGCGCCCGCGAGCGTCGAGCTCGACACGAGGCTCACCGCGCAGCGGTGATCAGTTCGCAGCCGGCGTGTGGGTCGAGAGCCAGCTCGCCAGGGTCTCCATGAACTTCACCGGCTCCTCCATGAGGAAGAAGTGGCTGCTCTTCTCGAACATCACCGTCTCCGACCGCGGGATGCGCTCCGCCATCCACCGGGTCGCCATCGGCGAGCAGATGGGATCGTGCCTTCCCGCCATGATCAGGGTGGGACAGGAGATGCGCCCCAGGCGGTCGAGCGTGTTGTGCTCCAGGCAGGCATGGTTCTGGCGGATGTAGCAGGCAGGCAGCCGGGACTCGCCGCCGATCAGGCGCTCGATCTCCGCCACGCGCTGACGCTGGGTGTTGAAGAACTCCGCCGAGACGAAGTTCTGCACCGAGTGCCGGGCGTGGTCCGCCCAGTTGTGCCGCCACTCCAGCACCTCGCGCATGTTGGCGAGGACGCGCGCGCCCAGCGGATCGAGCTTGCCGAACGAGGAACAGAGCACCAGCGATTGCACCCGCGCCGGAGCGAGCAGCGCCAGGTGCTGCGCGACCGCGCCGCCCATCGAGCGCCCCACCAGGTGTGCCCGGCTGACGCCGAGGGCGTCCATCAGCCCCAGCGTGTCGTGCGCGAGATCGAGCGTGCTGATCGGCTCGTCGCGCTGCGTGCTTCGCCCCGCGCCGCGGTTGTCGAAGGCGATGACGCGGTGCCGGGTGCGCAGCGCTTCGATCTGCGGAGCCCAGGCGGTGTGGTCCCCCGCGAGCCCGTGGATGAGCACCACGGGAAAGCCGCTCCCTTCCTCGATGTGGAAGATGTGGTTCTGGCGGACGGAGACGAGGGGCATACCGGACCGACCTCTATTCGAGGAGCTTGAAGGCGTGCGTCGACGGTTTGCACGGCAAGCCGACCTCGGCCGATCCCACGATTCCGACTTTCATCTTGGTCCTCCCCCGAGTCCCGGAACCAGTATGCCGGATCGCGCGAGCGCTTTGCAGCCGGCCTGCCCGCCCTGTCCGGCTTCCGTCCGCTGGCGAGCGCGCGCAAAATGCGGCCAACCCGCCGGAGACCCCATGCCGCAACCTTCCGCGAAACCGATCTCCCGCTTTCCCGTTCCTTCACTGACAGAGCTGCCGGAAGACGTGCGCGCCCGCATCCTGGCGGTGCAGGAGAAGGCGGGATTCGTCCCCAACGTCTTCCTGGTCCTCGCGCACCGCCCCGACGAGTTTCGCGCCTTCTTCGCCTACCACGACGCGCTCATGGTCAAGGAGGGGGGCCTGAGCAAGGGCGAGCGCGAGATGATCGTCGTGGCCACCAGCGGCGCCAACTCCTGCCACTACTGCGTGGTGGCCCACGGGGCGCTGGTGCGCATCTACGAGAAGAACCCGCTGCTCGCCGACCAGGTGGCGATCAACTACCGCAAGGCCGACCTCACGCCGCGGCAGCGCGCCATGCTCGACTTCGCCATGAAGGTGGCGCTGCGCTCCGGCGAGATCGACGACGGCGACTTCGCCCGCCTGCGCGAGCACGGCTTCAGCGACGAGGACGGCTGGGACATCGCCGCCATCGCGGCGTTCTTCGGCATGAGCAACCGGCTCGCCAACATGACCGGCATGCGGCCGAACGACGAGTTCTACCTGATGGGCCGGGTGCCGAAAGCCCGCCAGGCAGGCTGACTAACGCCCGCACCACTTCGGCGCGCGCTTGTCGAGGAAGGCCTTCATGCCCTCCTGCGCGTCGGCGGCCTGCGCGTTGATCGACATCACGTCCTGCGCGTAGTCGTACGCGAGCGGCTGCGGCATCTGCAGCTGGCGGTAGAACGCCGCCTTCCCGATCGCCACCACGTAGGGGCTGGACGAGGAGATCTTCGCCGCGAGCGCCCGCGTGGTCTCCGCCAGCTCGGGCGCCGCCACCACCCGGTTGACCAGCCCTGCCGCGAGCGCCTCGTCCGCCGAGATCGGCTCGCCGGTGAGGAGCATCTCCATCGCCCGCCCCGCCCCGACCCGCCGGCTCAGCGCGACCATCGGCGTCGAGCAGAAGAGCCCGATCTTCACGCCGGGGGTGGCGAACTTCGCCTCCTTCGCCGCCACCGCCAGGTCGCAGGAGGCGACCAGCTGGCAGCCGGCCGCGGTGGCCATGGCGTGCACCTGGGCGATCACCGGCTGGGGAATTCCCTGCATGGTCTCCATCAGCACCGTGCAGGCCTCGAACAGCTCGCGGTAGAAACCCCCGTCCTTGCCGGTCATCTCCGCGATGTCGTGCCCTGCGCAGAAGGCAGGACCGTTCGCGCGCAGCACCGCCACCCGGATGCCCGCGTCGTTGCCGATCTTGCGGAAATGCCCCGTCAGCTCCTGGAGCATCTCCAGCGAGAGGGCGTTGCGCCGCTCGGGCCGGTTCAGGGTGATGAAGGCCGTCGTTCCCTCGCTGTCCAGGATCGCGTTCATAAAGGCCCTTTCTAGTTGATCCGTTTGTCGCGGCCGCGCCACGCGCCCTCGCGGAGCACGAACTTCTGCACCTTGCCGGTGGAGGTCTTGGGAAGCGGCCCGAACTCGATTTGCCGGGGCACCTTGAAGTGCGCCAGCACCGTCTTGCAGTGGCGGATGATGTCCTCCGCCGTGGCCTGCTTGCCTTCCTGCAGCGTGACGAAGGCCTTCGGCACCTCTCCCCACTTCTCGTCCGGCACCGCGATCACCGCCGCCTCCAGCACCGCGGGGTGGCTGACCACCGCCTGCTCCACCTCGATGGTGCTGATGTTCTCACCCCCGGAGATGATGATGTCCTTCTTGCGGTCGCGCAGCTCGATCGCGCCGTCCGGGTGCCGCACTGCCAGGTCGCCGCTGTGGAACCAGCCGCCCTGGAACGCTTTGGCGGTGGCCTCGGGATCGCGGAAGTAGCCCTGCATCACCACGTTGCCGCGCATCGCCACTTCTCCCATGGTGTGGCCGTCGGGCGGCACGTCGTTCATCTCCTCGTCCACCACCCGCACCTCTCCGGCGCAGGGGTTGGGGAAGCCCTGCCGCGCCTGGAGGGCCGCGCGCTGGGCGGGCGGCAGCTTGTCCTCGCCGGGGGCGGGCACCGCGATGGTGAAGGGCCCGTAGACCTCGGTGAGCCCGTAGACGTGGTCGAGATCGAAGTTCAGCTCCGCCATCCGCGCGATCAAGGTGGGCGAAGGCGGCGCTCCGGCGGTGAAGAGGCGCACCTTCCGCTCCAGCCTGCGCGCGTCGGGATGGGAGATCAGCATGGTGCAGATGGTGGGCGCGCCGCAGAAGTGGGTCACGCCCTCGCGGAAGAGGCGCCACACCTGCGCCGGCTCGACCCTGGGAATGCACACGTTGCAGGCGCCCACCGCCGCGGTGGCCCAGGGGAAACACCAGCCGTTGCAGTGGAACATGGGCAACGTCCACAGGTACTGGCTGTCCGCCGTGAGCCGGTGGTCGAGCGCCATCGCCAGCGCGTTCAGGTATGCGCCCCGGTGATGGTAGATGACGCCCTTGGGTCGACCGGTGGTGCCGGAGGTGTAGTTGATGGTGATCGACTCGTCCTCGCTCTCCACCGGCACCGGGATGCGGCCCTCGCTGCCGGTCGAGAGCAGCGCCTCCCAGTCGCGGGAGAGGTCGTGGCGCTTCACCTCGGGCGGCACGCGAGCGACCGCCGCGTGCAGCTCGGGAGCGAAGAAGATGGCGCGGGCACCGGAGTGCTCCACGATGTACGCGACCTCGTCGGCGTTGAGGCGGGTGTTGATGGGGACCAGCACGCCTCCCGCGAGCGGCACGCCGAAGTGCGCCAGCAGCAGCGGCTCGGAATTGAAGGCGAGGAAGGCGACGCGATCGCCCTTCTTCAGGCCTCCCCGGTGCAGCGCGGAGGCGAGGCGCCGCGCCCGGGCGCGCATCTGCCGCCAGTTGAGACGCAGGTCGCCGTCCACGACCGCGGCGCGTTCGGCGAAGACGTCGCCTGCGCGCTCGAGGAAGTGGAGAGGGGTCAGTTCCTGCCGGTAGACGCGGGAGTCGGACATGGTGGACCTCGCACGGGACGAGGATCGAATCCACGCCCGATGGACCCCCAAAGTCAATGCGGCGCGTCGTCACCCGTCAACACCAGAGGTGCGCGATGAGAGCGGACCTGCTGTCGCACTGCGCCTTCTCGAGGAGCGCCGCGACGTGGATCTCGACGGTGTGGAGCGCGCAGGAAAGCTCCGCCGCGATCGACTTGTTGGCCTTGCCCTGCGCCAGCAGCGAGAGCACCTGCGCCTGGCGGGCGGTCAGGTGCCACCGCGCGGCGGCGGTCCGGGTCCGCAGCACCAGCGCATCGGTGCTCTGCGCGATGGCGAGGAACAGCGGACGCCGGTCGGGCGCCTCGACCCGGGTGAGCGAGAGCCGGGCGTCCGGGTGTCCTGCCCGCAGGCTCTCCGAGATGGCCGCCTTCAGGTCATTGGGCTTCTCTGAAGCCCAGCGCCGCCCTGCGGCATTGGCATGAAGGATCTTCCCCTGCTCCGTCAGGATCAATGCCGCCGCAGGAATTGCGTCGAGCGCCGCGCCGAGCGCGGCCGTGGCGACCGGCGCTCGTTCCATGACCTGCTCCAGCGCAAGCCGCCGCCGCAGCGCGGGGACGATCGACTCCAGCGCCCAGCGTTGTCGGGGCGAGAAGGGATCGGCCTGCAGCACGCCCACCCAGGCGAGGAGCGCCGCGCCGTCGCAGACGAGCACGCGCATCTCGCATTCCTCGACGAAGCAGAATTTCAGCACCGGAAGCTCGTCGAGCACCCGGTCGAGGTTTGCGCGCGCCCGATCGATCTCCGCGCGGCCGATCCCCAGCCCGCGCGGCGGCGTGGGCTCGGCGAGCAGCGCGCGATAGCGCCCCAGATCGACCACGAGGTTGCGCTGCGGCGCCTCCGGGCGGAGGGGGTCGAAGAGGCCCCAGCGGCCGGTCCGGACCAATCGCTGCATGTCGAGGGCGACCTCGGCGGGAGTGAACGGCATCCCGCTCGCGCAGTAATCCCTCAGCTCCGGCCCTCCCGGGGCGTCCTCGATGCGGTACGCGAGCGCGATCTCGGTGTCGAGTCGTTCGCGCAGCGCCGGCACCAGCCAGCGCGTCGCCGGCTCCTCGTGCTCGGAAATCGTCGAAAGCCGTGCGGTGAGATTGCGGATTCCGGCGTTCTCGCGTGCTGCTGGGCGGTAGCCGGAAATCCCCAGCTGTGGTTCCGACATGCCATTTCCTCTGAAATCGACGGCGGCAGTCCCCAACGACGGATGCATCGATCGAGCCGGACGCCGGCTCGCCACGCCGGCGATTCCCCATTCGCCCGGAATGTAAAGCGATTGCCCCAGCGGAACGCCGCCGCGCAGTGGTGCCGCGCCGGCACGGACTGCGGGCGCCGCGAAGGGCGCCCGCATCCGTTGCAAACTGCCTCTCACATGTCGGTCCAGTAGCGCGCCACCAGCGCGGCGCGTCCCCTGCAGTGCGTCTTCCGCAGCAGTGCGGTGACGTGCAGCTCGACTGTGCTCCCGGCGCATCCGAGCGCGGCCGCGATGGACCGGTTGGAGAGCCCGTGCGCCAGCAGCCCGAGTACCTCCACCTGCTTCGGCGTGAGATTCCAGCGTCGAGCCGCGGCGTCGAGGCGATCCACCTTTCCGGGTTCGCTTTCCACGGCGCATTCTCCTTGGCGGACCGGCGCCGGGCGGAGCCGTCCGGTGCCGGCGGATGGCCGGGGACGGGCCCCGGCCATCGCGCGCGCCTCGCTACGGGAGCGCCGGCACGACCGTCAGCACGAGACTGTCGTAGATCAGCCGTCCGGGATCGACCGCGGTGATCGTCGACTCGCCGACCGTCAGCCCGGTCGCCGCCCCGATGTCCTCGAGATCATTGGACACGTGCGCCACGTCCCTGGCGGAGCTGTCCCAGGCGACGAACGGGGTGATGTCCTCCCAGAAGCCGCCGTGCAGCGCCGCGGTATCGGTGAAGCGACCGAACGCGCGGAAGACCGTGTTCTGGCCGACCATCACCTGCGCCGAGTTGGTCTGGCGGCAGTTGGTGAAGACGAAGCGGTCGCCCTCGGGCTGGCTGCGGTCGCAGAGCTGCACCTCGACTTCGAGGAGCTGCGCCGCAGAGACCTTGAACGCCGCGGTGTCGGTCATCCCGTGGTAGTTCGCGGTGACCGTCCACTCGCCCTGGGAGTTGCCCTGGAACCTGCAGCTGCCGCCGACCGGCCCGAAGCTCTCCACCGCGTCCAGGTGGCAGACCGCGGAGTTGGTCACGTCCAGCTTGCTGCCGTCGGTGAAGGTCGCCTCGACGTTGAACTGCTGCGCCTCGCCGAGGTGGATCTCCGCGCTCGCGGGCGCGACCGAGATCTCCTTGAGGATCGCGTCGGTCACGTGGAGATCGGCCTGGCCGGAGATCTGCGAAAGCGGCTCGATCGCCTGCACCGTGGCCCTGCCCAGGTTCTTGGCGAGGACCTGGCCCTGGCTGCCGGCGGCGTTGGAGACGTCGGCGATTCCGGTGCCCTCGACGTCATGGGTGCTCCAGGTGGCGAGGCGGGTCAGCTCGAACTGGTAGGGCAGGATCCTGCCGAAGCTGAAGAGCGGATCGCGGACGTTGTAGATGCCCCACGCCTGGAAGTCGCGCGTCATCCCGTTGGGGAGGTCGGACGGCGTGGGCTCGACCAGGATCGAGTTCAGCACCACGTCGAGAATCTTGAGCGTGGCGCTGTGCTCGATGCCGTCCTTGCTGGCGGTGACGACGCAGCTCACCCCCGGCCTGGTGCCGCGGGCGAAGTTCGCCGAGATCGCGCAGTCGGACCCGGCCGGCACGGTCCAGTTCGCGCCGTCGGTGATCGCCACGGCCTTCCTGGGTTCATCGGAGTAGTAGCCGTAGGCCTTGAACTCGACCGGATAGTTGGGCGGCACCTGCTGCATCCCGGTGTGGAGGACGCGCTCGAACACCCAGCTCTGCAGCACCTCGATGTTCTGAAGCACGGCGTCGACGGTGGTGATCCCGAACTCGTTGCTCACCCTCTCCGTCTTGGGATCCTTGGCGGTGATCTTCGCGGTTCCCAGCTTGACCCAGCCGACCTGCCCGCAGGGGTCGCTGTTGCGGATGGAGGCGACCTCGGAGTCGCTCGAGCTCCAGGTCACGATCTCGGTCACGTCCTGCACCGGCATCGCCGGCAGGCTGTAGGTCCCCATCGCCCTGCACTGCGCGGTGAGGCCCTTGGGGAGCGAGGCCTTGTCGCAGGTGATGTCGAGCTTGACGATCACCGCGTCGGCCACCCAGAGCAGCACGGTGTTCGACATGTGCGTCTCGGGATCCTCGGCCTTGATGTAGGCCGGCCCGATGCCGATGCCGGAAGCGAGGCCCCTGGCCTCCAGCTTGTTGGAGATGCTGGCGGCGGCGTCGTTGGAGGAGGTCCACACCACCTGCGTGGTGATGTCCTGGGTGGTGTCGTCGCTGTAGGTGCCCTCGGCCTTGAACTGCTGGCTGAGCCCGATGGGCAGGGGGTCGGGCACGAGCGGCGTGACCGTCACCTTCGTCAGCGCGGCGTTGCTCACGTTGATGCTCGCGGTGCCGGTGGCGCCGCCGATGACGGCCGTCAGCGTGCAGGTTCCCACCTTGAGCGCCTTGAAGAGGCCGTGAGACCCCGCGGCGTTCGAGACGGTGCAGATGGCTGCGTCGGCGGTCGACCAGGTGACCTGGTCGGTGACCATGCCATGGCTGTCGTCGCTGTACGTCGCCTCGGCGGTCAAGGGCTTGTTCAGCCCGGCGGGGATGGTGAACCCGGCCGGAGCGATCTTGACGCTCACCGGGATCGCGTCGGTGACCTCGAACACCAGGAAGGCGGTGAAGCCGCCGAAGGTCGCGTCGATGTGCGCCGCGCCGGTCAATTCCTTCGAGGCGGTGACCAGTCCTGCAGCGACGCTGGCGCGCGCGTTCTCCGAAGTCCAGGCCGCGTCCGCCGTCACGTCGGCGGTGTGGCCGCTGTCGTACTTCGCGATCGCGCGAAGCTGCGCCTGGAGTCCCTGCGCAAGCGTCGCGAACGCGCCATGCTCCGCCTCGATCTCGACGGCCATGAGCGTCCTCGCCACGACGGTGACCTTCACCGTCTTTGCGAACGCGCCGACTTTGGCGGTGATGTTGGCGCTGCCGGCGGACCTGGCGGTGAGGAGGCCTGCGGTGGAGATCTCGGCGACGCCGGAATTGTCGCTGGACCAGACGGCCTGCGAGGTGACGACGTTGGTAGTCCCGTCCCCGTAGTGGCCGGTCACGGAGAGATTCCTGGTGAGGTCCTGGACGATCTGGAACGGCGCCTGGTCGATGGCGATGTTGGTGAGCTCGGGCGCTCCGACGGTGACCGCAGCCTCGGCCTGCTGGCCGCCGAAGCTGGCGGTGATCTTCGTCGAGCCGACGCCGGTCGCGCGCAGCTCGCCGGCAGCGACCGCCGCGACCGCGCCGTTGCCGGTGGCCCATGTCGCCTCGGCGGTGACGTTCTGGTGCGAGTCGTCGGTGAAGATTCCGGTGAGGACGAGAGGCTGGGTGTTGCCCTTGTGCAGCGACACCTCGCCCGAAGGAGTGATGGCCAGGCCGTTCTGGATGAGGACGGCCGCCGTGACGGAAACCGAGGCCGTTCCGGTCTTGCCTCCGAAGGAGGCGGACACGGTGGCGGCGCCGGTGGCCAGGGCCTTGGCCTTGCAGTCGTACGCCGTCGCGCTGCGGTTCTCGACGATGGCGACGATGGCCGCGTCGGAGCTGGCCCAGGTGGCCTCGTCGGTCACGTCCTGCACCGAGCTGTCCGTGTAGATCGCCTTGGCGGTCAGGGCGGCGGAAGTTCCCTTCGCCAGCGACGGCTGCGCAGACACGGTGATCGCGCTGACCGTGACCGGTGTGATCGGCGTGTTCGGAGTGCTCGTATCCGGGCTGACCGGCGGCGGACTGACCTTGTTCGATCCATTGCAGGCGGTGAATAGCGCCAGCGCGACCACGGCCGAGAGCACGCCGATGCGCGCGGGAGTGCGAGACATCATGGTATCCCCCTTCTTCCGTCGAGCCGGCGCCATGCCGCCCCGATGGTGGCGCACAGATAACTACGGGGAATGCCCAGCTCTATAGAAGGAATCAGCTATGCGCGTGCCGGGAGCGGCGAGCGGAGCCCGCCGGCAGCCAACAGCCCCTCTGAAAAGGGCGGCGTTGCCCTTCGTCGAGGATTGACCGTGGCGCATTGCCGCGCGAATGAATTGCGATTCGCAATGCCGGGGGTTCCCCGGTGTGGCCACGAACCGCCCCGAGGCCCGACGCGCGGTTTTTCTGCACCCTCGCCGAGGGTTTCCCCGCGGAACAGGGCATGGGCACGCTGCCTCCGCCTTCCCCTTGTTGAAAAATTGCACAGCAGTGGCCGCGATCGCGCAGCGCCTGCTTCCGGACCGGCGGTTGCGCGCGCGGACGCCTGGCGTCACCATCGCCGGCCATGCAGCGCCGGTGGATCGCCCTCGGGGTCGTGGCTGCCGCGGCCCTCGTCGTCTTGTGGCTGGGAAGAAAGGAACCGTCCACGCCGAGCCGCGCCGCCCGGCCGGCTGCCGCCGCACCGCAGCCGCCCGCGGGCGTTCCCGCGGCTGCGCCGGCCAGGCGGTCCCTTCCCCCTCCCGCAATCCAGCTCTCGAGGCCGGTGCTGGTGCGCCCTGCGGCGGCCGATGCTCCCGGCGCGCTCGCAGGGGCAGTCGTCGACGCAGAGACCTCCGCCGGCATCGCCGGCGCCGAGCTGACCTTCTCGCACGACGACGGCGCCTACTCGACCTCCACGGGTCTCGGCGGCGCGTTCCGGTTCGCGCCGCGTGCGCCCGGCACCTACCGCCTGGTCTCCATCGAGGCGAAGGGCTACGCGCCGTTCGAGAGCGAATTCGGCCGCAGCCCGGTCTCCTTCACCAGCGCCGCGGGAAAGGACGTGGACGGCGTGGTGCTGCGCCTCGCGCGCGAAGGCAACGATCGCGGGGCCGATGCCGCCGGCGCCCCGAGCGCCGCCCTCGGCGACGGCGGCATTGCGGACGCGGGAACGGCCGGAAATGCGGCGGGCTCGCTCTTCGGCCGCGTCCGCGACGCGCGCACCAGCGCACCCATCGCGGCGTTCGCCGTCGGCGCCTTTCGCCGGGACGGCGTCCTCGCCACCCTGGTCGCGCCCGCCTCGTTCCTCGATCCTTCCGGCGCCTACCGCATCGACGGCCTCGCGCCCGGGACCTACGAGGTCACCGCCATGGCTGCCGGCTACGCCTGGTCGGGCTACGCGGTGGTCGAGATCGGCGACGCGCCCGCCGAGGCCAATTTCGCGCTGCACTCCGGAGCGCGCATCGCCGGTCTCGTCACCGACGATGCCACCAGGCGCCCGATCGCCGGCGCCACCCTGTCGCTCGAAGGCCGCCGCGGGCGCGCTCCGGACCTGCCGGTCGCGCCGCTCTCGCCAGAGGCGGAATCCGGCCCCGACGGCCGCTTCAGCCTGGAGCACGTCCCGCCGGACGCGAACAGCGTGAGCGCCGCGAAGGAGGGGTACTTGACGCGCCTGGTGCCGCTCGCGTCGCTCCCCGAGGATGGCGATGCGCCGCCGCTCGCCATCGCGCTCACGCCGCGGAAAACCGCCGACGCGAAGGTCGAGCTGACCGGCATCGGCGCGGTCCTGCGCGCCCAGGGCGACGCCCTCGACATCCAGCAGGTCGTGCCCGGCGCGGGCGCCGCCGACGCCGGCCTGGGCCCCGGCGACGCCATCCTCGCCATCGACGGAGCGCGCGTCACCGACCTGGGCTTCGAGGGCGCGGTGGGCGCCATCCGCGGTCCCGAGGGAACCACCGTCACCTTGCGCATCCGCCGCGCCGGCCGCGAGCTCGACGTCGTGGTCACCCGCAAGCTCGTCCGCACCTAGGAGGGCGAACATGGCCGCACGGCGCCCGTTCGACTAGAGTCCTGGCCTGAACACCGCAGGGAGGGCCGATGAAGGCTTCGTCTTTCGTATCCGCCGCGCCGCTCATCGCGCTGCTCGCCGGCTGCGCGTCGCAGTCGCGCAGCACGGGCGCCGGCAGCTGGGAAACCCTGATTGACGGCGAGGCGGGCCTCGAGAACTGGAACCGGGTGGGCGATGCGAACTGGCGCGCGGAAGGCGGCGCCATCGTCGCCGACCAGGGCAAGGGGGGCTTTCTCGTGTCGAGGAGCCCGTACACGGATTTCGAGATCCGGGCCGAATTCTACGCCGAGGCCGACACCAACAGCGGCGTCTACCTCCGCTGCAGCGATGCGCAGAAGATCACCTCCGAGCTCTGCTACGAGGTGAATATCTGGGACATCCGGCCCGATCCGAGATACGGCACGGGCGCCATCGTGAACGTCGCCGCAGTGCCGGTGCCGCTGGTCAACAAGGCCGGAGGCAAATGGAACACCTACGAGATCACCGCCAGGGGACAGCAGCTCACCGTCAAGCTGAACGGTGTCGAGACCGCCAGCGCGCAGGACGGCAGGCATTCCTCCGGCCCGTTCGCGCTGCAATTCGGCCCCGGCGTCAACGGCGCCCAGGGCGGCCTGGTCAAATGGCGCAAGGTGCAGATCCGGCGGCTCTAGCCCGGCCCTTCCAAGCCGGACGCGAAGGCCTCGCTTGATCGCCATCGCAGCGAGCGGGCTGGGCAAGTCGTTCGCGGGCCGGACCGCCTGCCGCGACGTCACCTTCGAGGTGGCTCGAGGCGAGGTCTTCGGCATGCTCGGCCCCAACGGCGCGGGCAAGACCACCACGCTGCGGATGCTCTCGGGCCTCTATGCGCCCGACACGGGGACCGCCGTGGTGGCCGGCTGCGGAATCGCTCCCGGGCAGCCGGGCGGACCGGAGCTGCGGCGCAAGGTGGGCCTGCTCACCGAGCAGCCCGGCTTCTACGACCGGCTGACCGCGCGAGAGAACCTCCGCTACTTCGCAGATCTGCAGGCGGCGCGCGGCGGCCGGGTGCAGTTGCTGCTCGATCGCTTCGCCCTCTCCGAGCACGCCGATCGGCCCTTCGCGGAGCTCTCGCGGGGGATGAAGCAGAAGCTCGCCATCGCGCGCGCGCTGGTGCACGAGCCGGAGGTCGTCTTCCTCGACGAGCCGACGGTGGGCCTCGACCCCGAGGCGACGCGCGAGGTGCGCAACGTCATCGCCGAGCTGTCCGCCGAGCACGCGACCATCGTGCTCTGCACCCACCACCTCGACGAGGTGGAGCGGCTCTGCTCGCGGGCCGCGTTCATCGCGCAGCGGGTGGTCGCGGTGCACGAGATCCGGCGGGAGGATCTCCTCCGCGTCGACCTGGCCGCGCCGTTCCAGCCCGACGGGGTGCGCTCGCTCTGCAAGTCGCTGCGCATCTCCGGCCGAAGCCTCTTCGTCGAGCCGCTCGCGGAGGTGCCGGACATCGTCGCCGCGCTGGTCTCTGCAGGCGCCCGCATCGAGGCGGTGGCGCCGCACCGCGATCCGCTCGAGGAGGCCTGGCTCCAGCTCCTCGCCGACGCGCGGGAGAAGGGATTGACCGCGTGAGCACCGCCCTGGTCCTGCGCAAGGAACTGCTGGAATTGCGGCGGTCGCCGGTGCTCCTGCTCTCGATGGTGTCGCTGCCCGCGACGGTGGTGGTGGTGCCGGTGGCGCTGCTCGCCTGGCTGGTGCACGCCGCGCCGGAGCAGGCGCTGGCGTTCGTGACCGATGTCTACGGCGTGCAAGGGCAGGGGCCGGTGGTGGGGGTGGCGGCGGCGCTGGCGCTCAACTGGCTGCCCATGTTCCTGGTGCTGCCCATCTTCCTGCCCATCCTGCTCGCGGCGCAGTCGATCGGCGGCGAGCGCGAACGGCGCACGCTGGAGCCGCTCCTGGCCACGCCGGTGAGCACGCTGAGCATCATCCTGGGCAAGAGCATCGCCGCGCTCCTGCCGGCGGTGGGGATCACCTGGATCGCGGCAGCCCTGTTCTGCGCCGGGGTGGATCTCGTGGCCGGGCGCTTTCTCTTGCCCGATGGAGCGTGGCTGTTCGGGACGCTGGCGCTCTCGCCGCTGCTGGCCCTGTTCGGGAACGCGATGGCGGTGGTGGTGTCCTCACGGGTGCTCGACCCGAGGGCGGCGCAGAACCTCGCCGCGACGACGGTGCTGCCCCTCCTGGGTCTCCTGGTCGTGCAGCTCGCGGGACGCATCGCGCTCGGGCCGCGCTTCTACCTGCTGCTCTCTCTCGCGGTGGCCGCCGCCGACGCCGCGCTCGTCTTCGCCGCCGTCCGGCTCTTCGATCGGGAACGGCTCCTGACGCAGTGGCGCTGACGCCGTCCACCTGCAAGACTCCGGTCATGCGCATGGCGACGATCCTGCTCCTGGCCGCTGCCGGGTGTGCCCACCTGGAGGGCGACCGCACGGTCTGCCCGGAGTCGCGAGGGGTACGCTGCCTGACGCGGGAGATCTGCGCGATGGATGAAGCGCGTGGCTGTCGGGTGTGCCGCTGCGAGGCCGCCGCCGCGCCCGGCCCCGACGGCAAGCCCGCCCCCGCAGGCGGCAACCAGCGATAGGCCCTGGCGCCCGGCTCGGCCGCTGCAGTCAACAGCCTCTTGATCTTGAATTCCTTCCGCCGGATCCCATGCGCCTCGTTCGAGCATGCTGCAGCTTGCGATGCAACTTCGCGGCGGGCCCTGAGCAGCTTTCGCGTCGACGCTACTTCACTGCCTTCAGGAAGGCCGCCAACTCGGCGCCGATGGCGTTGATGGACTGGAGGGCCGCCTCCTGTTGGACGCGAGTACTCGCGTCCGCCTGGTCGAAATCGCTGTCCTTCCGTTCGGTCAAGACCTCTCGAGTCGCCACCGAGGTGAACGGGATGACGCCGGTCCGGGTATCCAGCAGTACCGCCTCGCACGTCGCAAACGCCTTGATTCGGTCTTTCTGCAAGAACCGGTAGTCGTAATACACGTCTCCGATGACGTGGTAGACGAGCAGGAGATCGGCCTGCAAGCGCACACCGGCCTGCCTGAGCACCGAGAGGGTCGGGTGCCTCGGCACCAGCATCGAGGGCAGGGCGGTCGCCTCGGAGACGCGGCCCGATGACAGGAGCGCCGACTGCAGCGCATCGAGCAGGCGCTGCTGGAGCTTCACATAGGATTCCGATCGCCAGTAATCGTATCCGTAATGCGTCACCGCGAGCCTGTCGTCCGCGGGGGCTTCGTACTTCAACAGCGCCAGCTTGGCTTTCGACGGCAGCTCGATCCGGCCGGTGAGGATCTTCCGGACCGCGTCTTCGGAGGAGAACCCCTGTTCTCCGCTGAACAGCGAGGTCTCCACCTTCGCTCGATCCTGATATTCGGGCTCAGTCATGAGCCGGGAGGTGGCGCAACCGAGGCCCAGGAGCGTCACCGCAATCGACGCCGCGAATCTCATCGCTGCCTCCCCAAGGGACCAGAGAGCATCCTCGCATAACGTACCATGCGCCTGGCCGGTCTTTCTGCTTCATCCCTTCTCCGTTCTCAGGGCATCTCGTGGAAGAACACCTCGATTGGATGGTCTTCGCGCTGCGCCGGTCGCAGGTGGACGCGGCGGGAGGCCGTCATCGGTGTGGACGGGACGGTTCAACCGGTTGAACTGACTCCGGCCGCGGTTCAACCGGCCAGTTGAGCCAGCCGATGCCGCGGGTGCGGCTGCCGCCCGCGACTTCACCGTGTCCCAGGAGGTGAGCCACGACTTCAGTGCGTTCATCACCGACGCGACGACAAGTAGTCGCGCCGCTCTCGTGATCTGCAACGTCAATCAGTGCGCCGCGCTCCACCAGCATTTTGCAGATCTCGAGATGGCCGCCGTGCGCGGCGAACTCCAGCGCCGTGTAGCCCATCGGGTTCTGCGCCCGAACGTCGGCGCCTCGTTCGATCAGAAGGCGCGCCGTTTCCAGCCGGCTCCCTTGAACCGCAGCCAGCAGCGGCGTCCATCCGCGATCCGTCGGGTTGACCTTCTCGGCCAGAGACCGGCCGTTCCGGTACCCATCGGGCAGCGGCACCGATCCGCGAGGGGCAGACCGTGAGTGAAAAATGGTCAGAGCCGCCCTGTAAGCCGGGAGCCCCCGGAGGTGACCACGCCGGACCGCGACGAGTAGACAAGCGCGGACAAATCAGACAGTTGCGCTTTCGGCAGTCCCTCGCTGACCAGCCAGCCAGGTCACTTTTCGGGTGCACTTGGCCACGAAATGGCCACGGCTCAGGCCGCTGCAGCCAAGGCCCGCTGCAGCCCACGCGGCAGCTTCAGCGGCGCGAAGCGCTCACGGGGGTACAGATAGTCCTCCCCCGACTCGTCGACGACGCGCACTAGCCCCTGCCGCTGCGCCGCGGCATCGCGGATGGCCACGTAGATCTTCCTTGGCTCGAGCGACGCCGGATACCCATGGTTCGACAGGCAGACGACGTAGCTCTTCCTCTTGCGCGTCCTGGTCATGTCGATGGCAACAGCCTCTTGATCTTGAATTCTTTCCGCCCGATCCCGTGCGCCTCGTACCAGTGCAACTCAGCCTCGACGATCCTTCCGTTCGGCAGTCGGATCGTAGCAACTCCTTTCATCTTCCGCCAACGTCCTCGTCCGTAAAACTTCCGCAGCCGCGGCAACTCCCGAATGCTGCGACCGCTCGCGATCGTCTCGAGTTCCCGGAGCTGTCCGACGATCTCGAAATCCACGGCCCCGAGCTTACCTCGCTCGGCCCACTGTTGTCGGGACCGAGCTAGTTGTTCGCGAGACGCTTGATGTAGGCTTCAACTCCCAAACGAGCTGCCATGGAGCCGCCTGTGGGTTCCGGAAATTCTGCCGACCCAATTCCGGAAATTCTGGCCGGTGGAGCTGACGGTGCCTCAGCGCTTGCCGGAGCGTCAAGGCCGAGGTGCTTGGTGCGGATGGAGGGCCCTTCGAGCCTGAGCAAGCGCCCGCGCTCGAGGACTCTGTCGACGATCGCCTGCGCCAGGTCATCGTCGTGCAGGACGGCACCCCAGGCATCGGGGGGCTTGTTGCTGGTGAAGACCATGCTCCGCCGGAGACGATGTCGCTCGTTGACGACGTGGTAGAGCATGTTCGCGGCATCAGTGCCGTGGTGAGGTAGCCGACCTCGTCGACCACGAGGACGTCGGGCGAGACGTAAGGCACGAGCGCGTCGGCGAGTCCACCGGCGCGGAAGGCGGCCGAGAGATCGTCGATGAGCTCGGCGGCGGTGGCGAAGAGCGCGTCGAAGCCGTTTTGGATGGCGCGGTAGGCGATGGCGACTGCGAGGTGCGTCTTGCCGCGGCCGGGCTTGCCGTGCAGGACGAGGCAGCGCCCCTCGGTGACAAAATCTGGCGAGAGCGCGGAGCCGAGCAGGGAGAGCTTCACGGTGGTCTGGTAGGTGAAGTTGAAGTCGTCGATGGTCTTGAGAAACGGGAAGCAAGCGCGGCGCGAGAGTCGCTGCACGCGAGTTTGCTGACGCTGAGCCACTTCCTCCCCGACGAGGATGGCGAGGAAGTCACCGTAGGCCCATT